>CAJTVK010000004.1:0-75991 GCA_910579645.1 uncultured Lachnospiraceae bacterium | reverse complement strand
TTCCCGGAAGTCCCTCCAAGGGTTGAATATTCACTTAGCGAAATAGGATGCACCCTGAAACCGATTTTAGGTGAGCTGTGTGAATGGGGAAAGACCTATCAGGAATACCAGAGGCAACAATAAATAATACGGGGAAATACCGTTTTTCACAGCCCACTTTCCCCGTATTATACCTGGGCGATCTGAATTTTTCGCCCCTATGCTTTCTGCCACAGCAGCATACTGTCCTGAAATTCAGCCGACACTTTCCCTGTATCTTTCAGCCATGAAAGGTAAGACCGCACCGTGCTGCCAACCAACACATGCTGCTCAAAGTTCATGGAAAGCCCATAGCCTTTGAACACTTCCTGCAAAATCCGCTCAAAGCACATTGGTTCTTCACAGATGGATAAAATATGTTCCGCGATGCTCTGCACCTTATCCCTGTTATAGCGGACAAGTTCCTTTACATCAACAGAGGCTTCCGCATGGGCGGGGACGAACATATCCGCCTCCATCTGCTCCACTTTATCCAGCGTTTCCAGATATGCGCCCACGTCATAAATGAAGGAAACCGCATATTTATCCAGTGTCTCCTTGCTGCTGATGCAGTCCGCAAGGAACACCACATTGTCTGGCATACGGAACCCCACCATGTTAAAGAAATGCCCCGGCAATGGTATCACCTCAATCTCCTTCGGGAAACTTTCGTCCGAAAAATCTGTCACATCGCTCTCCTGCGCCATCAGGAATTTGTGCCGCAATTCCTTACACGGATAACCGCCGTAAAGGAAGGACGGCTCCAAGACCGGGTATTTTGTGAAAGCCGCCTCTATGCCGCCGGAATAAACCTTACACCCTGTCTGCCCCTGCAGGTACTTGTTTCCGCCAATATGGTCTGCGTTGGAATGGGTATTCAGTATGGCCGTCAGATGCCAGCCGTTCTTTTCCAGTATCTGTTTGACCTTCCTCCCGGCATCCTTATCGTTCCCGCTGTCAACCAGATAGACATTATCCTTGTCCGCAACATAGACACCGATCTTTGCCGGGCAGTTTATGTAATAGCATTTCTCACTGACTTGTACTAATTTATACATTTTCCGTTTCCTCCTTTAATTGTTCGGGTAAAATATCACATTATAAGCGGCGCATGATTTATCTGAAATATTGTGGTATGCGTGGGAAATGTCTGCACCAAACCGTATTGACTGCTTTTCCAGCAATAATACTTCCTTCTCACCTATTACCATTTTCAGTGTCCCATGCACCAAAAAAATATATTCCTCCACGCCAGTCACATGAGGAAGTGAATCATGGCGCACCCCTGCGTCAAACTCAATATAAAACACTTCTACGTTCCTTATCGGATCAAAAGGAAACAGCGGGTATGCTCTCATTCCTTCGTCCTCTTCCGTAATCACATCCTTTTCGTCAAGCCCGGCCACCGTGTACTCCGCTTCCTCCTGTTTGCAGAAAAAAGACAAAGGTATTTTCAGTCCTGTTGAAATCTTCCATAATATGTTGATGGTGGGCGAGGACTGCCCCCGCTCGATCTGCCCTAACATGGGCTTACTTACGCCTGTCAGTTCTGCAACATCATCCAGCGTAAGCTGCCTTGTGTTGCGGATTTCTTTCAGCCGCTCTCCTATCTTCAACGAAACCTGCTCCATGATTCCTCCTCATATTTGTTTTCACATACAAAATGTATTATAACATACAGACTTGCAAAATAAAAGAGCCTGCACAGCCTCTTTTTTTGTTTGATCAATATTCCATTCTCTTTTTGTTATTTTTCTGTATACTATCACGAAAACTGCTTATACAATCACGGAAACCCCTTATAGTATCGACTTTTGCGTGATAGTACAGAGGTTTCCGTGTTTGTATCCGAGTTTCCGTGATAATAATCGACTTTTGCCTGCGAGTATAAACTATCAGGCAAAAGAACCCCAGAACAAATGTTCGCACCCTCTCTAATGTAAAAATGCCCTTAAAAGCACACGGAAATAATGTAACTTTCAAAGCTATGTAGTGCCAAAAGTGGCGGATTTACGGGCTTTGTCGGCTTTTCGTGTTCGTATCTGCCGAGAAAGGAGACACCCTGACAAAATTCGATAATATCCCCCAAATTTCAACAGCATTTTCTACAAACAGGCGAAACTCCATACTATCACGGAAACTCTTATACTTTCACGCAAAACTCGGATACTATCACGGAAACTGCCGACTTTTGCGTGATAGTATAATTTTGCCCCAATCGCCATCCTATCAGCGGTATCAAAAACGCAAAAAAGAGAGGCCCACCAACCACTCCGGTGAACCCCTCTACGCTCAAAATCCCTTGATTTTAAGCCATTCTTCAATACTTTTGCCTGCAAGTACCCAAAATCCTATGGCATCAATTTGAAATAGCCGCCTGGACGGCTGTTAGATATTGTTCAATGGAAAATACCCTTATTTCAGACGTCCAAATCCTATCGTTAAAATTTGCACCCAAACTCATGCTTGGGTGCATTGTATCAACTTGTGGTACGCAAGCCACTGTATATACCGTTCAGTATACAGCGGCTCATTAGTTTTCACGCAGCTTTCAGATAATAGTCAAGCATGGGGATTTCCCTCTGTTTCTGTAAAATACATATCCCTCGTCTACATTCTTCTTGCAGACTTTTAGTGCATCGCTCTGGTTTTCTTTCAGTAGGGCAGAATCTACTTTTCCCTATACTGATACTTCTTCAGTTTCCTGCCTAAAATAATACAGATCAAACTCCCGCTCACACCAAGCAAAAACATCATAAGGGCCGCGCCGGAGCCCTTGCCCACGCCAAAAAGTGTTTTCAAAATCAATGAATCCCCATACTCTTTCATGAACGGTTCGCATACATGATCTACCATAAAGCCACCCAAAAACAATCCTATAGGGATAGTAAAAAACTGAAGCGTATTGCGGCATGCATAAACACGCCCTTGCAGTTCCACCGGAATGACCGTCCTAAGAATCACATCCAAATTTGCGCTCATGATTGGCACAAGAACCCATCCGATTATCTGTCCGATACACCATAATACCGGCTCTCTGGAAAATGCCAGCAGAAAATTTTCCGTCCCCAATGAGAACAGCATTGTCAGGTAAACGACCTTTACCCTGTCTTTCGGCTTTGGTAAAACAGAAGCAATCAGACTGCCTATAATCATGGCAATGCCGGAACAGGATGTAACAATACCCAAAACAGCCGTGCCGCCTTTCCTATTGGGAAGCACATAACCGGGCAGTGCTGCATCAAAAGCTGAAGCTACCAAATTGACACCTGACATAAATAATATCAGCATCATAATCATTGGATTCTCTTTCAGAAACATCAGCCCTTCTTTTGCAAGATGAATTACACTTACGCTCTTATCACCCCTGCTTTCCGGAATCCTTATGAAAAACAGCAATGCCGCAAATGCAACTATAAAACTTCCCAAGTCAGCCGCTATCACACCATTGAGCCCTGCAAATGAATACAGAGCCGTAGCAATCAAAGGATTCAATATTGATATCAGCGATCTTGACAAAGAACGAAGCCCGCTTGTCTTCTGATAATGCTTTTCGGAAATAATAAGTGTCATGGCAACCTCGGAAGCAGGCTGCTGCACCGTATTCATCAATCCTGAAACCGCATTCAGAACATACAAATGCCACACGGCCAAACAATTTGCCCTAAACAATACAAATACAATCACTGTACATACTGCCGCAAACAAATCGCAGCCAAGCATCGTCTTCTTTTTGTCAAATCGGTCTGTCAATGCTCCTGCAAATATGCTCATCAATACATATGGCGCATAAGAACATATGGTAAGCGCCGCCGTGCCCAATGAGGAACCTGTCTTCTCATACAGCCACAAAGTAAGTGCAAATGCCGTAATGCTGCTGCCAAGCTGTGATACACTCTGAGTACTCCATAAAATAAGAAAATCTCTTAACTCAGATAATTCACTCTTCTCTATATTTTTAAATATATTTTTGATTTTACTATTCATTTCTTTGCTCCTTTTCCTAATAAGTCATTTCTCAGAACAGAAGCAAAGTCTGAGGATATCAGCACAATGCTGTTCCTCCATGCAGTCTCCTCAGACTCTGCATGGAGCCAATGCAATACAAAGTATCATTTCATTTCCTTTCTTGTTTCCGCACTTTTCCCGTCTTTTCTCCGACATCAATATCGTCCCTTCCCATAATGGAAAAGCCTTATATACTTTACTGTATTGTACCACATTCAAGGTTCGATTTCACTATCAGATTTTATCTACCCATGGAAATCAATTTAGGGTTTTCTGCAGCATCAATCTTTTCACACTTTTTATGTGTTCCCCGACAAAACCCTCCGTCAACAGAACGGACGGCGGTAACCGTTAACGGAAAGGACTCATAGTTCTCTTGTTCTGCCCATCCTTTTCAGCAAGCCGTCCACATTATCCTTCCCCATTGCCCTATACCAGAATACAATGCCCAATGGCGACTCCGACTTATACTTATTCCCTCCCATGTTTTCTATCAGGCACAGCTTGGCTAATCCTTCCACCCAGCTCCATTCCCCGCCGCACCGGTTCACAATTTCCGTTCCCACTACTGCCGCTATGCCGATCAAGTCCGGTTCCGCTTCCTTGATTGCCATATTTTTAGTGGAAAGAATAGCTGTGCCGATTATGCCGGCTGTCGTCCGGGAATCCATATCTGCCGCTATGCCAAGCTTTTCCCTATACTGCCTGTCCAGTTCCGCATAATTCCCGTAAAGCACTTTTTCCATCTCTGCCGTAGGTTCGTTTTCTGACGGCACGCTGATTTCCTGCAATTTTTCGGCTCCCTTCTCCGCTATAAGTCTCCCGAACAATTCCAGTATCCTGACAAAATCCTCCTCACTTTCCCACTCCCACCATTTCAGTACCGGATGCATCCCTTCCTCGTTATCTCCGACCAATGCGCTCCCCTTCACGGATACGGCTTTCTGCCCATATGCATTTGACTTCAATTCCAAGTCCAGATAATTCCCATGCACAATTCCCACAAAGATATACTGTTTTAATTCCCCCTCTTCTTTATAAAATATATAGTCTCCGTTTTCAGCACCCTTATAAGAAAAACCAAGTTTCTCTGCCTCACTTCCGACAATCTGTTTTATTAATTTAGCTTTATTCATATTTCTCCCTTTCTCTTCCTTCCCGCCAAGGCATGCTTAAAGTTTTCTTACTGATTTCTGCCCCGACCAAAAAACCGGATGCATACAACGGAACATCACACTTGTAACACTGCGTTTGCCGCAGAGTGAAAGTGCATCCAAGTAAAAAGCATACAATCCACCTTAGACTGACAGTAAACGGCAAGTTCCTTTGCCGCTTACTGTCAAAAATTTTCTCATGCCATCGCATTACACCCATTGCTGCCGGTTCCGTTGTCAGCCAGCACAAGAGCCGTTGCTCCCAAAAGTGCATTTATTATCATATACAAAGCTAAACCGTACGCTAATCCGTATACCCACTTTTCCCAAGTGCTCATATCGCATACTTTGCGAACGGCCTCAAGCACCCACTCCGGACACCAATTCAGATCTTCCTTAGGCACATTTACATATCCATAATAAATCATCCCCGGTGCATCAGGAAAAGTATAGTACTTTAAACATTTTCCCGGTTTTGACGGACATGGAACCAGCCATTTGTTAGGGTTAAAAGTTGTCCCTTCCTCATCTATATTCCGGACGCCCTCCGATCTCAAACCAACTATGTATCCCTCTCTTTGTGCCATCCCTGCCTCCTTTAATTCTTTATTTTGATGGTGAGAAACAGGCTTAATTTCATACACTTCCGCCATTCCATTTCCATTATCATTAAGGTAAATATCAATCCGCCCCGTTCCCGTCGGGGTGTTAGGATTTCCTGTCACACGTTTTTCTGCCTCTGCATTATTCGGATATCTCTCCAACGCTATGGCCTGCAATACTTGATGCGCCTCTCTTCCCTCCTTGCTCGTATAATACCCCCAAGGATCCCAATAAATCAAAGGATTCTGAAAGCAATAAGAATATTTATTCAGCGAAGCCGGCACATCCAAATTGCCGCCGAACGCATCCGCCCCGGCAAACCTTCCGCTTTCCGGCATATATTCCCTCGCCTGTGCAAAATAGTTCCCGCTTACGGCATCTTTCCTATAGCCCGTAAAGCCAAAAGGCTGTTCGCTTTCCCATTCCCCATACTGCAGGTTTCCGAACTCATCATAATCATATGCTTCCGACAGCCTGCCATTCTGATATAAAAAACGCATCGGGCTTTTCAGGTCGTCCCTTACATAATACCTGCGGCTGTCGCCGTCCGCCATAGCCAGCACACCATCGTCCCATATATACTTATTTGTTTTCCCTCCCTCTGTTTCCTGCAGCAAATTGTTGTAGGCAGATGTGAGATCCACTACAAACCGATTTTCGGATACGCTTCCGCCGGGCAGGGATACCCCTCTTTGCTCCCCGACCCTCTGCCCCATGCCATTATAGATGTACCTGCCAAATTTCCCGTTATCCATAGCTGCATAAGCGATACGTCCGGCAGAGTCATATTCATATTCGGCAAGCATTTCCCCATTGCCATACACGCCGGTCAGGTTTCCCCGTCTGTCATAAGTATACTTCCTGCTGCCGTTTCCGTCCATACCTACCAGCTGATCTGCCTGGTTATAGACATACCAAGTTTCCTGTCCTGCATGATTCATATATACCCGGTTTCCATAGCCGTCATATGCATACTGCCTGATATCCTCCCCATTGCGCCGCACTCCCGTGAGCCGGTTTTCCCCGTCATACAGAAAAGAATACCGGCCGTCCAAATGACGGATTCCTCTTCTCTTCTTCACCATTTCCGTCTTGTTTCCCACACCGTCATATACATACTCCTGCTCGTCCGTCACTTCCCTGCCGTCACTGTTTATTATTTTCGTTATCCTTCCCGACCTGTCATACAGATAGCAGGATGAAACTCCGCCCGGCAGCGTTTTCTCCTGCAGCCGGCCGTTTCCGTCATAACGGTAACGGATATCTCCTTTCACGGTATGCACGCAGGAAAGCCGCCGCAGTTCGTCATAGCGATATTCCACCCGCTCGCCGTCGGGATAAATGACCGCGCTTCTTTCTCCCTGCTTTCCGTATTCATAGCCCACTGCCTGTCCCGCATGGTCGGTAACTTTCACTGCCCTGCCATACAAATCCGGCTCCACGACAGTCTCACCCAGCCAATCCTTTATCTTCACAAGCTTCCGCAGCGAATCATACTCATACTCCACGCTTCTTCCGTCCGCATACTTTACATTCCGTATGTTGCCGGCATAGCCATACCCAAATAAAGTCTCACAGCCGTCCTTATCCTTTTTCTTTATCATCCGCCCTTTGCTGTCATAACTGTAAGAAGCCTTATTTCCCAAAGCATCCGTAATCCCCACCAGATTCCCTGCAATATCGCGTTCATACAAAACCATATGCCTTCCCTCGGAAGCGGTAACCGATCCGAAAGGATTTTCCGGCTCCGGCCCTTTCCTGCCGGCAGCTTTCCGTTCCGCCGAAATCAATGCCCCCATACAGTCATAGCCATATATGCTTTTATTTCCTTCCGCATCCGTCACGGAAATCAGATTCCCTTCCGGCGAATACCCATACCGCCTTGTATTGCCGTTACCGTCAGTCACTGCCGTCACTTTGCCGCAGGCATCATACTCATATTCCGTTTTCTCCCCCATATTGCTGGAAACTCTCACCATTCTGCCCAATGCGTCATAAGCGTAACTAAGGATATATCCTTCCTGATTTTTCTTTTCCGTCACATTGCCATTGCCGTCATAAGCATACTTATCCCATGTCCCGTCGGGATATTGTATTTTTTTCAGCGTCCCTCCGGCATAATAATCGAAAATGGTTTTCTTCCCGTTATCATCCTCCATACATGTTATTTTCCCTATGGAATTGTATTGATAACGAATGATATTTCCGTGAATATCCTTCTCCTGCGTCTCCCTGCCACAGGCATCGTATACCGTTTCTTTCGTCAGCCCGCCCGGATACAGCACCTTGGATACCTGTCCCAAGGGCGTATATTCATAGACTGTTTCCAGCCCGTCCCCTTCCGTCATCCGGATGACACGGTTCAGCGCATCATATATGTAAAACGTTACTTGACCGTCCGGCTCGGATATTTTTGTACAATTTCCGTTGGCATCATATTCATATTCCGTCCTGCCGCCCAATTCGTCCGTATATGACGTGACACGGTTTCTTTTATCATAAGTATAGATATGAGTACCGCCGTTGGGCATTTTCTCCTCCGCCAGATTGCCCATCGCATCATAGGCATAAGCAGTCTGTATGCCCTCCTTATCTTCAAATATTTCCATCCGGTTGGAAGTATCATAAACCGCTTTTACGGCATGGCCGTCAAAATCCGTTACTGCCGTCACTTTGCCGTTCAGTCCATATTCATAACGGCGTTCCATGCCTAAGGCATTAACCACCTTTACAATATCGTTTCTTTCGTTATAAGTGAATCTGGTGACATTCCCGTTTCCGTCCGTTGCCGATGCCACACGGTTCAGCGCATCATACTCATATGCCGTACGGTTTCCCATGGCGTCCGTAAGCCCTGTTATATTTCCGCGGCCGTCGTATTCCATACAGACTTCCGAGCCGTCCGGCCGGCATATCTTCTCCGGCTGACGATAGGAATTATAACTCATGCGAACCGCATTCCCGCACGGGTCTACCCTCTCTGTCAGATTTCCCTCCTTGTCGTAAGTATGGAAAATTCTCCCGCCTCCGGGCAGTTTTACCGACGTTATGCGCTTTTTGCCGTCATAAATAAATTCTCTTGTATTCCCCAATGCATCGGTCACTCCTGTCAGATTACCCTTTGCATCATATCGGAACTTCGTCTTATTCCCCAGCTTGTCAATATACAAAGTTTTCTGATTATTCCCGTTATACTTAGTAATTTCCTCCCCGTCCTCGTAAATCGTCTTTACATTCCGAAATCTTTCGTCGCTTTCATAAGTGACCATATTGTCGTTAGGCTCTTTCATATATGTACGCATATTCACGTCATCATACAGCAGTTCCGTCACACTCCCGTCCGGCAGAATCTGCTTCACCACGCGGCCCATTCCGTCATACTCGTTAAAGACACCCTGTATGCCCCGCGGCGTAACCACACTCTCCAGACAGCCGTCTTCATTATATTCGTAAAAATATGCCTGCCCCAAGGAATTGACAAATTTCCATAACTTCCTATATCTGTACCAAATCTGCACCTCCCTTCCCGTATGATCCCGGACCCGGATAAGGCTGCCCTCCCCGTTATAAAAATAATTCAGTTCTCCTCCTCCGGCTCCCTTTACCTTTTCCAGCTGCCCCTTGGCATTATAGAGCAAAGTATTCGTGTTTCCGTTTCCGTCCTTACATGCATACAGCCGCCCTTCCGAACCGAAGAAATATTCCTTTCCACCCTCCGTGCAATAACGGTACCCGTCCTTTTCTTTCTTAAGCAGACCCATCTCCCCATGCGCAGGCTCATACACATCCCCGACGGAACGGATATATCTGATTTGCCTCCCATCCTCCAGGCAGACCGTCAAAGTCTTTCCGTTGTCCTCTTCTTTCACATATATATCATAATTGTGGTGCCAGCCCACCCCCAGGTTTCCCCCCTGCCCGTTTTCCATAGAATTATAGAAAAGCCGGAAAGCAAGCTGCGCCCTGCCCGGAATGACCAAATCCTCTTTTTCATAAACATAATTTCCCGTATTCAGGTTAATCGGATCGGCGCCCAATTTGCAGCATCCCTGCAGCAAAGATGCATAACCTTTTCCCATTGCCCATGAAATGACATTCTGCACCCTCTTTTTGAATGCTTTCCAGTCCAGCATGCCATGATATCCCTGCCCGGAAGTAAGAGGGATGATAAGCCCTCCTTTTTTGCAAATCAGCACACTGTCCATGGTCAGCGCTTCCTCGCCGTCCACCTTTTCCGGGCTGAGCATCCCGATGCCGGTATTCGTCCACTTACTGTCCAACTGCATGAAACCGGCACATGTGTAAGTTGCCGTATTGAGCCTGCAAGAACCGAAAAAGTCTATATTTTTGCACATAGTGCAATCCTTGCAGTTCGCCTTGTTTTTTCCACTGCTGGTATATCCGTGCCCGCCCGGCACTTTCAGCGTGGTAGGGTTTGTTCCGTTCAGGCACATCAGCATAGCGCCTTCCACTAAATATTCTTTTCCCATTGCATGTCCCCCTTTGTCGTACATTGATTTTTGATAATATAAATAATACAGAGTATTACAATATCTGTGCTTATCTGCCTCCTTCCATTTCTTACGTTGTTTTCATTCCTCCTGCTCCTATCATTCCTCCTACTCCTATCATTCTTCCTGCCCTTTTCATTTCTTCTGTCCCTTTCATTTCTTCTGCTCTTTTGTAAAAACCATATCTGCCTGAACGGATTCCAACAAATATTTACAAAGCTGTCTCCATTTCACACTTTTTTCTTCCGGATATGTGACCGTAAGCAGCAGCATTCCCCCACCCTCCGGCAGCGCAACTGCTTTCATATGCTCCGCATGAAGATCCTCCATGAAAAGCAGAAACCACGCTATCGGCATATACCCTTTTTCCGACAGATGCAAATTGGACTGCTTATATTCCGGAAATGCTTTTCCTATCAGGCGGCTTACATCATATACCACATCATAAATATCTCCGCTTCCCTGCTCCCTTTCCAGAAGCTGCAGCGTAATCCGGACATCTTCATCCATATTTTCCAAAATAATATCAGGCCGTTTTTCATACGGATAATATGAAGCCTTCCTCTCAGCCTCCATTTCCGCGAAACCGCAGGGCAGTTCCATAGCTATCCTTCCCTCCAGAAACTTCCATGGGACTACGGAAACATAATCCTGCACACAACATTCCATTTCATTGTCATATAATATCTTAGCCATAAATAGTACACCTCTCTTTGCTTGACATATATCTAATTCCATTTTTAACATCCCGCTTATTTCCTATCCTTATTTCGGCAATGAAATTCTTCCTATTCTTCAAACGGATATACGAAAATATTATAATCACCGTCCGCGTTATAATTTCCCTCGTCATCCGGCCTTAAAAAAAGCCAGTATAATCCAACCTCCTCCGGATTACTTTCATTTTTAACAATATAACAAAAACTTAATCTGTATACTCCTTCTGTCGTTTCTATGTTGTAAATTCCGTCCATCCTATGGCTTGTAACATTTTTGTTATTTTTACTTTTAAATGAAGGGCATGCAATCTCTGTCACTTCCATTATATCTCCATTAAATGCACCTATAAAATTTCTTATTTTTACTTCATAATCTTTTATCTCCTGCTTTGCTTTTTCGGAAAACATAGACTCTATAGCTTGCGCATTGTTTTCTTCTACAGCACTCCAGAGTTTAATCATCATTATATTTGATTTTCTACAATCAGGATTGCCATATGTGGCATTCCTAATTCTCAGCTTTTCTTTGTCATTTACCTCTGCCCCACAACTGCAAACACATAGCAATGAACATACTATAAATGCACTTAATGCCATCATTATTATCCTTTTCATTAGCATATCCTTCCTATTCTTCAAATGGATATACGCAAATGCTATATCTGCCACCCCCATCATATTCCCCCTTATCATCCGGCCTCAAAAATATCCGGTCTAATCCTACCTCTTCTGGATTAGTTTTATTAGTAATAACATAACCAAAATTTAATTTATAAACTCCCTTTGTTGTTTTTATGCGATAACTTCCATATACTCGATAACGAGTTGTTTTTCCAAATTCACTGCTTCGTTCCGAACCTCCACCACCACCATTGTCAATTTCCACTATTTCACTGTCTTCAAATGCATCCAAGAATTCTATAACTTTTCCCTCACAATCCTCCATTTCTTTTTTTGCATTTTCGGAAAGCATCCCCATGATAGAAGCAGCATCCCTTTTTTCTATATATTCCCATAGTTCTGACATTATTATATTAGCTTTTATTCCATCAATATCTAATGTCAATTCTCCTACCTTTCTATATTTTTCTTCCCTATCTTCACCACACCCTAAACAGCATACCATCATGCAGAAAATTAAAGCCATCATTATTGTCCTTCCCATTAGCCTATCCCTCCTACTCACATTTGTCTTTTATTTGTTTCAGCAATGAATAAGCCTTATTTGCCGACATAAAACTATGCCGGCATTCTTCCTATTCTTCAAATGGATATACGAAAATACTATACTTACCGCCCCCGTAATATTCTCTTTCATCATCCGGTTTCAGAAATATCCAATCTAATCCTACTTCTTCTGGTTCCATTTTATTAGCAACAACATATCCAAAATCTAATTCATATGTCCCTTTTGTTGTTTTTATGTAATAGTTTCCATTTACTCGATAACGGGTTGTTTTTCCATGTTCACTGCTTCCTGACGAACCGCCACCGCCGCCATAGACTACTTCAATTATTTCACTGCCTTCAAACGCCTCCAAAAATTCCATAACTTTCCCCTCACAATCTATAATCTCCTTTTTTGCATTTTCAGAAAGCATTCCCATTATGGAAGCAACATCTCCCTTTTCTATGAAGTCCCACAGTATTTCCATTATCTTATTTGCTTTTATTCTGGCAATGTCTAAAGTGAATTCTCCCACCTTCCTATGTTCTTCCTCTCTCCTGCCCACACCACATCCTAAACAGAATACCAATATACAAGAAGTTAATGTTATCATTATTATCTTTTTCATTATCCTATCTTTCTCACTCACATATTGTCTATTACCTATTTCGGTAATGAAAAATCCTATTTGCCGGCATAAAACTATGCCGGCCTTCTTCCTATTCTTCGAACGGATATACGCAAATGTCATATCTGCCACACCCATCATAATCTCCCTTATCATCCGGCCTCAAAAATATCCGGTCTAATCCTACCTCTTCCGGATTAGTTTTATTAGTAATAACATAACCAAAGTTTAATTTATAAACTCCCTTCTTTGTTTTTATGCGATAACTTCCAAGTACTCGATAACGAGTTGTTTTTCCATACTCACTACTTCTTAACGCACCTCCCCCATCCCCATTGACTACTTCAATTATTTCACCATCTTCAAATGCATCTAATAATTCTATAACTTTCCCCTCACAGTCCTCCATTTCCTGTTTCGTTTTCTCTGAGATCATCCCCATTATAGAAGCAACATCCCTTCTTTCTATGTAATTCCACAATTCCGCCATTACTTTATTTGCTTTTATTTTGTTAATGTCTAAAGTGAATTCCCCTACCTTTCTCTTTCCTTCTTCCTTTCTGCTTTCACCACACCCTAAACAACATAACATGCACAAAATTATTGCTGCCATTATTATCTTTTTCATTAGCCTATCCTTCACTCTCTTCAAATGGATATACCCTAATATTATATGTGCTTCCTCCCCTATATTTCCCTCCATCATTTGGCCTCAAAAACATCCAATCTAATCCTATCTCTTCCGGCTCAGTTTTATTGACAATAACATAGCTAAAATCAAACTTAAAAGTTCCTTTCGTTGTTTTTATAAGATAACTCCCATATACCTGATAGCGAGATGTTTTTCCATATTCACTGCTTCGTTTCGAACCTCCACCACCACCATTGTCAATTTCCACTATTTCACTGTCTTCAAATGCATCTAAGAATTCTATAACTTTTCCCTCACAATCCTCCATTTCTTTTTTTGCATTCTCGGAAAGCATCCCCATGATAGAAGCAGCATCCCTTTTTTCTATATATTCCCATAGTTCTGACATTATTATATTAGCTTTTATTCTATTAATATCTAATGTCAATTCTCCTACCTTTCTATATTCTTCTTCCCTATTTTCACCACATCCCAAACAACATGCTAACATACCGAAAATTAATGTTATCCTTATTATCTTATTCATTAATCTATCCTTTCCACTCATATATTACCTTTTTATACTTGTTTCACTGGTCTTCTTCACTGAAAGCACATGTACAAAAACCCACTACACATACGTTTTTACGCATGTTCTCTCGAAAAAATATTTCAGTAAAACAGAAAGGTATTTAAAATGAATCATATTAGTACTACACTACAGAAATAACAGTGAATTCAGCACCTGCCTTTTGCATCAGTACTGCGTTATCATCAGTCAAAGATGCCACTGCACTGCTTCCTTCTTCCACCTTGCCCTGAGGCAAAAATCAGGCACCGAAATTAGTTTTAGAAATACTCACCCCCCTCCCACATTTCATTTTATCTTTTTTAATCAGCCTTACCATTTATAGGTTAACTTTTTGTTAGTTTCATCAATTATGATATTTAAATTTTCCTTTCCACCATATTCCTTCAAAAAACCTTCCCATATCGCATCATACTGCTCTCCTTCAAAACTAATGCTCCCCTCTACCTGCAAATCATTGGCTGACACATCCGGAACCGCAGGGTCAAAACCAGTAATCCACCATTGCGGCTCCTCCGGACTGTAATTTATGATTTCTTCCCCATCATATTTTACCGTTAATGTCATCGGCAGCGCATCATCCACCGCTGCCTGCCAATGAAATCCCCAAAATATCGGATCCTTATATATTCCGGTTTCCGCACCGGCACCTAAATTCAAATAATCTCCTTTCCACATCCATATAACATATTCCTCTCCATCCGCTGTTTTAAAAGGAAACATTTGAAAGTCCATACTAGTCCCCGCATCAAAAGTAAAATCATACAAAGAATTATATCCAAAAAACTGCTGCCACGTTTTCTGCCTTACATGGAAATCGCCGTCAGCATGCCTGTCGAACCCAAAAATGGAAAGCAATTCGTCAATATCCCCATTCCGTGTCCAAACATCAGCTTGCCGCAGCATATCTCCTATAAGTCCCGGGCCGTTCATAATACCGTCCAACATCCTCTCCAGCCATTCCGGAGCCAAGTCGGCATCCTCATCCGTCACATAATCCTCCAGACCCATAGGATCGCAATATTTTAACGGGTTTCCGGAGCCATAGATATACCAGTTAGCATTGCCATGGACAGGATCCTCTCCCATAAACCTTCCGTCAGCCGCATGATACTCCCTTGCCTGTGCATAATATGTGCCGGATATTTCATCAGACTGATACCCCGTATAACCAAAGGGCTGCGCTGCCGAAACATGACCCCTGCCGAATTCATCATAGCTGTAGCTTTCCCGTCTTTTCCCGTTTTTCCACATCAAACGCACAGGGCTGCCCATCTCATCCTGCAGGAAATAACTTTTCGTCCCATTCTCCTCCATGCATGCCACATTTCCATCCCAGATAAAACGCTGCTTTTTCCCATCTGTCTCCATTCCGAGCAGATTTCGGCAGCATTTTGTCTGATCCAACAGATACTCTTCCCTGGCCGTATTCCCTCCGGCATATGTAGTTTCTTTTGCAATACGGTTTCCCAAAGCATCATATTGATATCTCGCCTTATCCCCTATCTCATTGCAGGCTTCCTTCAGCCGGTTGTCCGCTCCAAAGACATAGCTGAAAAGCCTTTTCCCGTTTCGGCTTATTTCGGTAATATTTCCACGTCTGTCATATTTGTATCCATAATTTATTCTTTCACCGCTTTGATTAGTTACCGTCTTACATATCAGCTGATTCATAACATTATACTGATATTCCGTCATACTGCCATCCTCTTTAAGATAGCTTCGGTTTCCGAACCCGTCATACCCGTATTCTCTCAGCAGATTGCCATTGCGGCTGACCGTCCGGATTCTCCCTGCATCATCATAGCCATAGGAGAACATTCCCGCTTCATGCGGCATCCCCTTCCTCTCTTTCCTTATTACCGACTTTAGTCCTGCGGCATTATAACTATACAGAAACCGTTCTTCCGTCTCTCCGTATGCATTATGCGTCAGTTCTTCCAACCTCCCGTTTGCACAATATGTATACACAGATTCCATCCCGCCCGGAATTTTCCGGCCTGCCAAGCGGCCGGATTGGTCGTAACAATAACTGATTACATCTTTCCCGTCTATCATTTCCTCTAATCTGCCCAACTTGTCATAACGGAACAAAACCTTTTCCCCGTCCGGATATGTCAAGGATATTTTCTCACTGTTTTTCCCGTATTCAAAACGTACCGTCTTTCCCTTTCCATCGATTACTGCCTCTATTCTTCCATAGATATCCGTCTGTATCCTTATTTCGCTGTCTCCATCCTCCGCACCGATCAAATGTCTCCGGGAATCGTATTTATATTTTATCGTTCTCCCATCCCCATATCGAATGCTTTCCCGTTTTCCGGATTTATCATAACTATAAACTGTCTCATATCCTTCCCGATCCGTTTTTCTGATTATCCTTCCTCTCCGGTCATATTCATAAGTTTCTTTATTTCCTAGGGAATCCGTTACGGAAACAATCCTTCCGCATAAATCCCTTTCGTATGATATTGCATTTCTTTCCTTGCCTTGTCCGTCCTTCTGTGACATGCGTATCAGCTTTCCCATGCAGTCGTAAGTATAAATCCGCCGGCAGCCATATGCATCCGATTCCGAAAGCATATTTCCGTTGGGAGAATACTCAAATTCCCTCACCGTTTTTTCTCCGCACATGACCTTAACAATTTGCCCTATACGGTTATAGGCAAAACTCATCTCCTCACCGATACTATTCCTAATGCCTGTTACCCTGTTTAACTTATCATAAGTATAATAAATAGCATAACCGCCCTGCCTCCTTTTCACCGTCATATTCCTATTTCCGTCATAGTCATAACTTTCCCCTGCCCCATCCGGATAAAGCACGCTCTTCAGCAGTCCGCCCGGATAATACACGCGCACTGTTTTCCCTCCCCATGGGTCTTCCATTTCCTCCGGACCACCTATGGCATTATAACTACATTTCACAATATTGCCGTAAACATCTTGTTTCCATATTTTCCTTCCGCCCGCATCATACGCTGCCTTTTCACATATCCCACCCGGATAAATAATCTCTGCTAGCCTGCTTTGTTCGTTATATACAAAAACAGTTTCGGCTCCGTCCGGCTCTGTAGTCCTTATCAGCCGATTAATCTTATCATATGCAAAAGACATTTCTTCTCCTGTTGGTGTGATAAGTTTTATGCGGTTTCCGTTTTTATCATATTCATATTTGGAAACCTCTCCCATCTCATTGACATATGCAATTAGCTGATTCCTAGAGTCATATTCATAATGCCTGATTCCTCCGTTTGGCATTTTCATCTCTTTCAGATTTTCGTTAAGGTCATAATCATAAAGAGTAACGTTTCCTTCTTTGTCCTGAAAACTTTTTTTCTTTCCGTTCTCCCCATATGCTATTTTTATTCGGCAACCGTCATAATCAATGGCTTCCGTCATCTTTCCGTCTTCGTTATATATAAATTCCCGCACATTCCCAACTGCATTAACCAATTTAATCAACCGACTCTTTGCATCATATATATAGTTTGTGACATTGCCCCTCCCATCCGTAACTCCTGTAATACGGTTAATGGCATCATATTCATAGAAAATATGATTACCCAACATATCCGTTATGCAAGAAACATTTCCCCGCGCATCATACTCCACATGAATCTGAGATTCATCCGGCAATGTCACAATCTCCGGCTGTCCTACGCTATTCCGCGTTATACGGGTTATATGCCCCAAAGGATCTTTCTTCTCAAGAACATTTCCTTTACTATCATATAAATAAGATATGCCCGGTCCCTCCGGCAAATAAACAGAAGTTCTGTTTCCGTCATATTCCACACAGACACATTTTCCCATGGCATTTTCTATTTTTATCAGATTTCCGCTTGTATTATAGCGATACTTTGTCTTATTTCCGTTCCTGTCCACACGGAGAGTTCTTTGATTCCTGTCATTATATTCGTAATATTCTTCTCCCTCTGCCAGAGTCGTCCGAATATTCCGTAATCTCTCATCATTGTCATAAACGGTTATTGTCCCATTAGCATCTTTTTTGTATGCCCGCATATTCACATCGTCATACTTCAGTTCGATACACCCGCCGTCCGGCAATATCTGCTGAACCACCCTGTCCGCCATATCATATTCATTCTTAAAGTTCATAATGCCGCAAGGAGATATAGAACTTTCCATTTTCCCGTTTTCATTATATTCATACACATATGCATAACCCAATGCATTTTCTATTTTCCATAGTTTTCCATACCGATACCACAAATGCACCGTTCTTCCTATGTTGTCCTCTACCCGGATTAATTTCCCTTCTCCGTTATATGTATACGAAAGTGACCCGCCGTTTGCTCCCCATACTTTGATAAGCTGTCCCTGCCCATCATGCACAAAAATATCCTCATTCCCATTCTTGTCCTGTCTCACGGATATTAAACCATTTACATCAAATAAATACTGCATTCCCTTTCCGTCTGCATATAAGTAACCGCCCGCTTCTTTCCTCAGACTTCCCCTGTCGCCAAAAACAGAAGTCAATTCATTTCCCATGCCTTCCCGATATGGTATTTTCCTGCCGTCGCCCAGACAAACATAGATGAACTTCCCGTTTTCTTCCTTTTTAATCCTTAATTCAAAATTATGATGCCAACCCTCTCCCATGCTCCCTTCAGATTCATACTCCATCGCATTATAAAAAGTACGGAAGGAAATCCTGGTCTTTCCGGCAATCAGAAGATCTTCCTTTTCATGGACAAAATTACCGGTATTCATATTAATAGGTTCTCCGCCATAAATACGGTTCACAAAATTTTTCCCCAAAGACCAAAGAATCAGTTTGGTAATTTGTTTCAAAAGTTCCCATAGATTTATTCCTTTCACATCTCCTTGCCCCGATGTTACCGGAAGAATAATTCCGCCTTTCTGGCAAAAAAGCACGCTGTCCATCGTGAGTGCCTCCTTGCCATCCACCATTTCCGGTTTGCTTAAACTGACCGATTTATTTTCCCACTTCTCCTTCAGAGTCATATACCCTTCGCACAGATGTGTTTCCTTATTTACCATGCATGTTCCAAAATATGGTATATTGTCACAAGCTATGCAGTCTCCGCAATTTGCTTTTTCCTTCCCCCCGGAAAGATAGCCATGTCCCTTCGGTATCTTCAGAAAAACAGGACTCCCTCCGTTTACACATATCAGCATTGCACCTTCTACTAAATATTCATCTGCCATTTTCCGTTTCCCCCTTAATCATAATGAATAAGCACATCAACCTCACTCCACCAATATCCTGCGTCTGTCCCCTATCCTATCCTTCCCCCGCCTACGGTTTCCCCGGATTTCATCCAGTATCCGAACCAATCCGTCAAAAAGCCTGCGGTTCCTGCCTTCCCTCTCTGCCCTGCCGCCATCCCCAGCTCCCATATCCCGCTGTCCCCGGGGAACGCCCATCCCGGCCAGTCTGCTTCCCACATAATGCTCCAGTACCCTAACCGCCACTGCGCCTGTCTGATTCAGGCACAGATAGGCAAAGGAAATGTCCTCCGGCCTGCTGCCGCTCTCCTCCAGCACCAACCGGGCATAATAATCCGTCACTGCCGCCGGAAGCGTCTTCCCTTCCGGCCCTCCCCAGTCCGCCCTTGTGACGTCTACCGTATCGAATTCCGTCGCCATATCGTCAAAATCCTTATACCGGTCACGCAGCTGCGAACCGGGCCGAAGCTTAAACCTGCATATTTCCAGTTCATCTTCCCCCTTCTCTGCATTCCGGTCCAGAAAAAGGCTCAAACGATAACTGATGAAATCTTCCGACCTCCTGTCCTCCTCCGCTTTCAATTTCAATATTTCCAACTGTCCCGACGGCTCATAAGGAACCGCCATCTCTTCCGTCACCAAATAAATAAACCCTCCATGCTTGACAATTCCCTTCCCCATGACCACTTCCTGCCCCCGTACCATGGGCAGACACCCGTTCAATATCCCATCCCCATAGGATTGATATTCCAACTGCATGTGTGCAAAGGAATAATCCCGCAATGACCAAAGAAGTTCCTTCTTAAGTATTCTGTTCCGCTCAAACAACGGATATAAGTTCTGCATTCCGTCACCTCTTTCTGCATTTGTTCCTCATGCCCCGTTCTTCTCCCTACTTCATTCCGTCAAAATAATTCTGCACCCATCCTTCGTTCTCAAAACCGTACTCTTCCTCCTTGCCAAGAAACAGCGCACCGTCCATGCGGTATACCGGCACCACGCAGAAAGACCAATCCTCCGGCTTGGCCCAGACAAAAAACTTTACTTCCCGGTTCACAATATCATCCGTGTCCGCCTGACGGATATGCTCTCCGTACCATCGGGCAATTTCCTCATATTCTGCCTCACGGAAGTCTGCCGGCGAACTATGGCATGTATACTGATACCGCTCCCTGCCATCCTGATCTTTCAGATACAGCTTCAGCACCAAATCCTCCATATTCCTTGACACCATCCCGCATGCACCCCCGCGCCGCAGACAATGTATCAATGTAATTTCTTCCCCGCTATGGGTAAAAGCCGTAATCACATAAGGCAGCGCCGGCAGCTCGGAGCGGACAGATATGTCCGCATATCCGTACCGCTTGTCACGCAGATACTGCAGCGCGCCGTCCACACAAGTCATTTTCAGTCCGAAATCCTTCGTCCGATCTCCCTTGTTTTTCTTAAACTGTATCGTCCTGCCCGGCACAAACTCCTTTAAGGCATCACGGAACAGCCCAATCCGGCACGACTGCCCCGTCAGCCTGATCATGGAATAATCCTCCACTCTGCCGCTCTCATAGATATCTTCCATAAACCGGCAGATAACATGGTAAATATCGGCCGTCAGCAGCAGTTCCATTTCATAGATACTGAAAGCAACCTCCGGAAAATCTTTTATAATCTCCAGTCCGTGTCCTCTGTCTGCCGCCAGCCGGAAACGGTCCACAGGAATCCATTCCGTCGCTTTCTCTTCCACCGGACACGAGGAAAGGGAAATCCTTAAAACTCCCGACCTTCCGTAAAACTCTTTCTTCATCCGTTCCGCCAGCCGGAAAAGAAAGTAAAAATTATTCTTCACCATATAATATTCCTCCCGGCTTCTGTGCTCATATTCCTTAAACCGGGTAGGCAGACAGCATTCCGCCGCCTCATAAGCCTGCTCCAATTCCCTATAAAGACTTTCCGTCCCGCCGCCGTCCACGCTCCGGTATATATCCGTGTCAAACCCTGCAAGAAGATTCTGTTCTTCCCCGGCTTTCCCCTGCAGTACATTTACTGCCGCCACCTTAATCAGCTGCATCATACGGTAAGTCAGGTTGTTCCCTCCGAAATCCGTATCTCCGTTTTCATATGCCGTCTCTATCTCTATCCGATAAGAAACCCTTTTATCCCATATGCGGAAACGGCAGGAACATAAATCCGTAGTCCCACCCCCGCAGTCAATGACCAAAGCACAATATTCCCTTCCCTGTTCTGCCTTACCCGACCTGGCCATTTCCGCCACCGTGCCATACAATACCGAAACACCCTCGTCCAGCATATCCTGCCGCTCTACGGCATATTCCGGCAGAATATCCGCAAACAGCTTAGCAAACTGCGCTTTCTGTTTCACCGGACAGGAAACATGCACTTCCGACACTTCACATTTGAACCGATTACATGCCTCGAGAATGACATAAGAAAAGTACGCCTTGAGAATATCCCTGCGCCGCACCCGGCTCCTTCTCCCCTTTCTGTCCGTTATCTCCTCCTCTTTCCCGTAATCACCGATCCATCGTTTGATATCGTAAAAAATGCAGAATCCCTCATCCATATGCCCGGCATCCACCTGTTGAAGAGCCTCATAGCCAAACAGGAATTCCGGTCTTCCGGCTTCGGCGGAAAGCACGCTTACCACACTGGGCAGCAGGGTCGTCTCTTCCCACTCCGATGCGGGATCATAAAATATAGCATAATTTACCCCGTTTTCTTTCAGTCCGTATGCCCCGTCATGCAGACCTGCCTGCTGGAAATACCGGCGGTCCAGATATGTCCCCACTGCCGTATTTGTAGTTCCGAAATCCATGGCAAGGGGCATCGTCAGCTTGGCAGGCGTGCGCACTTCAAAATCCAGCAGTGGTATCCGGCATGTTTCCATATGCTCCGGCACATGTCCACGACTGCCGTAATATATCCCGTACAATATATCCGAATTCTTCCTGTCCATAAGGTATAAGCTGTAATCTTTTCCTTCGGACTTCATGCAGGGAATCTCGGCCGCCTTGGTCAGGTAAAGACAATCCGTATTTTTTCCTTTTGCCTCCACATTCAGTATGGCGCAGATTCTTCTGCCCCCGTCCGTAACCAGTGCATTCGTCCCCACCAGACTGCTGTCGTACGGAATAGTCAGCCTATCGTAAAAACCAATGGCAAGCCCGTCATATGCCACGATTTTGGAACTGCATTCCATCCCTTTCATATGCCGCTCCCGGAAGACACATTCGCTCATAACATGGTTCAAAGCCTCCAACCCGCCGTCGTCCGCTGTCCTTATCAGAAAATGTTCTTCCGCCCCCCGGTATTTCAGTATCACTCTTATCAGCCCGTCCCTGTCCATCGGATCCACTATCCCCGGAATAATCCTCTCCGCCCTGCAGATTTCCTTCAGCTGATAAGTAGTCATTGCCTGAAGATCCGATTTGCGGTAACTTCCCGTCTCCTTTTTTTCCTCTTTTTTCCTTAGTACATACCCGTATCGGTCCATCCTTTGTCCCCTTTCCCGAAACCAAATTAAAATAAAACCATTTTATCCAATTCCATTGTCTCTTCCACACCTATAATCCCGAAATGATGTTCCCAGAACAGAAATACCCTATAATTAACGGGAAGGAACATGCCTTTCAGGAAATCCAATTTCCCCTTCTCCCCCTCCGTCTCCTTTACGCCTACATAAATCAGCAATTCCCGTACCTCATCATTGCTTGCATAGACCAAAGAATCCGGATATAAAAACCGCATTACCTCCCGAAACAGCCCCACGGAACTGCCGCACCGATAAAGCTTCAATATCAGCCGCAGCAAATGCCGCAGACTGTCCCCGCCGAAGGTTTGGATTACCCAAGCCGCCTCCGGCCCGAACACACCTGCCAATATGTCCCGGAACAGAAAGCCTACCGCATATTCCTGCCGGCTCAGTCCCTGCCGCAGATCCAGCTGTACCATATACTGCATAAACACACGGAAAAATGCCTCCCTTGTCTGCCGATAATCCTCTATATTCCTGTCAAATACCGAAGAAAACACCTCCGCAAAACGATACAGCGGATTTATCTTAGCCTCCGCCTCTTCCAATTCCTGTCCGTTCAGCATCTCCTGCACCAATTCCGTATAAGGACTGCCGTCCTCCGCCGGCACAAAGCGCAGATTTTCCCGCCGTATCCCCATACGATCCGCCGCCAATGCCGCTTCCCATGCATAATTCATCTCTTTTCTCCTATTCCGTTTTCCCTAATCTTATCTGAAAATACTCAATTGCCTCTCCGATAGTCATATTAGGGAACTCTTGATATGCGTCACACTTTCTCATAATTTCAGTCCCATCAATGAAATACCAATAATAATACTCCTTACCCTTATATGTAATTCTATCTAACCCATCCGGTCTTTTCCCTAAAATTGTCAGTCCTTCCATTTGCTCTCCCATACCGATACCATAAAAAAAGGGAATGCCGTCATTGGCCTGCTCCATAACATTATGAAATGCATAAGATAATGCAATATCTCTCACAACTCTGCATTCATCATCGTAATCCTGCCACCCAAACATTGTACTTTCAACCGCTTGTGTCCATATATACAATGGATAGGAGTAAAGACCATCCTGTGCATTCATCAGAAAACATACCAACTGTATTTCATTCATGAAATTGTTTTCAATATAAACACTGAATATCAGCCCATCCCCCACTTCAAAAAGTTTATTTTCTTCCCCAATTTCACATTCTCCCTCTCTGCTTGCCTCAACAGCCTCTTTTACGCTAGAATAATATGTCATAGGCTTTCTTTCTTTTCCATATACGACATCTGTTGCCCCACCGGTTGGGCTCGCTTTCATAGCCCACCAGTCCGTTCCTGATTCTATTGTCATTTCTCTGACATCTGCCATGCCCAAAATTAAGTCATTGATTACAAATAAACCGACACAAAACAGCACTGCTACCACGGCCAAAATAATACCAATATATAACCCCCTGTTCTTTTTCCTCATCTAAGCCCCCACATCAATACTCGTCCCTACACCTGCACAATTCTACCCGACAATAATCCCCACACACCTATACTCACTGACATCCATCTGTATCTGTGATACAACAAAACGTACCATGCTGTCATTCAGATAGTGCCCGCTTTCCTTCGTCCTGAATTTCAGAAGCAGCACCTTCCTCCCATCCATCGGAAACAATTCATCCCGCACAAACCAATTCATGCCTTCCTGTGCCGGATATGCCGCTCCATCCTCCAATATTCCGTAATCCGCTGCTTCTATGTATTCTTCAATATCCATTTCCATTATCCGCCGGAACAAATCCGCCTTTGTCAGCAGATATGTACCCGCCCCATTGGCATATCTGCGGATAAAGGAATCCTTCCTCCGATTTGACAGAAACGGCTGGTCATAATCCAAAGAACGCACCGCCTCCCCCTGAACCATCCGCAAAGCAGTCCATTTCTGAAAAGATTCCTCTGTCGAACGGAGCACTATCCGTTCCTCTTCATGGCGGATTTCCAATATTTCTTCCCGGGACTGTATCAGATAGCCGTCCTCCCCCCTCCCCCCCTTCAAGATGAAATTCATGCTCATAATAAATTCCGTCAATACACGGAACCATGAAATCCATGCTGTCAAAAGTAACCGATTCTATATTCCAGAGCGGCATAAAATCCAAATGTACCATTTCTCCATATTTTCCGAAACGGATATCCGCATCAGCCACAAAGCTTTTCTCCGCATACTCTTCCGGCAGTCCTTGTCTTTCCGCATATATATCATAAAATTTATCCAAATATCCCGTATTCACAGTCGTCCAAGGCACATGGTTGTCCAGGAAAATCCGATACAGCCATTCCATGGCATCCCGATACCTCACGGCTCGCCGCACATGGAAAACAGCTTCCCGGCCCTCCTTGCCAACCGTCCCCGTAAACCGCTTCTCCGTTTCAAATGCTGCGCAAACGCCGTTATCCGCCTCCAGAAAAAGCGTGCCGGCATAAAAACAGTCTTCCGCAGACAAAGCTTCCCCGTTTTCCTCGGGATGCAAGTCCGAAAGGATAACGGGAAAAAGCGTTCCGTTCATTGGATCATAATGTTCCCGACGTATTACTGTAGACACCACTCCGTACCGGCTTCCCGGAATCTCCATTTCTTGGTAAATCCGCCTTTCCAATTCCCGATATTTCCGCTCCGTCTGCCCGATTACCGCCCCCAACCCTTCTACAAGAACTTTCTTAGCAAATCTCCTCTCCTCCAAATCATCAATTTCACGGAGCTGCCTGGCTATGTAACGTTCATAATCAAACGGATACTCCAGCACCGATGACTTAGAGCCTTCCTGTTGCTCTTTCATTTGCTCTTCCTCCTTTACATGTACTCTCTTTTATGATTACTGTTGTTTCTCCAAAAGATACCAACCTTGATATATCTTGATAATTACTTCCGATTCACTCACCGCCACTATTTCCCCATCCAAAATTTCGCTTTTCGATTCCGATGTCTTTCCCTTAAATACTTGTATCTCATCATTCGTAATTCCCAGTTCATCATGAATCCTTTTCTCATTCTGATAATCATACTTATCTGCCATCACAGAATCATATCCGCTTATCTCAAGGCAATCCAATAAACGATTGCCATCGTATATTTCCATACTCTGTTTTCTGATAATCACCATATCGCCCAAATAGCTTTCAGGGTAAAAATAAGCACCCTCTTCTTCTTTGTATGTCTTGCCATACAGCAAATCATTCCTGCCTTTCCACCCATCTTGATAAGAAACCAGTCTTTTCACTTCCCATTGCCCATATATCTGCTCTTCCTTTAAATCTGTCACAGCCCCCTTATATCGTTCCATATAATAAATATCTCCTAAATACCAGCATAGCGTTTCCCCCTTTTCTGTCACTACAAAAGTCGATTTACCGGAACCGTCAAATGTAATAACCGCAACGTCCTGATCCTCATATCTCTGATGCCACCCTTCTCCTAATTTGCCTCCGTACTGTCCGCCATTTATCACTTCCACTTCCATACTCCGGTATTGAAAAACCACATCTTCTAACTTGTCCCACCAATAGCCAAAACTTTTAATAATTTTATTAGGTTCTATAATAATACTTCTCCCTAAAAAGTGCTCATAGAAGTCATAGGATACAGTCATCTGATATCCTGTCAAATATTCCGTCACTTTCCATTTTCCTTCTAAATCAATATCCCATCCTCTTTCCTCATCGCGTTCCTCCGCTTTATATTCCAAATCCGAATACTCCCTTTCCCCCAATATACCCTCTTTTCCCTCTTCACTCATTACATTGATAGGTTTCATCAGAAATATAAAACACAACATTAAAATTACAGCATTTCTTATTCTTCCTCTTGCCATTGCAAACCCCTTTTCATCTTTCCAACAAGTACCACCCCTGATATATCTTGATAATCACTTCCGATTCATTAATAACTACTATTTCCCCATCCAATATGGAACTTTGGGATTTTGACACATTTCCTTTAAAAATCTGTATCACATCATTAATGATTCCTAATTCATCATGAATTTTCTTCTCATTCTGATAATTATATTTGTCAACTGTACCGGAATCATATCCGTTTATTTCAATGCTTTCTAACAATCTGCTGCCTTCATATATTTCCATGCTTTTTTTACTGATGTTTACCATATCCCCCAAATAACTTTCCGGATAAAAATCCCCACCCTCATCTTCCTCATATATTTTTCCATCTATCAGGCCATTCCTGCCTTTCCAACTATCCTGATACGAAACCAGTCTTTTTACCTGCCATTGTCCATATATCTGTTCTTCCTTCAGACCTGTCACAGCCTCCTTATACCGCTCCATATAATAAATATTGCCTAAATACCAACACAATACTTCTCCCCCTCTTGTTACCACAAAAGATGACTTACTGAAACCATTACTGGATTCCGGCATATCAAATGTAACAACGGCAATATCTTGGCCATCATATTTTTTATGCCATTCCTCTCCAAGTCCGTTCCCATACACCTCACCATCCATGATTTCCACTTCCACATTACGGTATTGTGCAGTCACATCATTCAATTCATTCCACCAATAGCCAAAACTTTTAATAATCCTATTCGGCTCTATAATAATACTCCTTCCCAAGAAATGCTCGTAAAAATCATATGACACTTTCAGATTATGGCCTGCCAGATAATCCGTAACTTTCCATTGCCCTTCTAAGTCAATATTCCATTTGTCTTCCGAATTTTGTTCCCGACTTACCCTATTGCACGCCATAAGAAATATGAAAGCACCTATTAATCCTAATAAAAACAATTTTTCTTCCGCTCTTTTTTTCATCTGTTTTCTTTCCCTCATCTCTTTTCCATAAGATACCACCCTTGATATATCTTAATAATAACCTCAGACTCACTGACAATTATTATTTCTTCATCCAAAATAATACTATTTTCCACCGTTTTTTTTCCTTTGAATACTAAAATCCTTTCATTTGTCAGCCCCAATCCATCATGAATTTTCCTTTTATTCTGATAATCGTATTTATCCTCTATACAAAAATCATACCCGTTTACCCGAATACTATCTAACAATCTATCTTTTTCATATATTTCTATACTATTTTTTGCAATATGCACCACATCCCCTATATAATTTTCAGGATAAAAAAAACCACCGTTCTCTTCCTTATATGATACATTTGGCCAAAGATTATTTCTTCCCGTCCACCCATCTTGATAGGAAACCAGTCTTTTTACCACCCATTCCCCATATAGTTGTTTTACCCTCAAATCCGTTACCGCTTCCTTATATCGTTCCATATAAAAAATATCACCGTCATACCAACATAATACCTCCCCTGCTTCCGTAACAAAAAATATCAATTTGCCACCCCATTCCATAGGGCTGTTATAGGTCACAACAATCATATTTTGTCCCGAATATTTTTCAAACCACCTTTCTCCCATCTGAAATTCATTCCCATATGCTTCACTGCTTACCGAATCTATGCTGACACTACGGTATTGCGAAACCACTTCCTCCAATTCATCCGGCCAACTGCCATAGCTTTTCAAAATCCTGTTATCCCTTATCGCAATACTTCTCCCAAAATACTGCTGATAAAAGCTTGTATTCGACACTCTCCTGCTGCTCGCCAAATAATCCGTTACCTTCCACTCCCCTTCTAAATTGATTTCATCCCTGCTTCTGTTTTCCGTATCTTTTACTCCGTTTAAACCTTTTCCAACAGTAAGAAATGCACAAACATAAATAATTCCAAATATCCCCCACATACACCGCAATAGTTTTTGCATTTGCCGCTCCTTACCGAATCGCTGTCAACCCTATCCCAACCGCCCCCCGGCACAGCAGGCTTTCCGCCAGATCCAGCCGTATCCGCAGTTCGCTGCCCCGAACCGTCCGCAGGCGGTATATGGATGCCCCTCTTTCTTCCGCCTCTTCTCCCTCCGGCAGTATGGGGCAGAAATATACCACGCTCTCTTCCCGTACCGTATCAAACAATGCCGCAAACAGAAACGGCATATCATCGTCATACCGCTTAATGACCTGCATCATTTCCCTGGACACCAACAATATCGGGTCAGTCAGTATATCCGGATAAACCACATCCCTGCCCGTTTCCATATCCAAAAGAATATGCACCGGCAGTTCCCGGTAATCCTTCCTGTTCAGCTTCCTTACATCCAATTTCCCATACCAGTTCACCACCCGGGGAATGGGATTTCCGTTCTGAGCCGTAAGCACATAATATTCTCTTCCATTTTCCATATCCTTCTCCTTTCCCTTCCGCACACAAAGTCAAATACCTCACCGCAATCATCGGGGCATCAAATTTGAAGTGCCCCAAGGGGCTGAGCATCAAACTTGAAATACCCCAAGGGGCGGGGTATTTTACCCTCGCGGCAGTCGACAAATGCTTGCAAGCAATCACTTGGCTCATTGCTCACGGTAATAAATACCCCCTTGCTTCATGACCCCATTACAATCCCCCGCAGCCGATCCCGTCCTTCGAGACACAATACAATATATCCCCTTCCCCCCTATATGCACCGAAGAAAATGAAAAAATTATCCGTTTTCTCCATTCCAAGGAATTCTTCCATGCAAACTATTTCTTCCGCCATATCTTCACATAGCTGCCGGACGGCGGCAAGATAGTATTCCACGCACCGCCGCCGGACAGCATCCTCTTCGTACACATAAATTCTCGGATAAACTTTTCTCAGCTTTTTCATTATTACGGCCATATCCTCTTCGAACATTTCAAAGAAACAGGGCGGCTTCCATCGACGGACAGCCGGATATCCGTCCAGATAAAAGTCCTCGCCATATAATGCCAGACGGAACTCATAAGTCCTCATTGCCATGCCGCTGAACAAATAGCAGATGCCAAGACTCCCTGCTTTTCGGCCACCCTCCCCGTCCCAGAGGCGCAGCACATCCGCAAACGCCTGCTTTACGGATGCACGCCGCTCTTCCTTTCTATACTCCGCTTTCAATTCCCCTACACGGCCCGCAAACAGCTCCCTCTGCATCCCCTCCGCCGCATCAGCCAGTTCCTCCCGCCGGTCTTTCCTGTCTTCCATTGTTTATCTGCCTTTCTTTTACTCAATGCCATTCACTTAAGCTGCAGCCTGCTTCAGGAATGCGGCATAAGTTCATGACATTATTATTTACTGCACTTTCAGTTCCCCGCCGGTAAAGGAAATACCTTTTTTTAACTGAATGCTTGTCTTTTTCTGCTGCAGGCTGACCGAAGAAGTCCCTGCCACCATCAAGGAACCTGACTGACTGGAAATGGTCAAATCCTCTGCCGCCTCCAACACAACGGAATGCTCGCTTATCATATGAATCCCTTCCTTATCCGTCAGTTCTATCCTTGTCCCTTTGTTATTCGTCAGCACAATCGAGTCAGGCGTAAAACGTACTTCCTTCTGATACTTGCTCTTCCATATTTTATGATTCGGTTCTTTCCGGTCGGTGCTTTCCGTATCCATATGGACAGAACTGACCACAAATGCCTGTCCCTCCTCCATGCGAAATCTTTCTTCATCTTCCTCTGTCAGATGATAGCGAAAATTAGGCAGCTTTCTGACAGCCGCTTGTCTTCTGTTTTCGCGAAATGCTTCCCTCATCCTGTCTCCCACGCGGTTTAGCTGCAAACGCATGTCCAACTCATCACGGTAAAAACAGAATTCACGATATCTATACATCGCAACACCGCCCCCAGTTATGCTGTGTATGGCAAAAAAAGCTTTTCTTCCCCACGCATCCTCCCTGACTTCTATCGTCTCCCTTTTTCCCCCGTTTACCTTTTCCAAAACCCATCCCTGATTCTTTTCTCCGCGATACACAAACCCTGCCCCCACCATCTTTTTCCCGATAGTCTTCTCCACTGCCCTTCCATGAAGCAGACTTTCATTTACCCTTTCTACTGTCTGAGGCGGCTGCCACTCACTTCCATATTCATCCCGCTGTTCTGCAACCCACACCCTATAATCTGACAAATAGGCCATATAATATTCCATAACGCTTACGGCCCCTTCTCTCCACCCATCGCAGACCACTATCAATGGCCTTATCGCAGCTTCTGTAAATAAAACGTTCCCTATTATTATTTCTTCTTGTCTCCGAACCGGTTTCCACATCCATTCCCCGCCAATCGTGCGTATAAAAACTTCCCCCAACACCGAAGCAAGTTCCACTAACTTCCTTTTCTGCCCATGAAAACCCTTTCCTCTCATCTGTTCCACTTCAGACAAAACTTTCCCCAATACTTCATCCATACTGCTTTCCCAGTCCAACCCATAACGCTGCATAAACTGCTCTGCCAGCTTTTCCTTTTCATTTTCCATCCACAGATACATCTCGTCCGTAATGACATATTCCGGCAAACGTTCCTTTGGCTTCGCCAGTTCAGGAAGAACCCGCACGACAAAATGATCACCCAGAAGATTGAGCAGACTCTCCAATTCCTCATCATCCTCATAGCAATGGTATGTCAAATCTGCTAAATTTTCATTTTCATTAAGCCCTCTTGGCAATTCCAACTTAAAACTTGTGCCGCCATGTATGTCTCTCTGCACTACAACATACTGTTCTTCTTCGTTTATCGTTCTGGAAAAAGACCATCGGTGAGCCTGAAATCCATTGTAATGAAATCCGTATGGCGCAATTTTCGCCCCGAATGTATTCATCAGCACTTTCTTCGTCAGCAAAACTTTACCTCCTCCATACTCATAATATTCCGATTCCCTTTCATATTCCTTCCAATACTATCTCCCACCATTTTTCCCGTCTTCCATTTATCTAAAAACCCCCTCAGTTATATTCCTCCCTTTTCATCTCTCCTTCAATAAACTCCAACTTATCAAATTCCGCATCCATAATCTTCTTCACTATTTTTTCATACTTCATACTGTTTCACTTCCCCTCCCCTGTCTCCAAACCGCCTAGCTTACAAAATTCCTTCCACTTCTCATACTGCCACTTGGCTTCCCTATATGCCCGCAGCATCGTCCTGCCCCCTTCCCATTCCCAATAGCGTACCATTACCATAGGCAGGTTTAAACGTCCGATTCCATCGATGCTGACTTCAGGCAAGTCAACCAACCGCGGAGGATACTGATGCAGTCTCCAATCCTCATATTCCTGCCAATGGCCACCAATCTCCCTTATGATTAAGTCCCCGTAGACTCCCGCCATGCCGAACAGCGCTTCCCTGCACTCCCTATATGACCTGCCCCTTATCGCATCCAACCCTTTAGCCAAGCATGCCAGAATCTCATCCTCCCCGGATTCTTCTTGTAGTCCATTATCCCTGCGGAACTTTCTTGTCAGTTTCTCCCTCACCTCACGGAACAATTCACTGTCCCCGTCCTCCATATGGTAACGGAAACTGGGCATCTTCCATGCCATCTCCTTCCTCCTGTCCTGACGCAGCGCCTCCCGCATCCTCCCCCCGATGCGCTCCAACTGCCTATACATATCCCCTTCGTCCTCATAAGAACAGAACTCCCGGTATCTGTACATCCCGGCTCGTCCGCCCGGCAGGCTGTGTATGGCAAAGAATGCCCTGCGACCCCATTCGTCCGCTCTGACCTGTATGGTTTCCCTTATCTCCCCCTGCTGCCTGGACAGCACCCAGCCAAGGGGACTCTCTCCCTGACACACAAACCCAAAGTTCTCCATCTTCCTCCCTATGGTTTCCTCCACCGCCTTCCCATCCAACAGACTTTCCCCTGCTACCTCTGTCCCCTTTGGGGGCTGCCAGCTGTCACCATACTCATCCCTCTGCATGGCAACCCACTCCCTATATTTAAACAAATAAGACATATAGCACATTAATATATCCATTCCGCTGCCTATCCAACTATAGTAAATAAAATCTAAAGGGGGGACTGTATAACTTCCGAACACGAAATTTCCCACTACAGTTTCCTCTACATCCCCATTATCCCATTCTTCTTTCCTTATCCATCCCCCACCAATTGTATGGATCAGCAATTCCCCATATATTGCAGCCAGTTCCGTCAGTTTCTCTTCCAGACCACGGAACTTTTTCCCTTTCACCTGCTCTGCTTCCTGCAATAGCTTCCCCATCACTGCATCCGTCCCACATTCCCAGTCCAAGCCGTTTCGTTCCATGAACTGCCTGGCCAGTTCTTCTCTCCTGCCCCATAGCAGGTCTTGCATCTCCTGCGTGACTATCTTCTCATACTTCTTCTCCTCTGGCTTTGGCTTTTCCAGTTCCGGGATTACCCGCCTGACAAAATGATCCCCTATCAGGTTCAGCAGATCCTCCAGCCCTTCGTCATCATCATAGTAATGGTTGTAGAAGTCACCCAACCCCTGTTCCTCCCCTAACCCTCTCGGCAGTTCCATAGTAAAGGAAGGATAGCCATGTATGTCCCTCTGTATCCGGATACGCTGCTCTTCCCCGTCCACCGTCCGTATAAATGACCACTGGTAATATTCATAGCCGGCATACTTAAAACCATATGGGGCAATTTTTGCACCAAATGTATTTAATAGCACTTTCTTATTCAGCATCAACAATTCTCCTCTATTCTAACCCTGTCCATACCCCCATCCATATATCCTGATGCCTATACTCTTACATCCTTTCACCTCCCCTCATCTATCTCCAGACCACCCAGCTTACAGAGTTCCTTCCACTTCTCATACTGCCACTTGGCTTCCCGGTACGCACGCAACATCGTCCTGCCCCCTTCCCATTCCCAGTAACGCACCATCACCAGAGGCAGGTTTAAACGTCCGATTCCATCGATGCTGACTTCAGGCAAGTCAACCAGCCGCGGAGGATACTGATGCAGTCTCCAATCCTCATATTCCTGCCAATGGCCACCAATCTCCCTTATGATTAAGTCCCCGTAGACTCCAGCCATGCCGAACAACGCATCCCTGCACTCCTTATACGACCTTCCCCTTATCGCATCCAGCCCTTTCGCTAGGCATGTCAGAATCTCCTCCTCCCCGGATTCCTCCTGCAGCCCGTTGTCCCTGCGGAACCTTACCGTCAGTTCCTCCCTCACCTCACGGAACAATTCACTGTCCCCGTCCTCCATATGATAACAGAAGCTAGGCATCTTCCATGCCATCTCCTTCCTCCTGTCCTGACGCAATGCCTCCCGCATCCTCTCCCCGATGCGCTCCAGCTGCCTGTACATATCGCCTTCATCCTCATAAAAACAGAACTCCCGGTATCTGTACATCCCGGCTCTTCCGCCCGGTAGGCTGTATACGGCAAAGAATGCCCTGCGTCCCCATTCATCCGCCCTGACCTGTATGGTTTCCCTTATCTCCCCCTGCTGCTTGGACAGTGCCCAGCCACGGGTGCCTTCTCCCTGACACACAAACCCAAGGCCTGCCATCTTCCTTCCTATGGTTTCCTCCACCGCCTTCCCATCCAACAGGCTTTCCCCTGCCGCCTCCGTCCCCTTTGGGGGCTGCCAGCTGTCGCCATACTCATCCCTCTGCATGGCAACCCACTTCCGATATTTAAACAAATAAGACATATAGCACATTAATATATCCATTCCACCGCTTATCCAACTAAAGTAAATAAAAGCTAAAGGTCTTATAGTATGGTTTGTAAACATAAAATTCCCTATTACTGTCTTCTCTGCTTCCCCATTGCTCCATACTTCTTCCCTCGTCCATTCTCCCCCAATTGTATGAATCAGCAATTCCCCATATACCGCCGCCAGTTCCGTCAGTCTCTCTTCCAGACCATGGAACTTTTTCCCTTTCACCTGCTCTGCTTCCTGCAATAACTTTCCCATCACTACATCTGTCCCACATTCCCAGTCCAAGCCGTTTCGTTCCATAAACTTCCTAGCCAGTTCTTTTTTCCTGTCCCATAGCATGTCTTGCATCTCCTGTGTGACTATCTTTTCATACTTCTTCTTCTCCGGCTTCGGCTTTTCCAGTTCAGGGATTACCCGTCTGACAAAATGATCCCCTATCAGGTTCAGCAGATCCTCCAGCCCTTCGTCATCATCATAGTAATGGTTGTAGAAGTCACCCAACCCCTGTTCCTCCCCTAACCCTCTCGGCAGTTCCATAGTAAAGGAAGGATAGCCATGTATGTCCCTCTGTATCCGGATACGCTGCTCTTCCCCATCCACCATCCGTATAAATGACCACTGGTAATGTTCATAGCCAGCATACTCAAAACCATAAGGGGCAATTTTTGCACCAAATGTATCTACCAAAATTTTCTTTGTTAACATAATTGATTCTCTCCTCTCATGCATTAATTTTCATAACTAATGAATATAAATTTCTTTAAAAATGTAAAACCTCATTTTGACTGGTTTTTCTTTGTCATAAAACAGATCCACAAGTAAACAATACTTTTATCGTATCCCACAACTCTACTACTAACGATGGAATCAAAAGATCATCTGCCACTCCACCCACTGTATCATCTCCAAATAAAAAGGTTATAGCAATACTCAACATCAAAGCCTCTTTCATAGCAGCCGTTTTATCTTCCTTTTTAATCTGATAAACCTTCTTCTTTTTATCTTTATTCTCTACGATTTGCTTGGCTCTCCTTTTTAATGCCGTATCCTTACCTGGATCCTTTCTTTCAGCACGTGACCAAAATATTACTCCTTCATAAGCGGAATCTGTACGATATGTTATTTTCAATTCCTCTTTATCTTTATATTCAAACCCTAAACTAATTAATGTAATATTGAAATTATCATTATACGACACTCCTTCTTTTACCACTATTTCTTCTGTTTCTTCTTTTTTCCCTTTTCCTTGCCAAAACTTATAACTTTGCCATTTAGGAGTCTCTATATTATGTTTAATCGCCCAAATATAACCAGATAACTGCAGTGAACCACTTGAATAACCATAAGCAGTATCAGGTTTTAATTCATAGACCTCTATTTTATTTTCCTTCTCATCATAAAATACAATATCCGCAAATCCATAACCGGAATCGGTATTGCGATAAGGGTTTGGAGATGTAAGTCCGTTAGGAATAAACACAGATGTACCATACTTATGTTCATCAAACTCCTTTGGATATTTCTTTTTAAGATACTCTTTCAAAGTAACATCCGCATCTGTTCCATACAGAAAAATATACCACCAAGGTTCATTACACGCCGGCCCTTCAACTTCTTGTGAATCACCATCTCCCTCCTTTTTCTCCTCCGTCCCCAAAACATCCACATAATTCAACGCAGAATTACGGCAATATACATACCCATTCAAAGTTATCGGAACTCCCGCATTCCCTTTCAAAATATCCTGACCGCCAAACCGTCCATACTGCGGCAAATACTCCCTCGCCTGCGCATAATACGTTCCGCTTACCCTGTCTGCGATATATCCCGTATACCCAAATGGCTGCCCTTCCCCGGCATTCCCGTATAAGTCCCGGCCAAACTCATCATACCCATACCGGAAACTCTGCCTGCCGTTTCCCCATAAAATCCTCTGCGGACTCCCCATCTCATCCAAAAGGACATTACTTTCCCTCCCCTCCTCTTCCAAACCTTCTAACTTAATTCCCCAAAAATATTTCTGACAGCCTTCTTCACTTTCCTGCATAATAAGATTATGATGACTTTTCATCCCATCCGTATGATACTCCGTCCTCACTTTTTTTCCGCCTGTCCGTCTTTCCGTAGCAACACGATCTCCCATCCCGTTATAAATATAAGAACAGATGTCCCCATCCACATTTTCTGACAGCCCCAGCTTTCCCGCCGCATCATACCTATATCTTCGTTCCGTCTCTCCGTCCGCAAGCACCTCCTTCAAGTTTCCCCTATTATCATAAAGATACTCATAATGCCTTTCCCCATCCATACCCATCATCTGATCCAAAGCATTATAGCTGTATTGAATCTTTTTGCCGTTTTCCGCCATAGCGATTCTGTTATGAAACAAATCAAATTCATATTCCCGTAATGTCTTTCCGTCCTTCTCCGCAGCTGTCAGCCGTCCTATACTGTCATATCGATAATGATAGATTCCGCTTTCTTCCGGAATTCCTTTCCGATACTTCACAATTTCCGTCTTATCTCCTGCCGGGCTGTAACCATATCGGCGGCTTTCCAACAGTTCTCCATAGCACTCATGCATCAGGCTGCTTATCCTTCCTTGTCTGTCATACAAATAACTTGACACCACTCCTCCGCATATCTTTCTGTCCATCTTTCCCATGGCATCATAATGATACTGCGTCCGTACTTTCCCGCCTTTCATTTCTTTCATGCGCAGCAGTTCGTCATATTCATATTCCACCCTGCTTCCGTCCGGATAAACCAATGCTTTCCGCTCATTCAGGCTTCCCCATTCATAAGCAATGCTTTTACCGTCATACCCGGTTTCCTTTACCAGCCTTCCGAATTTGTCATATTCCATCGTTGTTACACCCAGCCAGTCCCTGACTTCTTCCAGCCGTCCCAACGGCCCGTAAGAATATTCCGCGCTGCGGCCATCTGCATAGGCAACCTTTTCTACCTGTCCGCCCGATGTATATGAAAAATCCGTCATATTTCCTTCCTTATCCTGTTTCCTGACCATCCTCCCTTCTGCGTCATAATGAAATCGTTCCATATTCCCCAAGCTATCGGTAACAGATATAATCCTGCCCGCCAAGTCTCTTTCATACAGCGTAATACGCAGTTTATGCTGTTCCTCATTTAATTTTATGGCTTCTTCCAAAGCCATTCCTTTCTCTTCCTCGGTTCCGGTTCTGAAAACAGCTGTCAGTTCCCCCAACTCATCATAGAAGTATCTTGTCATAGTTCCTGCCGCATCCTCTGCCGAAGCAAGCCTTCCGATTGAAGAATACTTATATTTGGCAGTATTTCCGTCTGCATCCGTAAACGATACGATATTCCCTACGGCATCATAAGCATAAATTACCCTGTGATTTTCATTATCGCAAACAGATACCATTTGATTCTGTTCATTATAATGATAATTCAGCCGATATCCCCTTTCATTCCATTTCTCTTTTACATTCTGATTGCCGTCATAAGAGAAGCCGACTTTTCTGCCGTCCGGATAATCCACCTGTTTTAATAATCCGCCCGGATAATATTGGTAACATACTGCCTTTCCCGCATCATCCTCAATACGCACTACTTTCCCAAGACTGTCATACTGATAGGATATACTGTTTCCCAAAGCGTTCGTTTCTCTGACTTTTCTTCCCAGACCGTCATATGCCATGCATCTCTTATTTCCCAAAGCATCCGTAATTCCTGTCAAGTTTCCATCCGCATCATATTCATATTCGGTTCTGTTCCCGTCTTCATCTGTCTCCCCTGACAGTCTGTTCAATGCGTCATACTCATAGAACCTGCTGTTTCCCACCGCATTCACTGTCTGTATACGGTTGCCGTTGGCATCATAGAAGAATTTCATTTTCCCGCCCATAGGATCCTGAAATTCCGTCAGCCGTCCGTTCTCATCGTATTTATAACCCATTTCTGCTCCATTGGGTAATTTTTCGGAAATAAGCCGCCCCATGTTGTCCCACAAATATTCCGAGATATTTCCTTCTTCGTTTTCAAACCGTTCCGGGCGGTTACAGAGGTCATATTGCATTCTTTGAATTGTTCCGTTAAAGTCTGTAATCTTCACCACCTTTCCGCTGGGGCTATATTCATAGCTGCATTCCATGCCTGAGGCATTCTTAATTTTAACGATATGATTCATCGCATCATAAACATACTCTGTACGGTTTCCGTTTCCGTCTGCTGCCGCAGTCACCCGGTTTAGACTGTCGTATTCATATACTGTACGGCTGCCTGACGGATCCACTATTTCTGTTACATTTCCTCGCTTGTCATACTCCACTTTAACTTGCGAACCATCCGGCTGCGTTATCTTCATAGGCTGATTCCTGTCGTTATAAACAATGCGGAATGTATTCCCACAGGAATCTGTCCTCTCCGTCAGATTCCCCTTGTCATCGTATGCCTTTAGAAGGTATCCTCCTCCCGGTGAAATCTGCTTAATCATCTTATTTTGCTTGTTATAAACATATTTTGTTTCATTACCAAGAGCATCTTTGATTCCTGCCAGATTCCCCTTCTCATCATAGCTATACAATGTCCTGTTTCCGTTTCTGTCCTCATGCAGAATCAGCTGATCCTTTTCATTAAAACCGAATTTCTCCTCACTGTCCCTATATACAGTCTTAACGTTCCGGAATTTTTCATCACTTTCATAAGATATAATCTGTCCATCCTGATTTTTTGCATATGTACACATCCCCTCATCATCATAGAGGAACTCCACCTCACCGCCATCCGGCATTTCCTGTTTCTTTACACGGTTAACGCCGTCATAATCATTTTTTACCCCCTCAATCCCTCTCGGCGTAGTCACGCTCTCCAATCTGCCGTTTTCATTATATTCATAGGAATAAATATATCCCATGGAGTTCTGAAATTTCCGCAAAAGCCCGTAGCTATACCAAAGATACACCTCCCTCCCCGTATGGTCGTATATTCGATATATATTTCCTTCCTTGTTATATTGATAAGAAAGCACGCCCCCATTGGCACCCCTTACCTGTTCCAACTGCCCCTGTTCATTATAGGAAAAAATATTTGCATTCCCATTCTTATCCGTTGCAGTACGGAGCAACCCATCCCTGCCAAATATCAATTCCTGATTTCCCAACACATAACAATATCCGTCGGCATCCTTTCGAAGCAATCCGACACCGCCGAAAACAGGCAGGTAGACATTCCCTATGCTTCGCCGAAATACAAGTTCCCGTCCGTCCCCCAAATGAAGATGTTCAATCCCCTCTTCTCTCTGTTCAACGAAGATTTCATAATTGTGATGCCATCCCATCCCCAAGCATGTTCCCTTGCCTTCTTCCAAAGAATTATAAAATATACGGAAAGACATTTTTGTCATCCCAGGTATTACCAAATCCTCTTTTTCATATAAAAAATTACCTGTATTTACATTGACGGGATCATAATTATACATGCACCCTATCTTTTTGCCGAGTAAAGGACCCATCCGTTTCTTCCCATACCGTGCCAAAAAGGCTTTCCAATTAATTTCTCTCACCATGCCTTGCCCGGAAGTCTCCGGCACGATTAAGCCTCCGCGGTTGCATAAGAGTACACTGTCCATAGTAAGAGCAGTATGCCCTCCCACTTTCTCCAGATTACTGGAATCCCCGGTATCTATCCAGCTATCCGACAATTTCATAAATCCCTTACATACTTTTCCTTCCTTATTCTTCTTACACATTCCAAAATCAGATATATTTACATCTGCCAGACAATCCTTGCAATTTGCCTTTTTCCTTCCGTCTGCATAATATCCGTGATCCGTCACTTTCAGCGTGCTGCTTTTGTCTCCGTTTAAACATTTCAGTCTTGCACCTTCCACTAAATAACTTTTCCCCATTTTTATCCCCTATTCCCTTTCACGTTCCTTCCAATGCTTTATCCTGCCTCATTCCCCGACACAGTCCCCCCATCCTGTCCTGCCTCCTGCTGCTTCTGTTCTTCTTTCTCTTTTTCCTCTTTCTCCTTCTCTTCCTCCTCCGCATCCACTTCCAGCATTCCCATTTGATTCTCTGTCCGGCTGACCTTATCATCTTCCTTCAGTTCCTTATAAATATCCTTTGCCAGCATATACTTCTTCTTCGCTTCCGCATAATTCCCCTCTTCTTCCAACTGCTTCGCCTCTTCTATGTATTCCTCCGCCATTTTCTCCATCTCATCTTTTTCCGTGGATTTCTTTACGCAGGACTGCAGCCTGATTTCCGCCAGAGCAGAGTTTTCGTCGTCCTCCATTTTCTGATATTTATCCAGAGCCATTGCATAATACACTTTAGCCCCTTCAAAATCCCCGTCGGCAAACGCCTTGTCTCCCTGCGCCAGCATCTCCGCAGCCCCGGCCTGCGCATCGGCAAGTTCTTTTCTTTCCGCCTCTTCTTCTTCCTGCTCCTTGACCATTTCCTCATACAGCCGATCAAGGGCTTCGATAGCCTCTTTCCTGCCACCGTCAAAATAAATACGCGTGGCAAGGCTCTTAGCCGACAGATATTTTTCCTCTGCCCCTTTATAATCCCCTTTCGTGCTTAACGAATCACCCAACCGGATATAGTCATACACAGACAGATAATCATTAATCACCGACAATTTCTTCTCAATATATTCATCCGCCACATGATCCGCATTGCGCGAACGCTCCCGCGCCGTCATATAATCCGCCTGTGCCGATTCATATTCCTGTTCGCCATATAAGCCGTCCGCCTTGTTCACTGCCTCTATCAACAGCATATAGCCGGAAATATCTTCCACTTTCTCCTTATCTTTCAGCTTTTTTGCCGTTTCCAAAGCCGCCTCACATTCCTCCCCGGCCCGGACATAATTACCGTCCCTGATATATTCCATAGCGTTCTGAAAGCTGCGCTCCATTTCTTCCGTCCTTCTTATCCGTTGACGGCGCAGCAGCCATACCGCCAGTGTCACTGCCAAAATCACTGCAACAATGACGACGGAAATAAGTATGATTTTCTGAATGCGTTTTTTCTTGTTGGGATCCAGAAATATTTTGTCCGCAAATATAGTGACAAAAGTATAGTTTCCCAAATGCTCCGGCTGCTTTGACAGGAGCATGTCCTCCACATTGTCCACACACTCCTGTGGGTCGTCCTTAGCCTCCGAAAAAATATCCTTCAGTTCACCTTCATCCAGATTCTCCCATATTCCTCTTGTATACAAAGTCAGGATATCGCCGTTCACAAGCTTAATCTTTTTTGAAATAAATGGCCGGAATCCTTTATCCCGCCCCATCCATGTAGATAAATTGTTCCTTTCCTCATGCCGGGCCAGCACATCTCCTGTCTGCTTCTTTGCCTTGGCCATATCATACCCAAGGGACATATCTTCTGTCTTTTCCTTTACAATCCCTTCCCGATATAAGCGCAGTCTGGTATTTCCTGCATATCCGTAACGCACCTTGGCATAATCGGACACCAGTACCGTCACGGAAGCTTTCAGGCTGTTTTTTCCGTCCGCTTTCCGCAATGCGTCATTCCCTGCCCGGAGATATGACCGCAGGGCGCTCTTGCTGATGGAAGGACGTTCCTGAAATGCAAGGAGAATTGTCTCGATGGCCAGTCGTGCGCTTTCCGCGTCCGGCTGCTCGTTCAGGCCGTCCGCAATTACATAACATGCATATTTATCCAATTCCACATATGCAAAATAATCATTGTTTACCGGTTCGCCCCCTGCTTCCGACAGGAATACCGTCTGAAACGTACTGTTCTGTTTCCTCATCCTTCGTTCCCTCTGTTCCTTTTATGTTCCGGCATGGGTGCCGCCAATCTATGCCACCTGCAGGATGACTATGCTTGCATTGTCCACATCCTCGTCAATCCTGCTGTTTATCAGTTCCGTCAGTTCCAAAGCCTTGTCGCTGCAGTTTCCCTTCCCCGACAGACATTCCTCTATTTCCCTCCATGACGCCCCCTCGTACATTCCGTCACTGAGAAGCACCACATATTCCCCGCCGTACAGCGTCACCGGCACATCGAAAAATTCGATATCCCGGAATCCGTCCTGCCCCACATAATTATAAGTGCGATGCTGTTCCAGAAGTGACACTGCCGTCTGCCTGGTCAGCTTCCCTTCCATATATTTCTGCCTTGCCAGCACGCTTATGGTATGGCCGGATGTAATCGGCACCAGTTCGTCGTTTCTGTAAACGGCCACTTTCACATTCCCAACCGCCGCATAATACAGCTTCCTGTTCTTAATCAGCACTGCCGCCACCGAAGCCGCACCCCGTTCACCGTTAAGGCATTCCAATATATTGCGGTTGGCCGCATGGAAAGCTTTGCGGAAATAATACTGAGGATTATAAAATGCACCGCTGTCCCGGAACATATCCTCAAAAGCCTCCACGGCAACCCTTCCGGCTATCCTGCCCCCGTAGCTGTTTCCCATGCCGTCCGCAAGCACCGCCATAATGCCGTCCCCATCTTCCACTATGCCGTAAGAATCCTCCTGCACTTCCCGGCTCCCGATAGTCCGGCATGCGCCTACATCATACCCTGCATACCCTTTTCCGCTGCCCCTGAATGCCAGAAGCCTATATGCAATCAGGCTGACAGCCGCAAAACCAAGAACCATGATTGCCAGTAAATAGATATCCATTTCCATATCCTTCCCCTTTACTTTTCCTCCCCCGCAGGCTTTTCATCCTTCCACATGAAATTCTCTCCGCAGAACGGAATAAAGACAAATATGCTCTCCCCCATTTCAATGGTATCGAAAGAACCCAGCACCGACGGTGTATACACCGCCGCATCATTCAGGTACACAATGCCGTTGCTGTCTCCCGGAAGAAGCACCGTCTCCCTCTTCTTCGGGTCAAACACAATAATTCCGTGATTCCTTCTGGATATTTTGTTATCCCCCAGAATCTGAATGTCCATATCATCCGCCCTGCCGATGAAATTCTTCCCCGATTTAATCCGGTAATCCTTTCCCTGCCGCGGCCCGGATATGCACACCAGCCAGCCGCAGACCGGCTCCATTTCCTGCAGGAACAGCATCTCCTCCACTGCTTCCTCGCTATACCCTGTCTCGCTTTTTTCCTTGGTGGCTGTTTCAATGTTGCAGTATGGGCATACCGTGCCATACCTCCTCGCCGAAAACATATGCCCGTTTTGACAACGGATTAAATTACTGTTGCTCATGGCTCTTATCCTTCCTTTCTTTTGTTTTTCTTTCTTTTTCTCTCTCCTGATTTTTTATATTCTCATCTTATTTTTCTATCTTATTTTTTATCTTACTTTTTATCTTACTTTCTTATCTCATTTTTATCTCATTTCTGACTTTGCTTTTTATCTTATTTTTTAACCTTATTTTTATCTTATTTTCTTCTACATTATTTTCATCTATCTTATCAGCAGCCGATTCATTCCTATTAACAAGATATCCCCCGACTCCACACGGCAGGGCGTGTCTGCCGAAAGCCTATATGCCTTGCCGTCCTGTGCTTTCCTGACACTGATTCCGTTAACGCTTCCCACATCCTCTATGTACCAGTTCCCTCCCGAGAAATTCAGAACCGCATGCTCCACATCCACCATGCCCGAATAAGGGCTTTGGCTTAAGTCCACATCCACCTGATTCTCTCCGGTATCCCGCCCGATGACCAACGATACTTTGCCATACATATCCCAAACCATCAGTTCCGTCTCCTCTTCACTCAAAAGCACCAAATCGGTTATGCTTCCGTTCTCCGCCGGCAGCGCAAAGCCCCTCTCTGTCCCATGCTTCCTGATTCTCCTTTTCTCCATCCCCTTTTCCAAAAAAGCCAACAGGAGAAAGAACAGCATAACGGCTCCGGCGGCTGCCAATACCCATGTACGTTCACTGCCCTCATCCATATAAATCCATGCAATGCCTATCACTGCGGCACAGATGCATGCAATCCACAAATCAATCCCTATCTTCCTATCCATCCCGTCCTCCTATATCCTGTGCTTTACCTTATCTTCTCTTATGCCTAAATCATCTCCCGCTTCACTTACCGATCCCTGCAAAATTCTACTTCCCCACCCCCATATATCTTTCAAACAAATCCGACACATCCAAAGGATTCGTGCCCTTTTTTCCCGTCTTCTTAAACTGCTCCTCATGGACTTCCCCTGTTTTCGGATGAAAGCCAAAGAAACGTTCAAAACTATCAGAAATATTATTGATATCAAATTCCTGATTTTCGGGTCTTCTCTTACCTTCTCCTTTCCCTGCCTTCCCTTCTTTCCCGCTCTCCTGCTGCCGGCTCCCCTGCTTAAGCCGTTTATCATACTCCTTTCTCTTCGTCTCATCCCCCAATACGGCATATGCCTCCGATATTTCACGGAATCTGCTCTCCGCTTCCCGATTCCCCGGGTTCACATCCGGATGATACTTCTTCGATAGCCGCCGGTATGCTCTTTTTATCTCTTCCTGAGTCACATTCCGCCCTGCTCCCAGTTCCAGTATCTCATAATAATTTTTCTCCATATAATCTCCTAATCATAAACTATGTTTCTGTCTCTTATAACCTTTATCTACATCTGAAATACGCAGATTATATAACCACAGACTAATTGAAAATTCATCCCCTGTTACGCAAATGTCCTTCCTCCAAAAATATTATTATCAGCTTCACCTCTGCCTTAGACGGTAAAAACAGAGACATGCTCCCCTTCTAATCAGTTAATAAAATTAAGTGCCAAAATCTATTAAAAACTTTTATACATATGCAGCATAAAGAGAAATATCTGTCAATTGTTCATTATAATTTGCCATTATTATTTAACAGGCCAAAAAGGGCATACCCTTGCGAATATGCCCTTAATCCCTTCTACATAGCCGGGTATCCACCCTCTACAGTAATCATATTAAGTTTATCCTTCTTCTGCTTAATGACCAGCGTGAAGGTTCCGGTTCCTTCCTCATCCCCGAAATCTTCTTTATAATCGATGACAAATGCATTCGGGAAATAATACTTTCTCTCCATAACGCCTGCCGCCACATGCTCCACCGTCACTTTTCTGTAGCAGTCTGCTTTCTCCGCAGGCACTGCCGACCAAAGTGCCAATTTCCTTGTGCTGTCGAAAGGGTCTCCGTCCACGGCCGTCAGAATCCTTCCGGTAATCGTCAGCGTGCTCCCCACATCCTTTGTCCTTGCATTGGAATCCAGCGGAATATCCGTTGTATACTTCACGCTCCTGACACACTCTTTTGCTATCTCGAAGCTTTCCGTCCCTTCGATATTTACTTTATATGACATTCGAATATCCCGCATATTCCAATGTTTCGAGAGCGCAATCCATATCTTCCGGCCTGCTGCCCAATTCCCCCTTATACAGTATATCTGCGTTGTATATAACTAAACCCGCCTTTGCATCCGATGGTAAACTATACAGAATCTGGCGTATGACATCCGCCGCACCGCCGTCCCCGTCCGAATTCATTGATTTGCTGGCATCCAGAAGAAACACCACCTCGCTTTCCGATACGGAAAACCTGACATCCTCCTGTGCCATTGAGAAAAACATTGAAAAACGAAATAATGATAAATTGAAAATAAATAAAAGAATCAAAAAAGAAACTGCCTTTTTCATATCCGTTCCCCTTCCTCCGGATACCGGATGAACGCCTTCCTCAGACAGCAGACATTAATCCTTATATGCAGGAGCGTATCCGAAAATTCCCCCAAGTATCAGCACACACCGCATCATTTACGGCCGAATATCATGCGGCAATGCACATGTATGTTACAGACAGCCTGAATAATAGCCTGAAAAACAAGCATTTTATATGGCAGCAGAATGAAGTCCGTTCCTATTATCGGCATATGAGTAAATACTATACATTTTTCAAATACGCTCCGACACTGTCAAAGCCTGTTCCTTTTTCGTCCTTATCGTATAGAGAGTTCTATAAACATGTACCTTTCCCCGTCAACAAAACAGTCTGTTCAGCCAAAAGTTGATTTTCCATTCTGCCGCCCTTCGACTAAAACATACAAATTTCGACATTTTTATTGTAATATTCTCCCTATAAAAAGTCCATGACGTTACCGGCCAACATTATTGACCGGTAACGTCATGGACGAGAATGGTAATATATGTTATTATACATAAAAAATCATTGTAAAAAACTATAAGAAAGGGAACGATACATCATGAAAAAGAAAATTACCGCCACACTTATATTATTTGCATTATTAGCCGCACTCATCCCGGCTCCTGCCAATAACGATCATTTAATACAGCCCTTAAATTTCTGGGATATAAAGTGGATTTAATATTTCCCAAAATTACTTCCCCGCTGCTTACTGCGAGGAAGTTTATTATTTTAAGTCTTTTTTCTGAATTGCATATCTCTTAAAAATGAGATAATATATATACCATATAATCAAGTCAGCAACCCCGATGCAAGCAACAGGGCGTCCATCTTCCAACGCTGCAGAACGTAATTGCAGGATGCCATACATCTTTGATGTATGGGTATTGACCCTCGCCGCAGGCAAATTGAAATGGACAGATTTCGTAAAAGAGAAGCCGCAGGCTGAACTGTTACATTTAAATCAATACCACTCTTTTCCGGCTTCGTAATACATTTCATAGTGCTCTTTCAATTTATTATGATCCCCAATTTTATTATAAAAATCAGTCATATAGAACACCTGCACAAGCAATCTTCCGCATACTGCTTTGTCAGCGACATGCATCTGTTCCATATCCAAAGCCCGTTCACCAATCCCATATGCTGCATATTCCCCGTCAAACAGCCGAAAACACTTCTGCGTGAAGTCTGTCATATATTTCAGAGATTCCTCATAATCTCCCAAATCCGACAGCATATTGGCCAAATTAAAAATAGGAACTTTCATGCTGTCCCACCACCAATACTCCAAATCCGCCTTACTTTTTTCTATCTTTCCAAGCATCTTTTTCAGCAGTTCTATTCCCTCCCGCTGTCTTCCCTGAATTTTAAGTATATTGGCCAAATGGCTGTACAGCACAATTTCGATATAAGTAAAATAATACAGTTCCGTCTTTTCCAACAATTCTTCCTTCACGGATAATCGCAGCAGTTCTTCGTCCCTCCGGTAAAATTCTTCCGCATCAATCTGCTTTGCGGCAAAAGCCACCCAATTTTCCATCATCCCTATATACTGTCTGTTATTAATTGACTCTGTATCTAGCCTGTCCCGAATCCGTTCCATCCATCCTGCCGCCTTTACCCATTCTTCCTTTCTGGCCGCTTCCTTGAACAGCGCAAGATAGTGAAACAGTTCATAATCCGTTGTCTCCAGTTCCCCTCTGAAATACCCGAATCCAATGTTCAGCCGCTCGAAAAATGCTTTCCGCTCTTTCGGGCGCGGCACTGTTTTTCCCGTTTCCACCCGGGAATAAGTCTCTGCCGCACAGATTCCCTCACTGATCTGCAGCTGCGTCATACCTCTCATAATCCTGTGTGAACGAAGATATTCATTCAGCAGGTAAAACTGCCGGCTGCTGTCAAACAACAATTCCGGCTGAAAATCCGTATCATAGCCCGCATCCTCCAACACTTCCTTAAATGCGGAATACTGCTTTCCGTAAACCCGTTCCTTCTCTTCGTCCGTCCCGGCCAAATCAGCCGTATACAGACGCAGCACCTCCGGCAAATGATACAGCCCGCCGCTTTCCTTCAGAAGAAGCACTGCCTTTTCCTCATAACTCAGCCGCTCCATAATGCCCATCTGATCTCCGCAGATTCTCAGCAATGCACAGACCATGCCCGGCACCAGCTTAGCGCATTCCTCTTTATCCGTGATAATTTCTTCCGTATATGCAATCAGATACTTCAGCCGGGAACATACCTCTTTGGAATGTATCAGGTTCCGCTCCCCGCCCTTGTAATAATACAATGCCAGCAAGCCTATTTCAAAAATACTCAGCCAATATCCTGCTAACTCCCCCCGGAAACAGTCGGATGCCGTTTCCCCGATTGCCTCTCCTAACAGCCTCCATGCCTTTTCCCCGTCATTCTCCAGTTTCTCTTCCACAATGGACTGCAGATACAGCCTGAACTGCCTCTGCATCCTGCCGCCGCACCCTTTCGGCAGATTCACCTCATTTTCCATACTATCCTTCACCGAATTCCAATCCTTTTTCTGAATTGCATCCAGCACGGATTCCTTCCACATATAATACCGATACTCCTGCAAAGAAAGCATAACCGTAAAATCACGGGGATTCATCCCTACACGCTGCATAAGGCAATGAAAACTCAATCCGTCCGGCATCCTCTCCCCGCTCTCATACCTGGACAAAGCCCTTGTGGAGCAAATTCCGTTGGATAGCTTTTTCTGAGATACCCTCTTCTGTTCCCTAATCTGGCATAACATCACACCGGCTTCTATCTGCTGCATAAGCATCCCCCTTTTTCCGGAAAGCTATACCCGGTTGCCGCTAACCAAAATAGGGATTGATTCGTTCAATCCCAATTCCGATAACAATAATGTCTGCTTCCTCTTCCTGATTTTCTGTATCCTAATTTTATGCCGTGGGCATAGGCATGTCAATCTATTTTTAATTTCATCAGCATTAGCAACATAATGATGACTAAATTTTCCTTTAGTAGCAGGAAACACTATCATTATCTGAGTATTCCGATCTATAAGACTTCTGTTTCTTAAATTTCTCAGTGCTTTAAATAAAATACTACTCAATTTCGAATTACAACGCATATATATCCAGTTCCCATTTTTTCACATCACTATACTCGATATCACTTGTCAGTATTGAAAACGGTATTTTTTTATAATTTTCATTGTTCATCCCAAGTATCCGGCAAAGCTGATGCCTTCCGATCTTTAGGATAAACATTTATTCACCTATCAAAATCCTTGTCTCCAAACCATGGGCATAGTATAATATAAACATCTATTATCCAAAACAAACGGAGGTAACACAATGAATACCTTACCCATAGAAGACATGAGCAAAACTTACCTTGAACATTCAATGGTAATCCACAATTTTATTATTAAAGTAGGCAGCCAGATTAAGGACAGCCTGTGCCGTGTATTTGGCGATAGTGTTCAATACCAATGGCGTGAAAATGATGATAAAGTAGTTATTCCTGATGCCTCTATCATCTGTAATATGCGTGACAGGAAAAATGTATCATTTACCGGTATTCCCCGCTTTGTCATGGAAGTATTGTCCGATTCCACTGAGGAATATGACCGGAATGAAAAAATGCAGATATATTGTAAAGTCGGAGTTTCCGAGTATTGGATTACTGACTGGCGCAAAAAACAGGTCGAAATTTATATGTTTGACTGGAACAATGACGATACAGCTTATCCTTATCTTTATAAGACCGTCACGGAACAAAATAAGGATGATTTACAGCTTGTTATGTTCCCTAATTTCAAAATCACGTTTGATGAACTCTTTGATATTGAATAAATTAGTTGTAAGTAAAATTTAGCCCTTCTGATTTTCAGAGGGGCTATTTTTACTCTTGCATTAACTAAATCTTCCAATTCGGCTATCATACTTGCCATGCTGATCTTATAGCTGTCCCTGACCAAGCGCAGGATGGACAATGCTATTTTTTTCATGGTCTGCCATTTTTATTTTATAAGTTTAACCTGCGATTTGGCTGCCTATCACTAAAGTTTGCCTTAAAATTCATTCCTGCCATCTGCACACCTCCTTCTCAATACTGACATTTCCCTTTCCCCTCATATCCTTCGGCGGCATCCCAAACTTCTTCTCAAAAAGATGATAAAAATGGCTGGTATTCTCATACCCCACAGCAATGGCTATCTGCTTAACAGGGAGAGCCGTTTCCTTCAACAGCTGCGCCGCATGATCAAGACGTACTGTCTGAATATATTTCCGAAATGTCTGTCCCCTATATTTCTGCAATATAAGGTTAAAATAATTCCGACGGTAATGAAAGACCCGTTCCAGTTCCGAAACACTGACCTCCGCATCATGGAGACGGATATAACGTTCCAGTTCATAAAGAAAAGCCTTTTCCCTGCCTTCCCGGCTGCTGCTGTAACGAACGGAAGAATAATCCGTACACAGTCTCTGCAAAAGCCGGACAAGCAGCCCAAGCCGCACATGCTCATATCCGGGCAGACGTTCCAAATCTTCCCTTGTAATCTGCTCCAACAGTTCCAGCACCTGCCTGTCTTCCCTCTCCGTGCCACCCTCTCCTATAGGCTTATAAGTAAGAGCAAGAAAACTCTGTTCCCGCTTCTGCTGATATAACGCATCAAGAAGAAACCGGTGCAGTTCATCCGTTTTCGGGTAACTTCGGAGCAGCTCGTCCAAATAATCCGCTTTTATCTGTAAAAAAAGCACTGCGGCATCCACGGCATCAATATAATCGGAGTGCTCGCAATTCTGATCGGTAATGACAAAACATCCCTGCGGAAAATGATAACGCTCCCCGAGAAGAAACTGATCAAAACTTCCTTCTATCACATATAAAATTTCCACATATTCATGCCAGTGAAACCACCCCCTGCGCGGCAGCTGCCGTTCCGTCCTCCGCGTCCCCAACGGACTGATGCTCCATTCGATTCCCCTATGATCATAGACACACAAAAGTATCCTAAAATCGTCGGACTTCAGACTGTTGCGGTCGGCTGTCAAAAAGGCCGGTTCCCCGCCGGTTCCTTCTGCCCCCCACTGTCCCGAAAATGCGGATGCATCGGCAGAAAAAAGGCAATGCTCTCTCACATAAGCTGTTCTTTCGCGTATTGTCTTGTAGAAGTTCATGCAGACACCTCCAATAAATCGTGCATTTCGTCCTTATATTATAGTATAACCATTTTTTCCGTCCTTGTCATTGGTTATATTCCGCAATATGATAATTACAGCAGAAAAAATACTGTTCACTGCCAACATCACGTCATTGGTTTATTCCCTAAGGAATGGATTGGGTCGCCAAATAAGAAATGGAGGAAAAAATGAGGAATCAGAATATTGATCAAGGCTGGGAATTTGAATTCGGCACAAGAAGTCCGTTTATGTCCGAAGAAAAGGAAAAACGACTGGTGAATCTGCCGCATGATTACATGATTGAAAGCGATGTCACGCCGGATGCGCCGGGAAAAAGCGCTATGGGATTTTATACAGGAGGTGTCGCACATTACCGCAAGGTAATTACCATTCCGGCTCAGTGGGAACAGGACCGGATAGGACTGAAATTTGACGGTATCATGATGAATGCCACGGTAGAAATCAATGGCTGTAAGGCAGCTTTGCAGCATTATGGCTATGCACCTTTCTTTGCAGACATTACACAATATATCTACTGCGGAAAGGAAAACAGTATCACAGTAACGGTGAACCCCAGCCAACAGCCGAATTCCCGCTGGTATTCCGGCGCAGGAATCTACCGTTCCGTGGAATTAATACACACACCTAGGCTGCATGCGGCGGAAGACGGCATCTTTATATATACAAAAGAAATTACATATGACCAGGACGGCCATGCGGATTACGCCTTTTTACAAGCAGAAGTAGAAGTCTGCAATGAATTCCGGGAAAACCGTCTTGCCAAAGTAGAAGTCTGCCTGACAGAAGACGGAAGCGGAGAGGCAATTGTCTCCCGCAGCACGGTTCTCCAAGTAGCCGGAGGAGCCTCGGACACGGCACGCCTCGCAATTACAGTAAAAACCCCGAAACTCTGGAGTGCCGAATCTCCTGCTTTATATCAGGTACACGCAAAAATAACGGATATCGGCACCTTCAAAACCCACGCGGTTCCGACCGAAAACGGAACCACAGACGAAATTCAGACAATCTTTGGCATCCGGACAATTACAGCGGATGCGGTTCACGGACTCCGCATCAATGGGAAGACCACAAAGCTGAAAGGCGGATGCCTGCATCACGATAACGGCATTCTCGGCATAGTATCTACCTATGAAATAGAAGCCCGTAAGATTGCACGCCTAAAAAAGATTGGTTTTAACGCAATACGCACCACCCACAATCCTCCCTCCAAAGCACTGACGGAAGCATGCAGCCGCCTTGGCATGTATGTATTCGATGAAGCCTTCGATGCATGGGGAATGGGAAAAGTGCCCGGGGATTACAACCAATACTTTGACAGTGACTGGAAAAAAGACCTGAGTGCTTTTATCAAACGGGACCGCAGCTGCCCATGTGTAATCATCTGGTCAACCGGCAACGAGATTACGGAACGCGGAGGCCTGAACAACGGATATATCCTCGCCAACCGCCTTGCCGAATTTGTCAGGAACCTGGATCCCAGCCGCCCGGTCAGCAACGGCATCTGCACCTTCTGGAACGGGCTTGACGACGAACTGGCGGCAGAAGGAAGAAAAAAAATGCTGGAATCCTTCAGTGCGGACACAGACATTCAAAATATAAATATAAACGAAAAAAGGAATCAGAGTTGGGAACGCTACACAGAACCGTTTACCAATGGTTTGGATATTGTAGGATATAATTATTTGGAAGATAAATATGAAACCGACCATGAACTATATCCGGACCGCGTAATGCTCGGTTCGGAAAACTTTCCGAAAGAAATAGGTTTTCGGTGGCCGCTGGTGCAGAGCCTGCCTTATGTGATAGGTGATTTTACCTGGACAGCCGTAGACTATATCGGCGAAGCCGGAATCGGCAAAACCGCTGCCGTGGAACCCGACGACCCGCGAATAAAAAAAGGCCCTTATGCTCTGTCGTCTCACGATTCTCAATATCCTTGGCGGCTTGCCAATGATGCGGATATTGACATAAACGGAAATATTCTTCCACAAGGTGAATACCGAAGCGTTATATGGGGAAACAGCGAAACATTTATCTACTCATACAATCCCGCAGACTTCCGCAAAACGGAACTCATCAGCCAATGGGGATTCACGGATGTCAGAAAGTCCTGGAACTGGCAGGGACAGGAGGGAAATCCCGTAAAAGTTATGGTATTTTCCTGCGCGGAAGAGGTAGAACTGTTTCTGAACGGCAAAAGCCTAGGCAGAAAAACCGTCCGAAAAGACGGAACTCTTCCTCAAAGCGTACTCTTTAAGACAGTGTACACACCGGGAAAACTCCTGGCCGTCAGCTTCCGGAACGGAAAAGAAATCTCACGGAAGGAACTTACAACAACGGGAGAACCGGCTGCAATCCGTCTCACCGCAGAACATGTGGGAAGTTACATCTATGCAGAAGCGGAAATTATCGACAAAGACGGCAATACCGTTCCTTACGCAATGCTTCCGATGACGGCGAAAGTAACGGGAAATGCCAGCCTGGCGGGATTCGGTTCCGCAAATCCTATAACGGAAGAAAACTACACCTCCGGCAGCTTTACTTCTTACCGCGGCAAAGCATTGGCAATTGTCAGAGCAGACGGGCAAAACAAAACAGCAGAACTTACGGTATCTGCCGCCGGACTGGAAGATGCACATATGGCAATATAAATTTTTCTTTCATATGATAATTTTACGAATTTGCCTGCCGCAATCATTCGAGCCGGAAATGCCGGGACACGCTTTTGCTCTGCGGCAAAGAAAAACAGCTATATATATTTCACGCAGACTAGATTTTTTTTAACCAATCCTTACCACAATCAGAACCAAATAAGTAACACTGCATCAGAGCGTATAGAAAAAGTCTATGCGCTCTGTTTTATTGTAAAGGAGCAGATTTATGAGCAAAGTCAGCAAAATACCACAAAGAAACACCCGACAGCAGGCATAAAACCCAAAATTGATTTCCATGAGCCAATACAACCCAATGCTTCATCCAGACAGAAGTGTAATTTCTGTCTGAATGAAGCACTAGCCTTGAAATCCCAATCAGTTGATAGTATACTAAACTATAGATTCAACGATAAGTCACCTAAAGCAGGATAACGTATGGAACAGAATAATATACAAAAAACCGAGAAAATATTTTCGCTGATTGACTCCCTAGAGCAGCAGCATACACTTTCCCTCATGGAATATGAGTACTTAATTACTCATCGCTGCCCGGAAGCTGCCCGCGTCCTGTCCGAAAAAGCATCCCGCATGTGCCGCCGGATATACGGCAATGCCATATATATCAGAGGGCTTATTGAAATCAGCAATTTCTGTAAAAATGACTGCCTTTACTGCGGCATAAGAAGAAGCAACCGAAACTGTGACCGATACCGCCTTACTGCCGATGAAATCTTAAAGTGCTGTGAGGAAGGACATGCCTTGGGTTTTCGCACCTTTGTGCTGCAAGGCGGAGAAGATTCTTTCTTCACAGATGATATCATGTGTGATATCATACGAAAAATAAAGAACCAATATCCCGACTGTGCCGTTACTCTTTCTTTAGGGGAACGAAGCCGCAGCAGCTATCTGGCTCTCTTTGAGGCCGGCGCAGACCGTTATCTTCTGCGCCATGAGACGGCAGATGAAGAACATTATAAAAAACTTCATCCACCGGATATGTCCTTTTCCAACCGGATGCAATGTCTGCAGGAACTGAGAGATATCGGCTATCAGGTTGGCTGCGGTTTCATGACAGGTTCCCCTTACCAGACGGCATTCGCTCTGGCACAGGACTTAAAATTTGTCGAAGCCTTTCACCCGGATATGTGCGGGATAGGTCCTTTTATTCCCCATACCTCCACACCATTTTATCATATGCCGGCCGGAGATGCCGAACTGACCTGTTATCTGCTTTCCATCCTCCGGCTCATATACCCTCCGGTACTTCTGCCCGCCACTACCGCCTTGGGAACGATAGATCCGGAAGGAAGGGAAAAAGGAATTTTGGCAGGGGCAAATGTAGTCATGCCTAACCTGTCGCCCGTATCTGTCCGCAGCAAATACCAACTATACAACAACAAAGCCTGCACCGGCGACGAATCTGCCCAGAACAAAAATTCCCTGTCACAACGCATGGAAGCTATCGGCTATGAAATTGTCACCTGCCGTGGAGATATCAAGAGGAAATAGAATTAAAATAATTCTCAATAAAATTCAGAAAGGAAAAACTATGACAGCTTACAATCCGAAATCTTTAAAAGCAGAAGAATTCATTAACGACGAAGAAATACTGGCAACCTTAGATTATGCAGAACAGAATAAGCATAACCTGGCATTAATTGATGAAATACTTGCCAAAGCCCGCCCACAGAAAACGGAAAACGGCTGCATATGCAGCGGCCTGACCCACAGAGAGGCTTCCGTGCTGCTGGCCTGTGATATTCCGGAAAAAACGGAAGAAATATACCGCATTGCCGAAGAAATAAAACTGGCATTTTACGGCAACCGCATTGTAATGTTTGCACCCTTATATCTGTCCAATTACTGTGTCAACGGCTGTTTATACTGCCCATACCATATGACAAATAAACATATTACCCGCAAAAAACTGACACAGGAAGAAATACGTCAGGAAGTGATTGCCCTTCAGGACATGGGACACAAACGCCTTGCCATTGAAGCCGGGGAAGACCCTGTACAGAATCCCATTGAATATATCCTGGAATCCATCCGCACCATCTACGGCATCAACCATAAAAACGGTGCAATCCGCCGCGTCAATGTAAACATTGCAGCCACCACGGTGGAAAACTACCGTCTTTTAAAAGAAGCCGGCATCGGAACCTATATTCTTTTTCAGGAAACCTACCACAAAAAAAGTTATTTGGAACTGCATCCCACCGGTCCCAAACACGACTATGATTACCATACAGAAGCAATGGACCGGGCAATGGAAGGCGGCATTGACGATGTGGGATTAGGCGTGTTATTTGGCTTGGAAAGGTATAAATATGAATTTGCAGGACTGATTATGCATGCGGAACATCTGGAAGCAGTCCATGGCGTAGGCCCGCATACAATCAGCGTGCCAAGGGTAAAGCATGCAGACGACATAGACCCTGATGTTTTTGACAATTCCATACCGGATGAAATGTTCGCCAAAATCATAGCCTGCATCCGTCTCGCCGTCCCCTACACAGGCATGATTATTTCCACCCGGGAATCCCAGCAAGTCAGGGAACAGGCACTCCGTCTCGGCATTTCACAAATAAGCGGTGCATCCCGCACCTCGGTAGGAGGTTATACGGAGGAGGAACGTCCTCACGATTCGGAACAATTCGACGTATCCGACCAGCGTTCCCTTGACGAAGTGGTACATTGGCTTATGAATAACGGCCATATCCCTTCTTTCTGCACTGCCTGCTACCGGGAAGGCCGTACCGGCGACCGGTTCATGAGCCTATGCAAAAACGGACAGATTCTCAACTGCTGCCATCCCAATGCCCTGATGACACTGACGGAATACTTAGTGGACTATGCCTCCGAAGAAACAAGAAAGACAGGATTTGCCTTAATAGAAAAAGAACTGACAAAAATACCCAATGAGAAAGTACGCAGAATTGCAGAAGAACATATTGCGGATATCAAAAATTCCAATCGGCGGGATTTCCGTTTTTAACACCAAGCCGGAAGGCATTGACCCTCGCGGCAGTCGCCGAATATCCCCACAAGTGCGGCTGCTCGGCTCATTGCCCTCGGGAATAAATAAAGAACAAATTTAAGGAAAGGAATCGGTGCAATTATGTCATTGAACAATACCGCATCTGCGGACCGTATCCACATCGGTTTCTTCGGCATGAGAAATGCCGGAAAATCCAGTATTGTCAACGCAGTCACCGGACAGGACTTGTCAGTCGTATCCAAAATCATGGGAACCACTACCGACCCCGTGAAAAAATCCATGGAACTGCTTCCTCTCGGCCCCGTAGTCATCATCGACACACCCGGCATTGACGATGAAGGAACTTTAGGCGAAATGCGTGTAAAGAAAGCCATACAGGCTCTTAACTATACAGACATTGCCGTTTTGACCGTAGATGCCCGAAAAGGGCTTCAGGAAGCGGACCGCCGGCTGATTTCACTTTTTACGGATAAGAAAATTCCCTATATCATTGCTTATAATAAAACAGATTTACCGGAAATAAAAGACAAAACCGACCTGCCTGCAACCGAAAATCCCGCGTCCGGCATTATCTATGTCAGTGCCGAAACAAAACAGAATATTTATGAACTGAAAGAAATGATAGCCCGCATTGCCCAAAAAGAAGAAAACCAAAAACACATTGTGGCAGACCTGCTGCAAGCCGGCGATTTAGTTGTATTGGTGGTTCCCCTTGATTCCTCTGCCCCCAAAGGAAGGCTGATTCTTCCCCAGCAGCAGACCATACGGGACATTCTGGATGCAGATGCCATTGCCGCCGTATCCAAAGAAAAGGATTTGGCCGGCACATTTGGTTCTTTTGCAAAAAAACCAAAATTAGTCATAACCGACTCCCAAGCATTCGGGCAAGTCTCCAAAGACACCCCCGACGATATCCTGCTGACCTCCTTTTCCATCCTTTTTGCCCGCTACAAAGGCAATTTAAGAGCAGCCGTGGAAGGTGCCGCTCAGCTGAACTGCCTAAAGGACGGAGATACGGTATTGATTTCCGAAGGCTGCACCCATCACAGACAGTGCGGCGACATCGGGACGGAAAAGCTTCCTGCATGGATAAAAAACTACACCAAAAAGGAGATAAACTTTGCGTTCACATCCGGCACCGAATTTCCGGAAGAACTGTCGGATTATGCCTTAATCATCCACTGCGGCGGATGTATGCTCAACGAAAAGGAAATGCAGTACCGCTTCCGTCACGCGGCTGACTGCCGAATTCCAATCACTAATTATGGAATTGCCATAGCACAGATCCATGGAATCTTAAAGCGCAGCCTACAGCCCTTTCCTGAAATTATGGACATTTTAATCTAATGCTCCATCCGGACAGAAATTTTAACGGCGCAATAATACAACATTACATTACATTAATACCCCATACTATGAATAGCACCCCTATTCATAGTATGGGGTATATGACCAATATCAGCAGATTTATTTGCTGATTAATCTACAGACCATCCCGGAAGGATTTTTTCATCCGTGCTTCTTCACTTTATCAAAATCATCTTCTAAAAATTCCAGCCCGAAACCACTGGGACGGTTATTCCTTATATAATTGACTGCAAATGCTTTTGCCGTCTCATAGCTGTCGTTTCCACGCTTTTTCAATTCAGGCATTTTCACCTTATCTTTTTTATGGAAAGACGTAATGCTCTCGGCTTCCGTTTTCTGATTTATGACAGAATCCTCCGGTTTTATTGTTTCTGTCCCTGCTTCGCTATTTTCTTCCTTTATATCATCGGCAAATTCCATATCTTCCCGGACATTCTCCCGCACTTCCTCTGCCACTTCCTCTTCCGTCGGAAGATTACGGTAAAAATCCGATTGCAGAAATTCCATATGAATTTTCTGGACTCCCATAGTTTTTTCCAGAATTTTTTCCATCAGGCCAAGCTTCTTTCCCTCGGGAATATAAGGGTTATTCACAACGGACTTTGCCTCCGCCAACAGACTGCTCATTTTCGTGAATTTCAGTTCTTCCACATCTTCTTTTGTCTTGCAGGCTTTCAGCTGTCTCTCATATGCTTCCTTTTCATTCTGTATTTCTACATAATCCTGATACATCTGCGGATTATTTCTCTGCAGATATTCGATTTCCTCGCTGCTAAGAGTACCTCCTGATTTTAACTTAGCACTGATATCCGCCATCTTCTTGCTTTCCCGCATCTTCTCTAAATCTTCCTTATACCGCTGTATCTGCCTGGCAACCGGATCTGTATTTTCCTTATCAAATATCTTATTGCTTTTTTTCTTCTGCTGCCACTTACTGTCCATTTCTGCCAGCTTCACGGTACTGCGGATTGTCCCTGAAACTATCGGTAACATCATCATAATATCCAACCTCCTTGTCCTTATCCATGCTGCAACTCCGTTTGCGGCATCATATGACAAAACTAACCAATTGTTAATTAAATTATACTACCTGCAAAACAAAATCACAAGCAATATGAAAAGTTATTTCGTAACAGTTCAGCCTACAATGTCATTAAGTTAATACCATTAATTTATTGCTTTTAAAGGTAAAAACGAATATACTGAACATACAGGACAAAACAAATACCAAGGGGCAGTCGTCAAATGCCCAAATCAATCGAAGGTTGGTTTTAACCATTTTTCCCAAAAGGAGATATTGCTATGCCAAAAGTAATAGGAATTGGCCATCAGGATTTTGAAAAAATCAGAGAAAATAATAATTTCTATATTGATAAAACAAATTTTATAAAAGAATGGTGGGAATCCAATGACGAAGCAACATTAATTGCACGTCCAAGAAGATTTGGCAAAACATTAAATATGAGCATGACAGAAAAATTTTTTTCCTTAAATTACATGGACAGAGGCGACTTATTCGAAGGGCTTTCTATATGGGAAGACAATAAATACCGCCGGCTGCAAGGGACATATCCCGTCCTTGCCATTAATTTTGCAAAAGTAAAAGAAACCTCTTTTATCAATACCAGAAAAAAAATTTGCCAGATTATAACCAATTTATACAATAAATACAGCTTTCTTTTGGACAGCGGAAAATTAAATGAAAATGAAAAAAAACTTTATCTTAAAGTCTCCGCGGAAATGGAAGACTATATAGCCACAGATTCCCTAAATGCCTTGTCAGATTACCTAATGCGCTATTATGGAAAAAAAGTAATTATCCTTCTGGATGAATATGACACACCTATGCAAGAAGCATATATAAACGGATACTGGGATGAACTTGCAGCCTTTATCAGAAATCTATTTAATGCCACCTTTAAGTCGAATCCCTATATGGAACGTGCTATTATGACCGGCATTACAATAATCAGTAAAGAATCTATCTTTTCTGATTTAAATAATCTGGAAGTTATAACTGCCACTTCCGAAAAATATGCAGAATGCTTTGGGTTTACGGAACAAGAAGTTTTTGCTTCATTAAAGGAATATGGACTGTCCGGTCAGGAGCAATTGGTAAAAAATTGGTATAACGGTTTTTCTTTTGGAAAAAGAAAAGACATTTATAATCCATGGTCTGTCATTAGCTTTCTTAGCAAAAAAAAGGCCGGCACCTATTGGGCAAATACCAGTTCCAACAATCTTATAGGAAAACTAATCCGGGAAAGCGGAGCCGGAATGAAAGAAGCCTTTGAACGGCTGATGCGAGGGGAAAGTATACGAGTTGAACTAAATGAACAGATTGTCTATAACCAATTATCTTCTAATAGAAATGCTGTCTGGAGCCTATTGCTGGCCAGCGGTTATCTGAAAGTAATTATTACCGAACTTATTGAAGACACAGGATGCATATACTATCAATTAGCACTGACAAACAAAGAAGTACGCATTATGTTTTCAGGTATAATCCGAGGATGGTTTTCGGAAAATGACAGTTATAATGACTTTATCAAAGCTTTTCTGTCAGGAGATATAAAAGCAATGAATATCTATATGAATAAGTTTGCATTGCAGACTTTCAGCTTTTTTGATACCGGAAAACACCCTTCAGTAAGCGAACCGGAACGATTTTATCACGGCTTTGTATTGGGAATCATGGTAGAATTAGCCGATCGTTATACACTGACCTCCAACAGAGAAAGCGGATTCGGCAGATATGATATCATGCTAGAACCAAAAAATCCACAGAATGACGCATTTATTATAGAATTTAAAGTACAGGATACGGATGAAAAAGAACTGTCCGATACGGTACAGAAAGCTCTGCGTCAGATAGAAACAAAAAAATACGATACCACTCTCATAGCAAAAGGAATTCCCAAAAATCACATCAGGAAATACGGATTTGCATTTTCCGGAAAAAATATTTTAATCGGGACTTCATCGTAAAGGACAGTCAGCGCAGCCGCACACTGTGCTGACTGAACTTTCATACGCATGGGTGCGTAAGGAAATTAGCATCATTGCCGTACACACCCTGCACGCAACTGAGGAAAATCTTCCCTACTCAACCTTATCCCATGTAATCATCAAATCCCCTTGATACCCTTTTTCCATCTTGTGTCTTGCTTTCCTATTCTCCACGGTATCGAAAATAATGGAAAAATCATAGTCCTCCGGATACAATTCCGAAGCGGCCACTTTCAATTTCAGCCGTTTCTGATTCACCGTAATTTTTTCCCCTTTCACCTGCACCAACACATTCCCCCTTTCATCCTCCGGTACAACAACAATTCCGATAGTCCCTTCCGGCAATACGGTCACGCTGTCGCCACGGGTAAAAACAGGCATCAACGGTTTCCTTCCCGTTTCCTTCCTTTTCTGAATCGAAGGAGCAAACTCCTTTTTCCACCGGATTTCCTGTTCCAATTCCAACTCTTCTGCCAATTCCTCCTTTACTTCACCGTAAGCTTCCTCGGCCGCCGTACGAAGCATATTCCCCGGCATCCCCAGCCTCTTTGCAATATACAGGGCACAGCTTTCTCCCGATTTTCCGATTTCCATCCGGTACAGCGGTTTCAGGTTTTCCCTGTCAAATTCCATTCTTGCATTGACAATTTCCTCATGCCTGGCTGCATATGATTTTACCTCCGGGTAATGAGTCGTCACAAGAAACAGACAACCACTTACCCGCAGCTGCTCAATAATGGCAATGGCAATACCCATCCCCTCCGTCGGATCCGTGCCGGAACCCAATTCATCCATTATGACCAAGCTTTCCTTCGTCACCTTCCGTAAAATCTGAAGCACATTACTGATATGTGACGAAAAAGTGGACAAATTATCTGCTATATTCTGTCCGTCCCCAATATCGCACAATACTTGATTATCCATGCAGATATCCGCTTCCCTACAAGGAAGATGCAGCCCGCAGCCGGCCATCACACTGAACAGCCCAACCGTCTTGATTGCTACCGTCTTGCCCCCCGTATTAGGTCCTGTAATAATCACCCCTTTCTTCCCGTTTCCCATCTCAAAATCCAAAGGCACACAAGATTCTTTCTTTAAAAGCGGATGCCTTGCCCCCTTCAGCAGAAGATGTCCCTGCGTATTGATACCTGGCTCTGTCCCATCCATATCCGCGCTCAGCTTCCCCTTTGCAAAAATATAATCCAACTTCACCAACATCTTTATATTTTGCCGGAAAGCCTCTTCCTCCTCCGCAATTTGATCCATCAGCAAATAAATAATTCTCCGTACTTCATTATCCTCCTCAATTTCCAACAGTTCCTTTTCTTCCCTATATTTAGCCACTGCGGCAGGTTCTATAAAGAAAGTCGTACCGGAGGCCGATTTATCCACAACGCTGCCCGCCACCTTAGATTTATAATCCTTCTTCACCGGCAGACACACCCGTCCGCTGCGGCTGACAATAAAAGACTCACTCATATACTTTTTCTGCGACCGCAGCAGACTTTCCGCTTTCTCTTTTATTTTTTCCTCCAGACGCTGAATATCCCTCCGCATATCGCGCAATGCAGCGGAAGCCTGATCGTCAATTTTCCCATACCGGACAGAACGAAGCAGTTCTTCCCGTATCGCCTCCAACGGGATAAGATTTTCCTCATAATAAGCCAAAGATATCCTATACTCTTTTCCCCTTTCCAAATACTCCTTCATCCGTTTCACCGCCGCCAAGAACATCCCTACCTGTTCCAATTCCTCCGGCAACAGTAAATCATATCTAACTGCCTTTCCCAACAACTCCTCCACATTTTCCATAGCAGGTGCCGGCGGTGCTCCTATATTGTCCAACATCTGCCTAGCCTGCGTAGTATCAGACATATTTTTCCTTAACTCCGCTTCCGATAAAAAAGGAACCAAATTCCTTATTATCTCTTTTGCCTGACCCGAATTGGCATATTCCGCCAAATTCTCTATTATCTTATCAAACTCCAATGCCTTAAGATTCCGATCCATTTCTTTTTCCACTGCTCCTTAACCAAATTTTAAATATTTAAATGTCCATTCATCCACAAAAACCTTCCAACCAAAAAACATCAAAAAAAGGAAAATAAAAAACCTATGAAGCCATCCGTCCCACAACAGATGCGCACCATAGGCACACAGACAAAATAAAATATTACAACTATAAAAAGTCAGATTTTTCTATTTGCCAATTATTTTCTGTTATGGAATCCAGTATTCAGGCATCAAAAACCAAATGCACTCCCACATAATGACCATGCATTTCCTTTGCTCCCAAACCTCTCATAGATTATTATTTTCCATAAACAGATACAATTAACAAAAAACACCCTCCCTTTCCGATCCGAAACTTTCCTTATCCGACAACACTATATTTTTATCATACAATATAAAATTTTGCAACTACTTTTTCAAATATAAATCCAAACATCCATAACAGTTCAGCCTGCGGCTTCCCCCGCTACCCCCTATCCTTCTCCCACAAAAAATCATCCCCCAACATCCCCAAATACCATTTCAGCAACTTCCTGCACTCCATAATCACCTCATCCTTACAATCTCTCTCCACTCTCCTAGGATGAAGCTGCCACGGATCCTCTTTATCATCATAAAAATATTCTTCCTGCTTTTCCTCCGGCATATATCCGTTACTTATCACATAAGTATATTCCGGTGTTTTTATCCCCCTCCAGCCATGCGCTTTATGATTCATTCCCTGTTTTGCAAAAGCCGAGACACTTTCCGGCGACCCTGGATATGAACAAAGAAACATATGCTGCGGCGAATCCTCCGTTCCTCCCAGTGCAGAAACTGCATGACTTCTCCCCTCACAAGTATCCGGCACCTGCAGTCCAAGAAGTTCCAGCAAAGTAGGCATATGATCCGGACTCGCAAACACCACCCCGTTCCTTCCTGCCTGTATCCGGTTTTTCTGTCTCATAAGCAGCGGAATATGAATGGACTCTTCATACCATACATTTTTGCTCATCAGCCCATGAGAGCCAAGCATCTCCCCGTGATCTGCCGAAAGTACCACCAACGTATTTTCTTCCATCCCCTTTTCCTTCAGATAAGACAGAATACGGCCAAACTGTTCATCAATGCCATATATTGCGGAAAAATACTGCCTGGCTATCCTTTCCATTTCCGCCGTGCGCTTTTCTTCCGGCACATTAGCACGCCACTCTATCTTAAGATCACGGAATTTTTCATAATAACAATCCGGCACCAGCTCATAAGGCAGATGGGGAGGATTATAGGACAAAAACAGAGCAAACGGCGTATCTTTTTCACGTCCTTCCAAATATTCCAAAGCTTTGTCCGTCTCATATTCCGCCGACCACTTCCCCGGCCGTATCTGTTCCGGGGAATCCGCCCAATAATGAGGATTTAAGTGATCGTCACAGGCTCCGTAAGACAGCCAATATTCAAATCCCTGTCTCCGTTCTCCCGGAGGAGTATATGCATCCCAATGTTCCGCTCCCGAAACCGGATGTTTGGTAAAATTCTGTTCCGATGCATCCAGATGCCATTTCCCGATATAGGCCGTCCGGTATCCGGCATTCTGCAGCACATTCCCGATACAGGTTTCCTGAGGCTTCAGCATGATTTTTTCTTCCAGCCCTATTTTGCAATTTGTCCACAGACCGATGGAATACGGATATTTCCCTGTCATTAAGCTTCCCCTGTGAGGCGTGCAGAGAGGAAACGTACTGTATGCATTTTCAAAGCAAAGGCTCTCCTCCGCAAACCTATCCATATTCGGAGTCAGCACCTGATCCGCCTTGGTATAGCCTATGGCATGATATCTCCATTGGTCTGCAAAAACATAAATTAAATTTGTCTTCATTGTCATTCCTCTCAGTCTTACACCCTCCGGCGGCGAATTCACATTATTTCTCCAATGCAATAGAAACATTCCTTACCAATACAGCTTCCAGTCCGAAAGTATCCGTGTCAATGCTTCCATATAAAAATAATCTCCCCAAGTATTGCATTCATCCACACCCCTGTCCTGACAAGTATTTTCTTCGGAATCTCTTGCATATGTGCCGTGAAGCAGTAAACCATTGGACTGTCTCCAATCCGTATTGCCGCATTGACCAATCAATGCATACAGCAGCCGGTAAGCGGCATCCTTATACTTCTCCCCACGTTCTCCGCCCAGATATTTGGTCATTTCCAACATACCGCATACTGCAATTGCCGCCGCGGAAGAATCTCTCGGTTCTCCGCTCCCTGTGTCAAAATCAAAATCCCAATAAGGTATCAGGTCTTCCGGAAGATGCCGAAGGAAGAAATCCGTTACCCTGCAGAATAAATCAATATAAGAATCATCCTTAAGATAATGATAACTGAGTGCAATCCCATAAATGCCCCATGCCTGCCCCCGCGCCCATGCAGAATTGTTCCTGTTTCCCTGATGGGTTACTCCATAAGACGGTTTTCCTGTTTCCATATCAATAAAATAAGTATGGTATGTAGAATCATCTTCCCTTAAGATACACTGCATGGCAGTCCTTATATGATTTTCTGCCATTTTAGCATAATGCCCGTCGCCTGTCACTTCACTGGCCCAATACAGAATCGGAAGATTCAGCAGACAGTCAATAATCAGCCTATATTCCGAAGCTTCCCCCACATTCCCCCATGCCTGCAGAAACTTACCGTTTTCCCTATATCTTCCTGCCAAATGATCTGCCGCCATTAATGCCGCTTCCTTTGCCTTCTCATTACCGGTCAGCTTATATGCCGCCACGCAGGAAAGACTGAACAGAAATCCCATATCATGATGATTAACATCTGTTTTGTTCTTTATCCGCTCCAAAAAACTGTCCACCTGTACTTCTGCTGCCTGCTTAAACACATCATCGCCGGTATATTCATAAGCCAGCCAGATTGCCCCTGTCCAGAAACCCGTCGTCCACTCCACATTTTCCGTAGGTTTATAAAAACCGGCAAAACTGTTGGAAGAAGGAAAATGTTCCGTAAACATCGGCAAATCTTCCCTTATGATACTGACTGCCTGTATTATGGCTTTTTTGGCAAGCACCTCATCCACTGCCGGATATTTCCTAATTGTCTCAAAAGTCTGCGCCATAGCTATCCTACCTCTTTTTCATTTTTCCTCATTAACGAATACTGAACATCCCTTTATTCCCGGCAACGTTTCACCCTTTTATTCCGCTGGCTGCCACACCTTCCACAAAGAAACGCTGACAGCTTAAAAATACGATAACAATCGGAATCAGGGAACATACGGATGCAGCCATGATCCATGCATAATCGGCTCCATACTGTGAGATAAACATACGGATACCAAGCTGTACTGTCTTTAATTCCTTTGTCTTCAGATAAATCAAAGGTCCCATGAAATCGTTCCATACATTGGTGAAAGTAAAAATTGTCAAAGTCGCCATAGCCGGCTTGCCCAACGGAAAAACGATTTTCCGAAATATGCCGAATTCATTCAGCCCGTCAATTCTCGCGGCCTCACATAATTCATCCGGAATACTTATATAAAACTGTCTGATCAGAAATACACCGAATGCCGAGAATGCCTGCATAAGAATCAATCCGATATGACTGTCATTCAGCCCCATCTTGGAAACCAAGATAAACTGCGGTACCATATATACCTGCCAAGGAACCGCTATTGTAGTGACATACATTAAAAAAATAGTATCCCGTCCCTTAAACCTGCACTTTGTAAACCCATATGCCGCAAAACAGCTTGTACATAACTGAATCACTGTCGTACACACTGTCAGCTTAAGGGTATTTAAAAAGAAAGTAACTAACGGTAGTTTCTTCCATATCACACTGTAGTTTTCCGGGTGGAGAGTTTCCGGCCACCATTTCATCGGTATGGAAAATACATCTTTGTTCAGCTTCAAAGACGAAATAACCATCCAGTAAAACGGAACCAGCATAATCACCGCCAGGCAAATCAGAAGAACATATAAAATTATTTTAACTGCTTTCCTCTTTGTACGCATCCGTTCTCCTCCTAATTTAATCTGCTTCCATTCCTTAACCGGAGTTCTCTTATAAATCCTTAGACCATTTTTTCTCTCCCCTAAACTGTATCAAGGTAATCACCAATACAATGGCAAACAGTATAATGGCCGCTGCGCTGGCCGGACCGAATTCCCAGCTGGTAAAGGCTTTCTCATAAATATAATTCACAAGTGTCTTAGTGGCATTCCCCGGTCCGCCCCCTGTCATTACATATACCAAGTCAAATACTTTAAAGCACTGAATGGTCAGCATAATGAGCACGAAGAAGGTTGTCGGCGTCAGCATAGGTATCGTAATATACCAAAGCTTCTGCCATCCTTTTGCTCCGTCAATGCTGGCTGCTTCATACAGCGAATTGGATATGCCCTGCAAGGCCGCCAGATAAACAATCATATAATAACCCATGTATTTCCATATGCTGACAATGGAGACGGACACCATTGCCCAGTTCTTATCTACTACCCATCTGGGGGGATTCTGCATGCCGAGAAACCGCAGTATTTCATTAATCGGCCCCATATCCGGCTGAAACAGCATATTCCATACGGCTCCCACCGCAACAATAGACGCTATGTAAGGAAAATAAAATGCTGTCCGGAAAATAGCCACGCCTCTTAATTTACTGTTCAGCAGCACCGCAAGCAGAAGTGCCAGTACCAACGTAGGAAGAACAGTCATCAAAGCATAACTGATTGTATGCTGCAATGCCCCCCGGAATATCCTATCCCCGAAAATATCGGTGAAGTTATCCAATCCGACAAACTGCATGGGCCTCTGTGAACCGTCCCAGCTCATTACACTCAAAATAAAAGAGAAAACAACAGGTATAAATACAAATACGGTATATCCGATTAAGTTTGGAAGGATAAATGCATACCCTGTCATATTATTGCGGATTTTTCTTTTCTGGCCGGAAGTCAGAAAACTTTTCTTGCCACTTTCCATACGCATCCTCCTTGGATTCTGTCTTTTAAAAGGGGCTGGTTATTCCCAGCCCTTTATCTCTGCAACTCTTTCTGTCAGTTCCGCAATCCCTTCATCCACCGAATAAGAATGAATCATAATCATCTCATGCACTTCGTCCAATACCGTTCTGATTTCTTCAATCTGAGGGTCTAATGGACGGTCAAAGGAATAATGTGTATAACTCAATGCTTCCACATTGCTCTCTCCCTCCGGAAAACGTTCCGCAGATGCGATAGTCTGAAGGGCAGAATCGGAAGGGATACCCGTGAATACACCCTGTTTTGCCAAAATTTCCGCTGCTTCTTCGGAAGATGCGAATTTTACGAAATCCCATGCCAAATCTGCCTGATCCGTAAATGCACTGATTGCAATGGGTGTAAGCGCACCTACCGTATATCCTGCTTCCGTATCCTTGGGATGAGGAAGCGTGGCAACACCCCAGTTAAAATTCGTTTCGCCTTCTTCCTGAGACTGCATCATGGTAGCAATAAACCAAGTTCCCATAGGCATCATTGCACACTGCTGATTTTTAAATACGGAAGAATAATGGATATTTGCCGTCTTCAAGGTAGAATAATCCTGAATATAACCGTTATCCTGAAGTGCAAGGGCATCCTCATACCAAGACTTCATAAAACTATAGTCTTTTTCCACAACCGTATTTTTCCCGTCCTGTACCGCCCAGTTTGTCACCAATGCCTGCCAAGTATGGTTATGGGAACCATATACTTTTTCACTTCCTTCACCGCTGGTCATCTTTGCAGCCAATTCATAATACTCTTCCCAAGTCATGTCATTTGAAGGATAAGGAACATTTGCCGCATCAAACAAATCCTTATTATAATAAAGTACATACCAATCATTCCTATATGGAAGAGAATAAGATTTCCCGTTATACATCAGCTGCTCTGCTGCCCCTTTATAAACCGACAAATCCAAGTTATCTTTTGCAATATAATCATCCAAGGCAAGAAGCTGCTCTTTATCCACCATCTGGAGCATGGAACCCATATCCTTCACCCAGATAACATCCGGATCGGCCTGCGCCGCCGAAAGGCTGATTCCCAGAGAATTGTTATATTCATCCGCCGATGTATCAATAATCTTAATCTCTACATTTGCATTCTTTTCCTCATAGGCATCTATCACTGCCTGAAACTGAGGAGTGGATTCATTATCCCAAGTGGTCACCGAAAGTACCTGCTTTTCCCCGGAAGCTTCCTGTTCTCCTTCCGTGCTGCTTTCTTCACTTGTTCCCGCACTTTTCTCGGATCCCGAATCCGTACTCTGTGCCGCTCCCTGATTCTCTGCCGGTTTACTGCCGCAAGCCGCCAATGCACCGCAAGTCACTATTCCGGCCATCAGCATTGCAGCCAACTGTTTCTTTCTCATGATAATTTCCTCCTTCTTGATTTCCGATTTTCCTGAGACATATGTATTTTATAAATCTCAAGTATTTTTTCTATATTCAGTTTAACAAATTTCCCTTCCCTTTCTGAATTAACAATTTTCGGATTGTGATTTCCTATTTTTAGTCTTTGCGATTTTATCCGAAAAAAGATATACTTTTTTCATATTATATTACTTTTTGTATATCATGCATAAATTCAATTGTAAGTATCCTTATTTTTATGTATCATAGCTTAAAGTAAGTATGAAAGGAACAGACCAATGAAAAGACACCCTAAAACTTTCCGTCAGCGAATGATTTTATACAACCTGCTTATGATTATCTGTATTGCATTCATTATCAGCATATATACCTATTCTTCCTATAGAAAAGATGTCATTTCCAATGAAACCGTCAGTTCTGCCAACCGGCTGCATTCCCTTTCCGCCCGGCTTGAAATTGCCTGTGACGAAATGATTAACATCGTCCAGAACTGCGCCGGAAGAAAATCTCTGTTCCTTGCCTCCATTCTTTCCGGCAGCGACAGCCGCTCCGATAAAAAATCCGAAATTTACGCTTCCGACGTGCTGAAAGACCTCTGCGCAATTTCCGGATATAACCAATACATATATAAAATCACTGTTTTTGAGAAAGGCTCCCATTTTATCCAAGCCGGAACCTCTTACGGCAATTATAACGATGCCCATCGCATTATGGCTGCCCCATGGTTTGAAGAACTGCTGAACAAGGATATGCAGGAATATACATTGACGCTGAAGGACAATCCCTTTACATTGAACGCCCAAACCAATCCACAGCTGCTTCCCCTGATTCGTCCTCTCCAGTATTCCAGGATGAAATCTCCCGAGGATGCCTGGGTCTGCCTGACGATTTCTCCGAAACTGTTTCAGGATGCCTTGGCGCTTTTACCGCAGGATAAATCCGTTCTTATCATGACGGATGACTTTTCCGCTGTCAGCAGCATGAATATGGATTTCTTTCCGTTAAAGGAGATAGAGTCTCTCCTGTCCGCTTTCCCGGAACAGAAAGGCAGTTTACGCACACAGTTATCCGGCACGGACTGTATCCTCACCTGGGAACGTCTGCCGGTCAGCGGCCTGATTTTCTGCGAAGTGCTTCCTATGAAAAACATGTCGCTGAATCCGCGGGGTATACGCGCCACCATCAGCTTGGTTTTCCTATCCAGCATCGCAATCGGCTTTATATTGTCACTTTTGTTTACCCGTTATCTGACCCGGCCGATTACACGCTTAATAGAACATATGGAAGTGATATCTTCGGGCAATTTCAGCAGGAATCCCGATATAGAATCCGATGATGAATTGGGAAGAATCGGAAAACAGATAAATAAAATGTCTTCTCATGTTTCCGCCCTGATGGAAAACCGAATCCGGGACGAACAGGAAAAAATGGATTTGGAAATCAAGATGCTCCAAGCACAGATTAATCCTCATTTCCTCTATAATACATTGGATTCCATTAAGTGGATTGCTACCATGCAGCACAATACAGGCATTGTGAAAATTGTTTCCTCCCTTTCCTCCCTGCTGAAAAATATGGCAAAAGGCTTTAACGAAAAGGTAACAATCCGTCAGGAACTGGACTTTCTGGATAATTATGTTACAATAGAAAAAATCCGCTACATTGAACTTTTTGATGTGGAAATCAGCGTGGACGACCCGGCCTTGTACAAGGCCGGCATTATAAAGCTGACTTTGCAGCCTTTGGTCGAAAACAGTATTTTCTCCGGCATTGAACCAAGCGGGAAGCCGGGACTGATACAAATTCACATATATGAAGAAAATCAAGTGCTGTATATCAGTATCCGTGACAACGGCATCGGCATCTCCAAAGAGGATATCGCCCGTATGCTCACCGACACTTCCCGCGTAACCAAACACTATATGAGCGGCATCGGCCTTCCTAATGTTGACCGGAGAATTAAACTGGTTTACGGAGAAAAATACGGCCTTCAGATAGAAAGTCAAGTCGGTGTTTTCACTTGCGTTACCGTATCGCTGCCGTTGGAATTTTTGGAAGGAGTTTCTTATGTACCGAATCATACTGATTGATGATGAACCTTTGATTCTTGCCGGTATTGCATCGCTGATTTGCTGGGAAGAACATGACTGCTGTATCGTAGGCAGAGCAACAAACGGCCATGCTGCCATTGACTTAATTCTGGACACCAAACCGGATATCGTCATAACCGATATCCGTATGCCTGTTATGGACGGCTTGGAACTGATTCAGGCCTGCAAAGAAAAGAACTGTGAATTTGCTTTTATTTTCCTTACCAACCTGGAGGATTTCCAGCTTGCAAAACAGGCTGTGCATTTAGGAGCCATTGACTATCTTGTGAAACTGGATTTACAGCCGCAGGCATTAGTGCAGGCACTGGACAAGGCGAAGGAATACTGTTCCAGACTGGAAAGCCATAACAATAGGATACTGTACAATCTATTGCTGAAAGACAGCCAAGAACAGCTGGAACGCAATTTCTTTTCCCAGCTGCTCCTGTCACCGTCGGAGAACGAAGTCGCCGTCAACCCGGAAATTGCCGCCCGTTACCCGGCGGCATATATCATCCTTTTCCAAATGAAGCCGGAACAAATTCTTTTCGGACAGACGGAAGCCTACGACTTTTCATTTATCAGCAGTCAGCTTCTTGATGTTATTTCGGGAATTGCCTCCCGCTATCTGCAAAGCCATACCATACTTATGCCCCAGAAGGACACCATGCTTCTTATCGTTTCCCCAAAGCCGGAATGCGATAACGAAAAAGCCCTTTCCGACTTTTGCACAAAAATCAATGTAACCCTTGGCACCTATTTTGCCCTAACCGCCCTGTTTGGCATCAGCCGGAAAAAAGCAGAGCTTTCCCTGCTTCCGGAAGCCCTTGCCGAAGCCAAGTCTGCCCTTAACTGCTGCTACTATGACTCGTCGCTGCACATTGTTTTTTATCATCACCAAAAGCATAAACTGCACCTGCCTGCAGAAAGGGAATTCAATATCAATTTTCTGAAAAAATCCATGTCTGCAGCCGTACTGGAAAATGACAGCCAAGGATTAAAAGAAATTTTCCATGCGCTCTCTGACCTGTTTACTCAATATAAGCCCGCAAAAACACAGGCAGTCAGTGCATGCATCAATATTTACACTTACCTCCATGACCTGCTGCAGAATGAAATATCCGAAAGCGGCACCTTCCCTTACAGTATGGATATTGCGGAACAGCTGGCTCAGCTTGGCAGTCTGGATGATATCCTGGCCTGGCTTAACAGCTTCTGCGAAAAAATGTGCACCCTGCTTTCGGACAGAAAGGAAAAACGTTCCGACAAACTTGTCTATATGGCAAAGCGTTACATACATGAACATTATAAAGAAAAACTGACTTTATCCGATATTGCGGACCATCTGAAAATAAGTTCCGGCCACCTCAGTTCCACCTTCAGCCGTTATATGAATCAGACCGTGTCCGATTACATTGCCGAAGTAAAAATCGGGCATGCCAAAGAATTGATTGATTCCGGACAATATCTGATATACGAAATAGCCGACATGCTTGGCTTTGAAAATGCTTACTATTTTAGCAAAGTATTCAAGAAAGTAACCGGCATGTCCCCAAAAAATTATGAATGTCTCAGTAAAATGAAACATATATAAACACTATTTCCAAGGCATGCCTCACCATGCACCCTGTCAGCTCCCCTGCCTAATCCGTGCCGCTATCTCCTGCAGCCGAGGCAGGCAGGCTTCAAAAAACATCCGAAAAGATTCACAGAAATAATTTTCTCCCTTCTCCGTGCCCGGCTGTTCCCGGTGTCTGCGGCAGCCTCCCCGGCAGACCGCAAAAAATCTGCAGCTTCTGCAGGCTTCGGAATGATTTAAGGAATTTTCCACAAATCCGCTCTCTTTTCTTCTCCGTTCTATCACTTCAAAACTGTCCTGATTAAGATTACCAAGACAGTAACCGTCCAAAACATAAAAATCACAAGGATATACGCTCCCGTCCGCTTCCACCACATTCTGAAAACTGCATACTCCCCGCTGTTCACAGGATTCCGGCATTTGCCCCAAAAGAATGCTGACATAATTTTCAAACTGCCGGATATACGGCTGCTTTCCCTGCTTTAAATCCAATTCCCAAAGTTCAAACAAATCAATGAGAAACTGCCCGTACATCCGGGGAGTCAGGGAATATTCCTGCTGCCCCTGTTTTTCCCGGATCGGGTCCAAACAGGCTATATACTGCTGCCAAGAAAAACCCAATTTTTTATACTGCTGATAAATCCGGCGTATTTTCGGTGCGGTTTTTCCGTTTACCACAGTCAGGACATTAAACTCCGCTCCTGCCCGTTCCAATCTGTCAGCCGTCTCCAATATACGGAAATAAGTATCCTGCCCCAAACTGTCTCTGCGGTATGCATCATGTGCCGCCTTGATTCCGTCCACAGACAAACCTACCAAAAAATTATGTTCCGCCAAAAACGTACACCACTCATTATCCAATGCATAACCATTAGTCTGCAAGGCGTGAAAAATTCTTATATTTTTTTTATTATATTTCTTTTCCAATTCCAGGCACTGCCTATAAAAATCCAGCCCTGCCAGTGTAGGTTCCCCTCCCTGAAAAGCTATGGTGCACTGTCTTTCCGCAAAAGCCAAGGTTTCCGAAATCACATGTTCCAACGTTTCCCCGCTCATAATTCCATAAGAGGGCTGATTGCGTTTCCCCATCTCGTCCGCATAAAAACAATAGCTGCACCGCATATTGCACAGCCCGGAAGCCGGTTTAATCATTATATTAATCTCTGGCATATTACCTAAACTCATTCATTCCCTTCGGACGGCTCTTCTTCCGCAGCAGTCTCTTCTTCTGTCTCATCTGCCGCAGCTTCTTCCTCTGTTTCCACCGTCAGATATTTCAGTTCCCCTTTATTATCCACTACCGCATATTCTGCCACCAGATTATTTACATATTCCGAAGTTCTCTGGCTTGCAATTGTATTAGAGATATTTTCATCATCCGCTTCGTCATAATATCTCCGAATAAATTCCACCACATAATACCGGCTGCCGGATGTGTCTTCTATAACCGTAAGTTCTCCTTCTGTCCTGCCCTCTTCATACAGCCAGTCGCTGATTGCAAACGGAGTCCCGGAATAAGTGGCTCCTTCCCTAAGCGATGCATCCTCTTCCGTATCCTCATAAGCTGCTTTCTCTTCCTCCGATGCATTTGCCATACAAAGTTCCTTAAACTCTTCGCCGTTTTTACGCGCCTCCGCCATAGCCTCCGCTTTCTCCTTTGCTTCCGCCATAGCCTTTGCTTTCTCATCTTCCGATGCCTCTTCTTCCGTCTCTGCAGAAAATACAAAACTTCTGTAATCTACCTTATCATAACTCTGCACATTCTGCTCATAATATTCTTTAATCTCTTCTTCCTGCGGTGCATTTTGTTCCATCAAATGATTATAATAAGCCGCTGCCAGCAAATCTTCTTTCAAAATACGTTCCATACTTTTTTCCGTAGCATACTTACCGTAAGCCGTCCTGTAAAGTTCAGCCACGGATACCCCCGACGACTCCGCACCGGCCTTTAAGCTGCTTACTGCATTGGCATATTCCTCGGAAACATCATAAGTAAAATGATTGGCTGCCGCATCGTCCAGCATGGCTTTCGTCTGCTTAATCTGCTCTACAGCCATTCCGTCAATAAAATCCTTCCACGACAGATTCTCCGTATACTGCTGTTCTGACAAATCCGCCGTCAAATCCACTCCCATATACGGCAGCATAGCGGAATAACCGCTCAAAGCAGCCTGATAGTAATAATCAAATTCCATTTTAGTTACCGCATGTTCCCCAACCGTCACATAAGCATCCTTCGTTGCCACCTTCTTATCCCACATGGTCTTTCCCAGAGAACCTACAATCGCCGCAACAACCACCGCGCATACCACAGTCACGCCGATATGCATAACCTTGGCATCCCTTTTATCCTTTTCTTCCTGTTTCCGCCTTGCCTCCATTTTACGGTCATATTTGGTCTGCACCTTCTGCACCGTTTCTGTCTGCGGCTGATTCTTCTTTGCCATTTGTGATAGTCCTCCTCTTATCCTATATGCTTTCCTCAATATTCTTCCAAATGAAACCATCCAAGATTATAACCGATGATTGTGACATCCATGTGAATTTCCACTACATTCTTTTACAAACAATATCGTTTTTTATTATACTCTCTATAAGTAGCTTTTGCAAGCATATTCCTGAACGATACAGCAACATATCAAAAGGATGGTAACAGTTCAGCCCGCATGTTATGTTGGGAGGCGGATGCCCGTGCGTGAGTTTTTTTAGTGGCCGGCAGCAGCGGAACTGCC
>CAJTVK010000003.1 GCA_910579645.1 uncultured Lachnospiraceae bacterium | reverse complement strand
CCGGGACAGGCGCTCCCGCTGCCGCCGTCCCGCAAAAAAATCCCTCCCGTGCTGGGTAAAGTAGGAAGGAACGTTTTGATTCGGCATTATGTTTTGATATTCGGCAGAAAACAGGGATGGCACATTCTGCCCGGTTTCTCCATGTCTTTTCGGGAGCAATAGGAAATACCGGCATCTATTACCCAGCCCGTGCGTGAGTTTTTTTAGTGGCCGGCAGCAGAGGAACTGCCTGTCCCGGTTTTCCGTGCTTCGTTTTCGGCGGCGGTTTCTTAGCAGAATGTCGACACCCAAGGGGAAATGGGCATGGATGCCCATTTCAGTCCGATGCGGCATGGATGCCGCTTGAGGACGACCGCAGCCTGTGACACACTTTCCCATTCTGCTTAGAAACCTCCGGCCGAAAAAAGCGCACGGAAAACCGGGACAGGCAGTTCCGCTGCTGCCGGCCACTAAAAAAACTCGCGCACGGGCGTCCGCCTCCCAACTCAACGTTCCGGCTGAACTGTCACCTCACTTTCCATCACGTTTAAGGTAATTATTGCATTTATAATATGACATGTGCTAAAATATAATAATATTTTGGCAATAGGCATATATCCGGCCTCTGCTGCCGGAAATATTTTCCTGGCTGCCGGATATGTGCATCAGGCGACGAAAAGGAATGTAAGGTAAGAACCAAATGAAAAAGATTTTGAAAAAGCTGAAGGTATTGCTGGATAAGAAGCAGAAGAGAGTAATGGTGCTTCTTATCTTTGTGATGCTGTTAGGGGCGGCCTTGGAATTGCTGGGGGTAGGATTGATTTTGGAGGCGGCCACGGTAATTACGGATCCGGAAATATTGGAAAAGAACGATATGCTGGCGGATGTTTATGATATGCTCGGCATGGAAAGCATGACGCAGTTTTCCATGTTTATGCTGGGGGCATTGATCCTGGTATACGCAGTGAAAAACGCTTATCTGTTTTTCCAGAGCAAGCTGCAGTTTCGATTTGTGTACAGCAACCAGTTTGCCACTTCCAGAAGGATGATGATTAATTTTATGCAGCGTCCTTATGAATACTATCTGAATGCGGATACTTCCGTGATACAGAGAAGCATCACTTCGGATGTGAATAATATGTACGGGCTGATTCTGAGCCTGCTGCAGTTGGTCAGCGAGATGATAGTGTTTGTCTGCCTGACGCTCTTTTGCTTTTATAAGGATGTGATTATGACCTGCACGGTGGCCGTGCTGCTGATTGTGGTGCTGATTGTGATTAAGTGTGTGCTGAAGCCGATTATGCGCAAGGCGGGAGAGGAAAATCAGGATTTTTACAGCGGGCTGTATAAATGGATTGACCAGTCGGTCATGGGCATCAAGGAAATCAAGGTGGCTAACAGAGAAAGCTATTTTATCAATGAATACTGCAAATGCGGCGCGGGCTATGTAAGCGCTGTGCAGCGGTATAATCTGTATAATGCCACGCCCAGGCTGCTGATTGAGACGGTGGCCATTGCGGGGATGATTCTTTATATGATGCTGCGGCTGGCTTGGGGGACTCCGGTGGTGGATATTATGCCGCAGCTGATTACGCTGGCGGCGGCGGCGATGCGTCTTATACCCAGTGCCAACCGAATCAACAATTACCTGACTTCCATCTCGTATTTTGAGCCGTTTTTCATGGGAGTGACGGATAATCTGCAGGAAGAGATACGGGATGAGAGTGTAGATTATGACGAAATGACCTATCGGACGAAGAAACAGGTGGAAAAACTGCCGGTCACAAAGGAGATTTGGCTGAAAGATATTACTTACCGTTATCCTAACAGCGATGTGCTGATATTCGACCATGCTTCCATGCGTATCCCGGTGGGGAAATCGGTGGGGATTGTGGGTACTTCCGGTGCGGGTAAAACTACGGCGGTGGATATTCTGCTGGGGCTCCTGCGCCTGCAGGGAGGGGAAATTCTGGCCGACGGCGTGGAAGTAAGGGAACATTATGAGTCTTGGCTGAAAAATATCGGCTATATTCCTCAGACTATTTTCATGATTGACTCCACCATCCGGAAGAATGTGGCGTTTGGCTGTGCAGATGAGGAGATTGACGACAGGAAAGTATGGCAGGCACTGAAAGAAGCGCAGTTGGATGAATATGTGCGGGGACTGCCGGAAGGGCTGGATACCGGAATCGGAGAAAGGGGCATCCGTATTTCCGGAGGGCAGAGACAGAGAATCGGCATAGCAAGGGCTTTGTATGAAGACCCGGAGGTTCTTGTCCTGGACGAGGCCACTTCCGCGCTGGACAATGAGACGGAGGCGGCCATCATGGATTCCATCAACCGCCTGCACGGGCGCAAGACGCTGATTATCATTGCCCACAGACTTCAGACCATAGAAAAATGCGATATTGTATACCGGGTAGAGGACGGACAGGCAGTACGGGTAAGATAGGCCGGAGCACTGCCTGGGAAAGAGAAAAGGATGAATGGTATGGTGAAATTTGCAATAGACTTATATAGGAAATATGAGGAGGCGGTCAATTACCTGTTTTTCGGTTTTCTGGCATTTGTGGTGAATATGGCGGCCTATGCTTTGGCGGCATGGGTGCTGGGGGCGGATAAGGAGAAAGTTGTGCTGGTACTGATTGCAACCGCCTTTGCCTGGGTAGTGGCAGTGCTGTTTGCGTACTGGACCAACCGCACGTTTGTATTTAAGAGCAAGGTATCGGATAAAGCGGGTGTCCGGAAAGAGTTCTCGGCCTTTGTGGGCGCGAGGATAGCCACCGGCGTGATGGAACTGGTGATTATGTATGTGATGGTGGATTTGGCGCGGATGAATGATATGGTGGCAAAGCTAGTGTGCAATGTAGTGGTCATTATTTCTAATTATGTGTTCAGCAAATTGTGGGTATTTAAGAAAAAAGAAGCATGACGGCTTTCGGGAGGGAATCCATGGGAGAGATGTTTCGGCCTGAGACAGGCCGTCCGAAAAGGATGGCAAATTATGAATTGCTGCGTATTCTGTCGATGCTGATGGTAATTACGCTGCATTATTTAAGCCATACGGGAAGTCTTCTGGAACCCGGGAAAGCGGCGGACAGCAGGCAGGTGGCAGGGACGCTGATTGAGTCTTTCTGCATCGTGGCGGTGAATGTATATGTGCTGATCAGCGGGTATTTTCTGGCAGATGCAGGTTTTCGGCTCAAACGGGTGCTTGTGCTGGCCGGGCAGGTGCTCTTCTATGCGCTGGCGGTTCCGCTTGTCATGTTGGGCATAAGGAGTTTCCGTTGGGAATCCGGATGGTATACGCTGGTTCCTTATGTTTTTCCTCTGCAGGCAGAGCATTATTGGTTTGCCACTTCCTATGTGCTGCTTTCCCTGTTTACGCCTTTCCTGAATACGGCAGTGAGATATATGAGCAAAAGGCAGATGCAGATTGCCTTGACCGGTCTGCTTTTTGTGTTCTGCGTGCCCAAAAGCGTACTGCCGGTTTATTTTGTGACAGACCGTTTCGGATATGATTTCGGATGGTTTTTATGTGTGTATCTGGCGGCGGCGTATATAAGGAGGTATGGGATTGGGCTGCTGAATTCGGCGAAAAAGGCTTGGGTTTGCTATGGGATTTGCAGCCTGCTGATTTTCGCAGTGGTAGGAACGGCATATCTGGGACACGGAAAACTGGGGATTTTGGCTTATTATATTACCGCACCGTTTCATTATAATTATATATTATGCCTGCTGGGGGCGGTGGCTTTATTCGTGGCCTTCGGATATGTGAAGATTCCGCAGGGGAAGAGGGCGGATGCCATATGCCGGATGTCTATGTTTACCTTTGGGGTATATCTGTTCCATGAGCATCTGGACATACGGAATGAGTGGGTGGCCTGGATAGAGGAGTTCCTTGGCCGGAGGGCAGATGCCGGGCTGGCGGGATTCCTTCTGAATCTGGCAGTTTCGGTGGCAGTGGTATATCTGGCAGGGACTTTCGTGGATGCGGTAAGGCTGAATGTATTCCGGTTTATCGGCAGATATCTGGCCAAGACGCGCTTGGCGGCGTGGCTGCGGGAACTGGACGGGGCATTCTGACACGGCCGGGAAGGAGTGGGAAAATGCGGCAGAGAGAATACGGGAAAATTTTATATCGGATAGTATTTCCTATGGTGCTGCTGGCATTTCCGCTTCTGTTGGTGAATCAGGGAATAGACATTACGGATACTACTTATTCCCTAGGGTACTACCGTTTTATGGAAGAAATGGATGTGACATGGGTGCTGGCTACTTATCTGGCCAATGTGGCAGGCACATTTTTCATGAAGCTGCCCATGGGAGATACTTTGCTTGGGATGAATTTATATACCGGTCTGGTGGCGGCGGCGATTGCTTTGATTTGCTATGGGGCACTGTCGAGGCGGATGCCGGCTTGGATTGTATTTATCGGGGAAATGATTGCGCTGGGGCTTTGCTGGTGCCCTACTACGACCTTATATAATTATCTGACTTATTTCCTTTTTGCGGCCGGGAGCCTGCTGCTCTGTCAGGCATTGTTTACGGAGCGGGGCATTTGTTATGTTTTGGCGGGCATTTGCCTGGGGCTGAATGTGACGGTGCGCTTTTCCAATCTGGCGGAGGCGGCGCTGATTTTGGCGGTATGGTATGCCGGCTGGCTGGGCAGGGACCGGATAGTGGTGACGTTAAAAAGGACAGGGCTTTGTCTTGCCGGATATCTGGCAGGCTTTGGCCTTGTGCTTTTTGTGATTGCGGCCAAATACGGCGCGGGGGCATTCGGGAGCATGGCAGGAAGTCTGTTCGGGATGACGGAGGAGGCCTCGGACTATACTTTATGGGGGATGGTTTCGTCCACGGCCAGCGCATATCTGGCGGGGCTGAAATGGATGGCTTATATGGTGCCCTGTGCGGCGGCGGGTTTTGTGCTGTTTTCCGTGAAAAAGGGGAAATACGAAAAAGCAAAGAAGGCTCTGTATTGTGCCGGGATTCTTGTATTGCTGCGGTTTTACTGGGGGCGGGGCATGTTTTCCCTGCGGTATTATAACGAAGGATGCATTTTTCAGTGGATGATGCTTTTTCTCATTGTGTCTGTGCTCTGTGCGGCGGCAGGGGCCTTGGGATATTTCTCAAAGGATAAAAAGGAACGGGCGGCGGCGGCCGTGGTGCTTCTGGTTCTGTTGATTACTCCGTTGGGAAGCAATAATTATACTTATCAGAATATGAATAATCTGTTTTTGGCGGCTCCGTATACGCTCTTGGCATGCTGCCGTCTGTTCCGGAGAGCCGGGAATAAGGCGGTACATTTTCCTTGGCAGTCGCTCTTGGCATTGATTTTGGGGATGACATTGGTGCAGGGAACAGGATTCGGGCTGAACTATGTGTTCCGTGACGGCATATACGGTGAGCCGAGGGATTCCAAGGTGGAAAACAGTGAAGTGCTGCGGGGAATGTATACCACGGCGGAAAATGCGGAGAGCCTGACGGGGCTGATTGCTTTCTGCGGCGAAAGCGGCGTGACGGCGGAGCCGGTGCTGATATGGGGGGACGCCCCGGGACTTAGCTATATTTTGGATGTGCCTTCGGCTATTTTCACTACTTGGCCGGAGATTCCAAGCAATACTTATGAGGCTTTGGATCAGGCATTGACGGCTTTGAACCGGGAGCCGGCGGTGATTCTGCATCACGATACGGGAAAGCCGCCCGCAGAAGGGGCAAAGACGGATTTAATCCTTGATTATATGGAAGCGCATCATTATGTCTGCGTGTATGAAAATAAGAATTACGGAGTTTATACGGCGGCAGGGCAGTGAAAGAATAAAACAGGAATGGGATTGGAGGAGGAAATTTATGATTAATTTTAACGTACCCCCTTTTACGGGGAAAGAAATGGAATATATCCGTCAGGCTGTGGATGATCAGAAAATATGCGGGGACGGGAAATTTACCAAAATGTGCAGTCAGTGGATAGAGGAAAGAACCGGCACGGAGAAATGCCTTCTGACCACTTCCTGTACCCATGCCTTGGAATTGGCGGCTCTTTTGGCGGAAATCAAAGAGGGGGACGAAGTCATTATGCCCTCTTATACTTTTGTGTCTACGGCAGACGCTTTTGTCCTCAGAGGAGCAAAAGCGGTATTTGTGGATATCCGCCCGGATACTATGAACATTGACGAGAATCTCATAGAAGATGCCGTTACCGCAAAAACAAAGGCAATTGCGGTGGTTCATTATGCCGGAGTAGGCTGTGAGATGGATAAAATTATGGATATTGCCAAGAGACATAATCTTTATGTGGTGGAGGATGCGGCGCAGGGCATTATGGCTTCCTATAAAGGGAGAGCCTTGGGCACCATCGGTGATTTCGGCTGCTTCAGTTTCCATGAGACAAAAAATTACAGTATGGGCGAGGGCGGCGCGCTGCTGCTTGGCGACGCAAAATATGTGGAAGAGGCGGAGATATTCCGGGAAAAGGGGACGGACAGGAGCAAATATTTCCGTGGGCAGGTGGACAAGTACCGTTGGATGAACTATGGTTCCTCTTATCTTCCCAGCGACATGAATGCGGCTTATCTGTATGCGCAGCTGGAAATGGCGGACGAAATCAATGAAATCCGTCTGGCGAGATGGAACAGGTATTGGGAGCTGCTGTCTCCCTTGGCCGAGGCAGGGAAAATAGAATTGCCTTTTATTCCGAAGGAATGTACGCACAATGCCCATATGTTCTATATTAAGACAAAGGATTTGGAAGAGCGGAGACGGCTCATTGATTTTCTGAAGGAAAGCGGCATTCTGGCAGTATTCCACTATGTGCCGCTGCATTCTGCCCCTGCAGGGATAAAATTCGGGCGATTTCACGGGGAAGACAAATATACCACTAAGGAAAGCGAAAGGCTGCTGCGGCTTCCTATGTTCTACAAGCTGACGGAAGAAGAAGTGGATTATATTGCCGGAAAAGTAAAGGAGTTTTATGGGGCTTAAAAGCTGGTGCAGGCGGCATGAGAATCAGCTGCTGGCATCCTTGCTGCTGTTGGCGTTATTGTTGTTTGCCGGCATAAGATATGACTATTATTTTGATCTGAATGACGATGTGATGATGAAAGATACTCTGTCGGGCGTTTATACCGGCGTGCCGGAAGGGCATAACATACAGATGCTTTATCCGTTAAGTTTTCTGCTCAGCCTTTTATACCGTATCTTTCCGAAGGCTTCCGTGTACGGATTCTTCCTTTGCCTCTGCCAGTACGGCAGCATATGGCTGGCGGCGGAGAGGAGCCTGCGGTATGGAAAGAATATTTGGCGGAAAGCGGCCATGGCTTTGGCGGAAGGGACGGCGGTCCTGCTGCTGCTTCTGCCCCATCTGGTGTTTGTTCAGTATACCTTTGTCAGCGCCATGCTGGCCGGGACGGCGGCTTTTCTGTTTATGACTTCGCCGGCGGAGGAAAAAGGGCATTTTGTCAGGAGAAATATACTGCCTGTTCTTCTGGCCGTATTGGCATATATGCTGCGGACGGAGATGCTGCTGCTGCTGCTGCCGTTAATTTGCGTGGCGGGGATGTACCGGTGGTCATTGGAAGAGAGGGTGTTTGCCCCGGGCAATGCCAAGGCTTATCTGACCGTGTTCGGCGGGATTCTGGCCGGGATGCTGGCGGCTTGGGGAATCCATGCATGTGCTTTCGGCAGCCCGGAGTGGAAAGAATATGTGGCTTTTTTCAATAGCAGAACCGAATTGTATGATTTTCAGGGGATTCCGTCTTATGAGGGCAATGAGGAACTGTACCGGAGTCTGGGGATGACGGAGAGCGGGCAGGAGATGCTGTTAGAGCAGTACAATTTTGGGCTGGATGATACTCTCTGCGCGGAGGACTTGGACAGGATTTCGGAGTACCAGAGGGCACGGAAAGGGGAAAAGCAGGACTTTTTCGGCCTTTTTGCGGAAAAGCTGAAACTTTATAAATACCGCAGCTTTCATAAGGAACCTGCGGGGTCGGCAGCGGCGGACGATTATCCTTGGAACTTTCTGGCTATTGCCGGCTATGGGGCAGTGTTTCTTGCCGCCGCGGCCGGTGCGGTACGGCGCAGGGATTATCGGTCGGCAGCGGCGGGAGCCGGAAAATTATTTTTTCTGTTTTCGGTCAGGACATCTTTGTGGATGTTTATACTGATAAAGGGCAGGGACCCGGTGCGTATTACTCATTCGCTGTACTGGATGGAACTGTGCATTCTGTCTGCTATGTTTCTGGCGGAAACGGCCGGAGGAACGGGGATATCCCGGGATAACAACCGGCAGGCTTCGTTCCGCGGGGCATCGGCTCCGGCAGGATTGACGCGTCTTGCAGGGCGGAACCTGCAGGAAGGTGCAGGGGCGGTGTGCTCTGCATTGCTGCTGGCTGCGGTAATCTTTGCCGGCGGCATGGCAGGGCGGGAGTGCGTTGCGGAGACGGATAAAGAATATGCGGCAAGGATGGGGGCCAATGCGGTGGATAAGGGGATGAAGGAGTATAGCAGGAGCCACCCGGATTGTTTCTATTTTATAGATGTCTATTCCTCCGTTTCTTATCCTTCGGAGCCCTACTTTTCCGTTTGGTATTCCGAAAAAATATTTGCGGATGTGGATAATAGTTTGGGGAATTATGATATTATGGGCGGATGGCTGGTGAAAAGCCCTACCCATAGGAAAAAGCTGGAGGCTTTCGGCCTGGCTTCCATGGAGGAGGCTCTGCTGTATAGGGAAAATGTGTATATGATGGCGGAACTGCAGAAAGGGACGGAAGCTTTTGAAAGGTATTTTGAAGAGCGGGGCAGGGACGTGGAACCGGAACTGGAAGATACGGTGGCAGGGATAATAGGGGTATATAAGCTGGAAGTGACCGGAGGATGATTTTCAGGGAGAGGAATGGTGCAGCACATGCTGTGAATGCAGCAAGATTTTCCTTCCGGGCAGTCTCTGAGGAAAAGAGAAAGGTATGGCTACGCGATGCAGGAAATAAGGATAACAGGACAGGCTGTCGTACTGCGGCAGATGAAACGTTCCGACACGGACAATATTGTGAAATGGAGAAATAATGAAAGAGTTCGGAAGAATTTTATCTACCGGGAAGTTTTTACGCCGGCCGGGCATGAAAAATGGATAGAATCCATGGTGGAAACCGGTAAAGTGGTGCAGCTTATTATCTGTGAGAAAGCGGATATGCGTCCGGTGGGGAGCGTTTACTTCCGGGATATCGACCGAGTGAAAAAAGAGGCGGAATACGGCATTTTTATCGGGGAAGACGATGCGGTAGGGAAAGGGTACGGTTCCGAGACTGCCCGGCTGGCAGTGGGATATGCCTTCGGGGAACTGGGGCTGAATAAACTGGTGCTCCGGGCATTTACGGACAATGAGGCGGCAGTGAAAAGTTATGAGCAGGCAGGATTCCGGAAAGAGACTGTGCTGAAAGCCGTGGAATGCTCTGACGGAGAGAGAAAGGATATGTTTTTTATGGAACTTTCAAAGGAAAAAAGGACGAAAGTGGGGTTTGTGATTCCCTGTTACCGGTCAGAGGCCACGCTGCCCAAGGTAGTGGAAGAAATTAAAGCTACAATGGAAGCGTTGGCCGGGGAAGGGAGGCCTTATGATTTTGAAATTGTTCTGGTGAATGACTGTTCCCCGGACGACACTTACGGAACGATCCGGAAACTGGCGGAGGGGGACCGGAGAATCAAGGGAATCAGCCTGGCCAGGAATTTCGGGCAGCATGCGGCACTGATGGCCGGCTTTCATCAGGTGGACGGAGATATTGTGGTCTGTCTGGACGACGACGGACAGACCCCGGCCGATGAGGTGGGGAAGCTGTTGCAGGGAATCGAAGAGGGTTCCGATGTGGTTTATGCAAAATATGAACATAAGCGGCATTCTACGTTCCGGAACTTTGGCAGCTGGGTCAATGAGGAAATGGCGAAGGTGATGCTGGGGAAACCGAAGGATTTGTATGTGTCCAGTTATTTTGCCGCCAAACGGTTTGTGGTGGAGGAGATGAAACGATATACGAATGCCTATCCTTATGTGATTGGTCTGGTGCTGCGGACTACGAAAAAAATCAGCAATGTGACAGTGAATCACAGGGAACGGGAAGTGGGCACTTCGGGATATACGTTGGGAAAGCTTCTGGGGCTTTGGTTCAACGGTTTTACCGCATTCAGCGTGAAGCCGCTGCGGATTGCCACCGTCATTGGCTGTACCTGTTCGGCAGGAGGATTTATCTACGGTATTTATACGGTCATAAAACGGCTGCTCAATCCGGATGTGCCGGTAGGATTCAGTTCTTTGATGGCAGCTATTGTATTTATGGGCGGCATGACAATGGTAATGCTTGGCTTGGTAGGGGAATATGTGGGGAGGATGTATATTGCCATGAACAATTCCCCCCAGTTTGTGATACGGGAAACGGTAAATGAAGATGGGCAGGACGATGCGGAATAAGCAGGGGAATGATAGGGAAAACCATAGGATAGCGGCAGCGTCCGGCGGGCTGGCTCTGGCGGCGGCGGCCGGGCTGCCGCATATGTTGGGGCTGAAAGGAAATACGCTGGCGGTAAGCAACAGCTGGTTCAGTGTATTGGCTTTCGGAATGTTCTGGCTGCTGTGCTTTTATGCAGTGGGCGGGGTATGGCAGGAAAGGCAGAAAGCAGGAAAAGCGGGCAAAGGGAAAGAAATGCGGCGGCGGCTGGCAGCGGCAGCGGTGTGGGCCTCCTTATTTTCTTTCGGCATTGCTTTCGGCGTGCAGCTGGACCGGAAAGAAAATGTGAATTTCCGGGACGGGGCAATGTGGCTTTCGGCATTGGCCTGGGCGGCAATGCTTACATTCTGGGTATACTATGGTTGGATGAGGCTGGAGAAAAGAGGACGGACGGGCCAAGGGAACCGGCTGAGGAAATGGGACGCTTTGCCGGGGAAGACGCGGGCGGCAGTTACCGTATGCTTTTTCCTGCTTTGCTGGCTGCCGGTATATCTGGCCGTATATCCGGGGTTTTTTGTCTATGATGCACAGGATGAACTGGTACAGGTGCAGACCCGGCAGTTTACGACGCATCATCCCCTGCCCCATGTGCTGCTGCTGGGCGGGGTGATACAGGCAGTGCATAAGCTTACCGGATCTTATAATGCGGGAATCGGAGCCTATACCTTGCTTCAGATGCTGTTTATGGCAGCGGTGTTTGCGTATGTATTGGAGTATATGAAAAAGTCGGGTGTTTCCGGTTGGATGCGGGTATGCGGCGCATTGTATTTTGCCTTTTTCCCGGTGAACGTGATGTTTGTGCTCTGCTCGGCCAAGGACGGAATTTTCAGCGGCGCGCTGCTGATTCTTCTGACGGCTCTGACGGAACTGGGGAAGCGGCCGGAAGCTTTTTTCGCCAGCCGGGAGAAAATGGCGGTTTTCGGTGGAAGCACTTTGGTTATGATGAGTTTCCGGCATAACGGAATGTATGCGTTCCTTGTATTGGTTCCGGTCATGCTGCTTTTTTACGGCAGGGGATTCCGGCGGCGGCTGGCGGCATTGCTGGGAACGGTGTTCGGGGTGTATTTTCTGCTTTCTGCGGGTTTGGCAAGGGCAGTGGGCGCGCAGGAGTCCGGGAGCCAGGAAATGCTTACGGTGCCTATCCAGCAGCTGGCAAGGGTGTGGTACTATGAGGGGGACAGCCTGAGCGGGGAACAGAAAAAAAATCTGTACGAAATTCTGCCGGAGGAGGTACTGCCTTATTACACGGCCAAGGTGTCGGACGGCGTGAAACGGTGGTTTGACAATGAGGCGTTTTCGGCGGATCCGGGAAAGTATATCGGCCTTTGGGCGGAAGTGGGGCGGCAGCATCCGTTTACCTATATAAATGCATGGTTCATGACTTCTTACGGTTTTTGGTATCCCGATACGGTAATCGATGTGTACCGGGGGAACGGAATGTTCACTTTTACCTATGAGGACAGTTCGTTTTTCGGCTATGAGGTAGAGCAGCCGGGGGAACGGGCGGGAAAAATCCCTTGGCTGGAGGAGTGGTACCGGAAGATGTCGCTGGAAATTGCCCAGCAGAAGATTCCCGTATTGTCCATGCTGTTTTCTCCGGGTTTTCTTTTCTGGGTATTTGCGTTTGCCGGCGGGTATGCTTATTATAAGCGGGAGCGCGGCTTGCTGCTTCCTTTTGCCATGCTGCTGCTGGTATGGCTGACCGTAATATTGGGGCCCACATATCTGCCAAGGTATGTGCTGATTTTATGGTTTGCGCTGCCGGGAGCATTGGCAGTTCTTGTAAACAATGGATAATTGTGCTATACTACCATGGAAATACTGACTTGAGGGGCGGAACATGAAAAAGGATGGAGAACCGATATGTATAAAGTAGTAAAACAGAGCAGGGCGGTGCAATGTGTCATTGTTTTGCTGTCGCTTCTTGTGATGGTGACGATATATCCGCTGCGGCTGTGGGAGGAGACGATTCCTTCGGTAAGCAATCAGAGGCTGGCGGGCTCTACGGACGGTGTGATGGGGGACGATTATCTGCTGCAGCGTTTTGTCGCGCAGTATGACCATCTTGGGACAATTAATTTATATGTGGCGGATTTTCAGAACGGGTGGGATTTTGACCAGGAAGTGAATTATTTTCTGTTCCGGATGCTGGATTCGGATATGCAGATTATGTTTGAACAGCAGGTGGATGTGCGGTTTATTGATATTCCCGGCTTCTGCCCTATTTATATCAATGAAGATCTGGAAGTGGCAAAGGATTATTACTTTTTCCTGCAGGGCGTGAAAGGCAGCCGGGTATGGTTTGGGCTGGAGGAGACGGAGCATGCGGGAACTCCTTATGTGAGCCGTCTGGTGTACAACTATGACGAACTGGAAGGCTATAACATTGTGGGGGAATATCATTATACGGTTCCTCTGCGTAAGGATAAGGTATTCAAATATGATGCGGCATTGGCATTGCTTATGGTTCTGGCGGTGGCTGCGGTGGAACTGTATGTGCGGCTGACGAAGAAGGACAGGCTGGTTACGGTGGGGCAGGCAGTGCGTGCGACGGCAAATTGCTTAGTGGCGGCAGGGGTTCTTACCGCATTCTGGTTTGTCAGTGTGCGGAGGCTTTTCAGCGGGGAATGGGTGGATAATATCTTCTATACGGCAGGAATCCTTATTGCCGGCGTTACCTTGTTTTATCTTGTGAACCGGAAGCGGGACAGGGGGCATTATATGCCTTTGTCCGAGAAATGGAAGAAAAACGGGGCGGATTATTTGCAGACGGTCTTTTTTGCGGGGGCGGTCTGGGCATGCTGCAATTATATGAACGGCCTGTATGATATCCATCATCGGGCAGCGGAACGTCAGCTGATTGTGTTTTTTGCGCTGGCGGCTCTTGTGATGGGTAAAAAGGAGGATATCCGGAATAAATTTACGTTGATTTACGGAGTCATTGCGGCTGCGGTGACTTATAGGTACTGCAGTATTTATGTGGACGTGCTGGCTATGGATCCTTACGATATGAAGATTCTGCGCTGGCATATTGCAGCGGCCGTATTGAGCGGGTTATTGCTGGTAAGCATTCTTGTGCAGCTTGTGCGGAGAAGGAAGATGGCGCGTATCAGCCTGTGGTACGGGGCTGTGGTAGGAGTGTTTTTCGTCCTGCTTGTTGTGTTCCGGAATACAAGATGGTGGACGGTGACATTGGTAATTGGTTTTACTTTGTTTTATATCCGTTACGGGCTTTGGGATAAAAAGGAACATTTGCTGCAAAATATATGTAACGGGCTGCTGCTGAACTTTGTCTGCTGCATGCTGTTCTGCTTTGCCCGCAGGCCTTTCCTGGCATGGGTTTATGCGCGTTATCCTTTTATTTTCCATACGGTGACGGTGACTGCGGTATATATGGCTTTGGTCATAGGCGCGGTGCTGATGCGTCTGACGGATCGGTATGCGGCATACCGGAAAGCGGAGGAAAAGAATATGCTGCGGTATTTCGGCACGGATTTGCTGCTTTTAGGAATGGCAGGCACTTATCTGCTGTTTACGGCTTCCAGAACCGGCTTTCTGGCCGTTGCGCTGATGCTGCTTCTTGTATTTATATTTACGGCAGTGGGGGCGGGAAAGCAGAGGATTAAGAAGGTGGCCGTTTTGGCGTTGAGCATGGCGTTGGCAGTGGCTTGGTGCTTTCCTATGATTTTTACCGCACAGAGAATCCTGCCGGCAGTATGCAGTAATGTATACCGGCATGAGGTGGAAGCCTTTCCGGATGTAATTACCAGAGGAGCGGAATGGGATTCCATGTACTTCATAACCGTAAAGAGATTTGCGGAGGTTTTTAACAATAAAATTTTCAATATTCCGGAAAGCGGCACGTATTCCTATGAAAGAAGCCCGGAATACCAGAAATATCTGGCCAAGCGGTTTAACAGCAAGGGCGAGGTGGTATGGGAAGGCAGCATTGACGAAATGTACGAAGAGGATGCGGCGGGAACGGGGACAAGTCCCGGAAACGTGCCGGAGACGGCAGGCGGGGAGACAAATTCCGGCGGCATGGCAGACGGCAGGGTTCCTTCCGGCAATGGGGCAGGCGACGGGGCCGATTCCGGCAAGACGGCGGGAAACGGAGCGCAGAAGCTGGAAATCATAGGGACAAAGACGGAAGAAGAACGGGCCGCAGACGACTTGGCCGCAGCGGAATTGGAGAAAGAAGCTTTGGGAGGCGGTTCGGCGAAAGCGGAAGAACCGGAGCCGGAAGAGGAAGAACCGGACGTAAGTGTCTATGAAAAAACGGAAGAATATGCAAATGGCCGTATGGATATTTTCCGCGCATATCTGAAGGAACTGAACCTGACGGGACATGACGACATGAATGTGATTCTGCCCGACGGGGCACTGGCGGTCCATGCCCATAATATATATCTTCAGGTGGCCTATGACCACGGCCTGATTGTGGGTGTGGTGTTCATTCTGGTGGGAGCGGCCACTTTCGTACAGGGCTGCATATATTACGGACGGAGAAGAAACCGGGTGCCTTGTGCGGCCATGCCGGCAGTCATTCTGGTGGGGGTTGCCATGGCCGGATTGGTGGAATGGATCTTCCATCTGTGCAATCCGGCGGGATTTATACTGATGCTGATGTTGGCACCACTGCTTTTTGATATGGGTGAAAAAGACGGTGAGAGAGATGCAAGATAAGAAAGAAAAGAAAACTTTTAACGTAAAATTGTTTTACCGCAGAACATGCTTAATCATCTATGACATAATCAGCATTGTGTTTGCAAGCTATATGGCGGTTTTTATCCGCTATGAGTTTCATGTGGATATGATACCGGAACATTTCCTGATGCCGATTAACCGGTTCCTTCCCATCAATATCCTGCTTACGCTGGGCATTTTCTATCTTTTCCGGCTGTACCACAGCCTTTGGGCTTTTGCGGGGGAGACGGAACTGCAGAATCTGGTGGTTTCCTGTGTGATATCGGCGGTAATCAACGGCGTAGGCCTGCAGTTTTTCAAGACGGCGGGGCAGCCGGTGCCGCAAAGTTATTATTTTCTTTATATGTTTGTGCTGATATGCATGATATTTGCCAGCCGTTTTTCTTACCGTTTCCTGCGCAGCCAGAAACACAAGATACAGAATAAGAAAAACGTGATTTCCGTCATGGTGGTGGGTGCGGGAGAGGCCGGGAATGTAATTATCAAGGAAATAGTCAACAGTAATTTCAGCACCATGGTCATAAAGTGCGTCATTGACGACGATAAGGGGAAATGGGGAAAATACATTCAGGGCATTAAAGTGGCGGGAGGCAGGGATAAAATCATCGAATGCGCGGATGTGTACGGTATCGACGAGATTATCGTAGCCATGCCGGCAATCTCTCGGGCGGAGATGCGCAAGATACTGGAAATCTGCAAGGAAACAAACTGTAAGCTGCGTTCCCTTCCGGGTATGTACCAATTGGTGAACGGGGAGGTGAACGTAAGCAAGCTGCGGGATGTGGAAGTGGAGGATTTGCTGGGGCGGGATCCTATCAGCGTGGATTTGGATTCCATCTTGGGCTATGTACAGAACAAGACCGTACTGGTAACGGGCGGCGGAGGTTCCATCGGAAGTGAATTATGCCGGCAGATAGCCAGCCACAAGCCCAGGCAGCTGGTCATTTTGGATATTTATGAAAATAATGTATATGACATCCAACAGGAACTGAAAACCAAATATCCGGAATTGAAAATGGTGGTTTTGATTGCTTCCGTCCGCAATACAAACCGGATGAACCGGATTTTCGAAAAATTCAATCCGGATATTGTCTATCATGCGGCAGCCCATAAGCATGTGCCGCTGATGGAGGACAGCCCCAACGAGGCAGTGAAGAACAATGTGTTCGGCACCTGGAAAACCGCCCAGGCGGCCGCGTTTTACGGGGTAAAGAAATTTGTCCTTATATCGACGGATAAGGCGGTAAACCCGACGAATATCATGGGGGCAAGCAAAAGAATCTGTGAGATGATCATACAGACTTTCAACAATCATTACGATACGGAGTTTGTGGCCGTGCGGTTCGGAAATGTGCTGGGCAGCAACGGCAGCGTGATTCCGCTGTTCCGCAAGCAGATTATGGCAGGCGGGCCGGTAACGGTGACTCATCCGGATATTATCCGTTATTTTATGACGATTCCGGAGGCGGTTTCCCTTGTGCTGCAGGCGGGGGCTTATGCAAAAGGCGGGGAAATCTTTGTGCTGGATATGGGGGAACCGGTAAAGATATTGGATTTGGCCGAGAATTTGATCCGCTTATCCGGTTACCGGGTAGGTGAGGACATTAAGATAGAATTTACGGGGCTGCGGCCAGGGGAAAAGTTATATGAAGAACTGCTGATGGAAGAGGAAGGACTGAAGGAAACGGCGAATAAGCTGATTCATGTGGGGAAACCGATAGAAATCGACGAAATGCAGTTTTTTGCCCAATTGAAGAAACTGAAGGAAGAATCCAAGAACGAAAGCCGGGACATCCGGCCTTTGATTCAGGAGATTGTGCCTACTTATCATTATAAGCAGGAAGAGATTGTTTAGGGGCTGCGACTGCCGCGTTGTCATCGGTCAACGATACTGCCGCATCGCCACCCTCTTCCGCCTTGCCCTGACGCAAACATCAGGCACGGATTGCTCAAGGATTAATGCAATGATGTCCGTAGGTGATGAGTCAGGAGGATAGCGTTGATATGGTTTGCTTATCGTTTGCTATAGAAAGCGGAAAACGGGGGAAACAGGAGAAATCCGGCAGCGGCCGGAAAGGAATGGAGGGTTATCATGGCAAGCAAAAGAATTTATTTATCGTCTCCAACCATGCACGGGAAGGAACAGGAGTTTGTGCAGGAGGCCTTTGACACAAACTGGGTGGCTCCTTTGGGGCCGAATGTCAATGAGTTTGAGAAGGAAATGGCGCAGTATGTGGGGATTGCCCATGCATCGGCGTTAAGTTCAGGGACGGCGGCGATACATCTTGCGCTGCGTTTATTGGAAGTGGGGGAAGGGGATGTGATTTTCACTCCGTCGCTGACCTTTTCGGCGACCTGCAATCCTATTATTTATGAAAATGCCGTGCCTGTTTTCATTGATTCCGAAAGAGATACTTGGAATATGTCGCCGGAAGCATTGGAGAAGGCTTTTGAAAAATATCCGTCCCCCAAGGCGGTGATTGCAGTGCATCTGTACGGAACGCCGGCCAAGCTGGATGAAATTACGGAAATCTGCGGGAGGCACGGTACGGTATTGATTGAGGATGCGGCAGAATCTTTAAGCAGCACCTACAAAGGAAAGCAGACGGGAACCTTCGGCAAAATGGGGATTTATTCTTTCAACGGAAACAAAATCATCACCACTTCGGGAGGCGGCATGTTAGTTTCGGAGGAGGAAGCGTTGATTCGGAAATCCCGTTTCCTGGCGACTCAGGCCAGAGATCCGGCAAGGCACTATCAGCATTCCCAGATTGGATATAATTATCGGATGAGCAATGTGGTGGCAGGTATCGGCAGAGGCCAGCTGCTGTCTTTGGAAGGGCATAAAAATCGTAAGAAAGAAATTTACGCGCAATACAAGGAAGCGTTTTCTGACATTCCGGAAATCAGCATGAATCCCCTGAATGCAGACGGGGATGCCAACTGCTGGCTGTCCTGCATGCTGATTGCGGAGGGCTGCGGCGTAACGCCGGACATGGTAATGGACGCTTTGGAAAGCGAAAATATAGAGAGCCGGCCGATATGGAAGCCGATGCATCTGCAGCCGGTATTTGAGGGATATGATTTTATTACGGTGCAGGCAGAGGGCAGTGTGGCGGAGGACATCTTCACCCGGGGGCTCTGCCTTCCCAGCGACATTAAAAACACTTCGGAAGACATGGAACGGATTATCCGCATAGTGAGAGGGCTTTTCCGGTAATTTATCTGCGGGGAGGGGCACTGGCAGGATTGTTGCGGAACTGGAAACAGCAAGCCCCCGGACAGTGCCCCAGAAGAATTTATGGCTGCGAAGCAGACGGAAATTCTTCTGTTGAGAGTGGGCACTGGTAGGGGGCTTGCGGAACTGGAATAGGAGGACATATGTATCGGAGGTTTGTAAAGCGTGGATTGGATTTTGTGCTGTCATTATCTGCAATTATTGTGTTAAGCCCGGTTCTTGCCGTATTGGCGATACTGGTTCGGTTAAAGCTGGGTACGCCCGTACTGTTCCGGCAGGAACGGCCGGGGCGGGGCGGGAAGGTTTTCACGCTTTGCAAATTCCGTACGATGACGGATAAAAGAGATGAAAAAGGGGAACTGCTGCCGGACGAGGTGCGTCTTACGAAATTCGGCAGGCTGCTGCGTTCTACCAGCCTGGACGAACTGCCGGAGCTGCTGAATATCCTGAAAGGGGATATGAGCCTGATCGGCCCAAGGCCTTTGCTGGTGCGGTATCTGCCTTGGTATACGGAAGAAGAGCGGCACAGGCATGACGTGAGGCCGGGGCTGACAGGGCTGGCACAGGTGAACGGGAGGAACGCGCTGGGATGGGAAGGGCGTTTTGCCTATGATTTGGAATATGTGAAGCATTGCAGTTTTCTTATGGACGTGAAGATTATCGGGATGACGGTGGGAAAGGTGCTGAAGCGTTCGGGAACTCTTTCCGGGGCGGAACAGACCGTGGAAGATTTTGACGTATATAGGAAAAAGCAGCAAGAAGCGGGCGGACAGGAGCGGCTATGAGGACAATACCGTTATTTGAGAAGGAATTAGAGCAGACCGTCATACAAAGACTGTCGGACAGCTATGGGGACAATCAGTTCTATATGAAAAGGGATGACGGCATACCGTATAGTTTCGGGGGGAATAAGGCAAGGAAAGCGGCTGAGTTTTACCGGGATATAAAACGGGCGGAAGCGGATACTATTATGACATATGGGAGCAACAGTTCCAACCATTGCCGTATCATTGCCAATATGGCGGCGGGGATGGGGCTTGCCTGCCATATTATCTCTCCGGAGGAAAACCGGGAGGTTTTAAACAATACGAAGCTTGTGAAAGATTTCGGGGCAGTGATTGAAACCTGTCCCGTCACGGCGGTGGCTGCCACAATAGAAAACAGGAAAGCCGCATATGTGCAGGAGGGAAGGAACCCTTATTTCATTGCCGGCGGAGGACACGGCAATCAGGGGACAGAGGCTTATGTGAAAGCTTACAGGGAAATCCAAGAGTATGAAAAAAGGAATCGTGTCTATTTCGATTACATTTTTCATGCTTCCGGCACGGGCACCACACAGGCCGGCCTAATCTGCGGCAGTCTGCAAAACGGCAATACAGAGAGGAAGATTGTGGGAATCAGCATTGCAAGAGAGGAAGACAGAGGCAGGGACGTGGTAAAAGAGAGCATACGGGAATATCTGGGTGCGGATTTTGCACGGCTTTACCGGGAAGAAAGCCTGATTTTTACGGATGCTTACCGATGCGGAGGCTATGGGAAGTATACGGACGGAATAAAGGGAACCATAGCTTCCGTCCTGCAGCGGGAAGGGATTGCCATGGATACTACCTATGTGGGCAAAGCTTTTCACGGAATGCTGGAGTACCTGAAAGAGAAAGGAATCCGGGACAGGAAAATACTTTTTATCCATACGGGGGGCGCACCGCTCTTTTTCGATGCTTTGGAGCGTGCCGGGAAATAGGCCAGCAGATTCCGTAACAGGGAAGCCGCAGGCTGAACTGTTACGATTATTTACAGATTGGGAGAAAGGTATAGGTATGCAAAATGAATCTATTGATATTGAGTGCGGGAACCAGAAATAAAGTGGTGCAGTATTTTAAGAAGGAACTGGGGAGTGAGGGAAAGGTCATTGCCACGGACTGCTCGAATCTGGCGCCGGCAGTATATGAGGCGGACCGGTTTTATCTGGTACCCAGAATTACGGCACCGGATTATTTGGATACCATTTTGGATATTTGCAGGAAAGAGGATATAAAGGGGGTCTTTTCGCTGATTGACCCGGAACTCAGCTTGCTGGCAAAGGAACGGGAACGGTTTCTTGCGGTGGGCGCAACGCCTGTTATTTCCCCGTATGAACTGGTGGAAACCTGTTTTGATAAGTATAAGATGTATCGGATGCTCTGCGGGATGCAGATTCCTACCGGGAAATGTTATATAGAGAAGGAGGAATTTTACCAAGGGCTGCGGAAGGGGGAGATTTCCTATCCGGTCTTTGTGAAGCCGGTGAAAGGCAGCGCCAGCATAAATATAAATAAAGTGTACAGCGATAAGGAAATCGAAGTGCTGTTTTCCTTATATGACGACCTGATGATACAGGAGTATATGGACGGCACGGAATATGGGGCAGATGTGTATGTGGACATGCTGACCGGGGAATGCACTTCTATTTTTCTGAAAGAGAAGATTAAGATGCGGGCGGGGGAAACGGACAAGTCGGTTTCCGTAAAGGATGAAAACCTGTTTGCCTTAATTGAAAAATTCGTGGAAAAATGTGGTTTCTGTGGTATGATAGACATAGATATCTTTAAAGTGAAGGACACTTATTATATTTCGGAGGTGAATCCCCGCTTTGGCGGCGGTTATCCCCATGCTTATGAATGTGGGGTGAACATGCCGGAACAGGTGATACGGAATCTGAAGGGAGAGAGCAACCGGGATTCCGTGGGCTGCTACAGAACAGGCATCTGTATGATGAAGTATAATGAAATTACAATCAGGGATATGAATGATATGGAGATAGTCAGGTAAGATGAGTACGGTACTTATATTAATCAATTCTTCCGGCGGACTGTATGATTTCCGTAACGAACTGTTGGTTGGATTGCTGGATAAACACAGGGTAGTCGTCAGTGTTCCCGATGATACAAAGGTACGGGAACTGGAGGAAGAAGGCTGTGAAATTGTTACGACCCCCATTAACAGAAGAGGGGTGAACCCGGGGGAGGACGGGAAGCTTTTCCTCTCCTATTACAGGCTTTTGAAGAAGATAAAACCGGATTTGGTGATTACTTATACAATAAAACCGAATATTTACGGAGGTTTTGCCTGCCGGCTTCTGCGGATTCCCTATATTGCCACAATAACCGGGCTGGGGGGCGCATTTGAACGGAAGGGTCTGTTTCTGAAAATGATTGTTGCCATGTACCGGGCGGGGTTAAGGAAAGCGGAGTGCATCTTCTTTCAAAACAAAGAAAACATGGGTATTTTTGCAGGGTATCATATAAAGGGAAAGAAAGCCCGGCTGGTCAACGGCTCCGGCGTGAACTTAAGAAGACATACCTTTGAAGAGTACCCGAGGGAAGGAAAGACAGTGTTCCTCTTTATGGGCCGGGTGATGAAGGATAAGGGCATTATGGAATTTCTGGAAGCGGCGGTGCGGCTGCATAGGGAAGACGTGGAATTTGCCATTCTCGGTTATTGCGATGAGGATTATCAGGAACTGCTGAACGAATACGAAGAAAAAGGGATTATCAGCCAGTGGGGATTCCATACGGAGGTGCATCCTTTTCTGGCAAAAGCAAGCGCCATGGTGGTGCCGTCCTATCATGAGGGCATGTCCAATGCGCTGACAGAGGCAGGGGCGACGGGGCGGCCCGTCATTGCTTCGGATATCAGCGGATGCCGGGAAGCGTTTGAGGAAGGTGTGACGGGGTTCGGCTTTATGCCGGCCAGTGCGGATGAATTAATCGGTGCCTTGGAGAAATTTCTGGCACTTTCCAAGGAGGAACAGGCCCGGATGGGAAAAGCGGCCAGAGCCAAGATGGAACGGGAATTTGACCGGGATATGATAATCGGTGCGTACCTGGAAGAAATCGACACCGTTTTAAAGGCGTAACGTACTGCGTCCGCCGGAGCGGAACATATGGCTAACTGGTGGGATATAAATGAAAGGAGAGACTGTAAGATGGGATTGTATGAGAAATTAGTCAGCGGGGAAGAGAAGCTTTCCTTGGTGGGACTGGGATATGTGGGGATGCCCATAGCGGTGGCATTTGCAAAAAAGATTAAGGTAGTGGGATTTGACTTAAATAAGGAGAAAATCGGGCTGTATCAGGCCGGTGTGGATCCCACCAACGAAGTGGGGGCGGAGGTCATTAAAGCTACCACGGTGGACTTCACCGCAGATGCTTCCAGACTGAGGGAAGCCAGGTTCCATATCGTGGCGGTTCCCACGCCGGTGAACGAAGACCATACGCCGGATCTGACACCGGTGGAGGGAGCGAGCCGGCTTCTGGGGCAGAATCTGGAAAAAGGTTCCGTGGTGGTATTTGAATCTACGGTTTATCCGGGCGTGACGGAGGAAATCTGTGTGCCTATCTTGGAGAAAGAATCGGGGCTGAAATGCGGCGTGGACTTTAAAATCGGCTATTCTCCCGAACGTATCAATCCGGGGGACAAAGTGCACCGCTTGGAGACGATTACAAAGATTGTATCCGGCATGGATGCGGAGACTTTGGACACGGTGGCTAAGGTATACGAACTGGTGGTGGAGGCAGGGGTGTACCGGGCGGAATCCATCAAAGTGGCGGAAGCGGCCAAGGTGATTGAGAACAGCCAGAGGGATATCAATATTGCATTTATGAATGAACTTTCCATTATCTTCCATAAAATGGGCATTGACACTAAGGCAGTACTGGAGGCGGCAGGCACGAAATGGAATTTCTTAAAGTTCGCTCCCGGCTTAGTGGGCGGTCACTGCATAGGCGTTGACCCGTATTACCTGACTTACAAGGCGGATGCGTTAGGATATCATTCCCGCATTATTCTGGCAGGCCGGCGGATTAATGACGATATGGGAAGATATGTGGCGGAAAATTTGGTAAAAAATCTCATTAAGACGGATATTCCGGTGAAGGGAGCCAAGGTGGCTATCCTTGGGTTTACTTTTAAGGAAAACTGTCCCGATACCAGAAATACGAAGGTCATTGATATTTATAAGGAATTGGGGGAATACGGGATTACGCCTATGGTGGTGGACCCGGCGGCGGATGCGGAAGAGGCGAAGCGTCTGTACGGAATCACTTTCCGCAGCCTGGAGGATGTAAAAGAGATGGATGCAGTGATTGTGGCGGTAGCCCATTCCGAATTTCTGGAATTATCCAAAGCGGAGATTGCCGGCTTTTTCCATGAAAAACATAAGGAAAAGGTGCTGATGGATATTAAGGGGCTGTTTAACAAGGATGAGTATGGGGAAGGTTATCTGTATTGGAGGCTGTAATGGCTAAGAGGGTGAAATCGGCGGTGCTTTTTGTGCTGCTCCTAGCGGTGTTCCTTGGTATGTTTGCGGCATTCGGCCCCGGTCTTTACAATGACTCGGATCAGTATATGAAGATGCATATCCATAGGGAACCGCTGTATCCTTTATTCCTGCTTTTGCTCCGGACGATATGCGGGGAGGGGGAAAGCTGGCTGATTCTTATGGGAATCCTTCAGAATGTGCTTGCGGCATTCAGCATATGGTATATGGCTGAGTATGTGGGCAGACGGTTCCGGCTTTGCCTGTGGGAAGAAGCGGCTGTTGCCCTGCTTGGCATCCTGCCCTACGTCACTACCATATTTTTTTCGGCACTGCATTTGGTGATGGCAAACGGCGTGATGAGCGAGGGGCTTTGCCTTCCTCTTTTTACCGTCTATATGACGGAATGCTTTAAGCTGGCGGCGGAGACGGAGCGCAGGACAGTGGGCAGAGCGGCTGCGGTCAGCTTGGGCTTGGCGTTTGTGCTGTCACTGACAAGAAGTCAGATGATGCTGACGATTCTGATGTGGCTGGTAGTGCTCTGGGCAAAGATAATATGCCAAAGGCCGCAGAAGAGAGACGGGAAGGGGATGAGGCTGTCTTCCCGGAAGGCTTTGGCCCGCCGGCTGCTGTGCTTATCGGCGGCAGCCGGCGCGGTGGCCTGCGTGTTTGCCCTGCGTCTGTTGGCGGTGAAAAGCTATAATTTTGTTTTTAACGGGCATTTTATTAATAATACTTACGGGCCGGTAAATACGCTGACCAATATACTGTATTCCGCGGACCGGGAGGACGGGGAAGGGATCAAGGACGAGGAAGCCAGGGATTTTTTTTACCGGATGTATGACCTGACGGAGGAGCGGCAGGCAAATTATAAGTATGCGGGAGATTCCCTGCGGGAGAAAACGGAACACATCGAGGAATGGCATGACACGATAAAATATGAGATGATTGAGGATGTGTTCTATCAGACTTATGATAAATATGTGACCAGCGACTATATTATACAGAACCTGATGGCGGATGAGACGGCGGGGAAGATTATGAAAGGGATTTTGCCGGGCTGTTTCCTGAGATGGTGCGGGAATTATCTGCTGATAGCCCGTTACGGACTGATTCGCAGCATTGCGGTGGTGCACCCGGCATTAAACTGGGTGGCGGCATTTATTTATCTGTCGGCCTTTGCGATGATGGGTCTGGCGTACCGGAAGGATAAGAAGAGCCCTGCCGTCCGGGTTATGGCGGTGGCATTGCTGGCGGTGGCCGCTAACGTGGCGGCGGTATCCATAACCATTATGTGTCTGTCAAGATATATGATTTATGGGTTTGTCCCTTTTTATACGGCATATTTTTTGCTGCTGGCCGAATGTTACAGAGGATATGTGAGCCGTCCGGTGAGGAACGGCAAAAAGCATTGAGCGAATGACACTGACGGAATCGGGAAGAGAATCAGCGGCTGCTTGGTTCGTTGCCCGCGGAAATAAAAAGGTAAGGAACTCTGCGTCATATGCAAAATTAATTCTTAACAGTTCCTAAGAGGGAAAGGCTGGCAATTATGGTAAATCCGGTGAACAACCAAGGTTATTATGAATATAGACGGGTCAACACGAAGACCGAATCAGGCATGGAAAACGGGGAAAAATTTTCTCTGGATTACGGGCATGGAGAAAAGGATTCGGAGAAAAACGGGGAGGATAAGACCAAGGTAGAGGCGGAGGGAGTCATTGCGGAGTTTTCCGGTCAGTCACAGAGCCGCCAGTACGGAGGAATCGGAAACGGGCAGAAACAGGCGCCGGGTGCGGAGGAAAATATAGATTTCGGCCGGGCGGCAGAGCAGGTACGGGGATTCCTCGGAGAATTGGTTAAGACAATTACGCAGTTTTTCGGGACGGTGAAGACCGCGCTGCTGGACTTCTGGAATTCGGACAGCGCGCAGGCTCCGGCAGGAACCGGAGAAGGGGCGGAAGAGGAAGAGACGGCCATAGACGTTACGGAGATGTCGTTGGAAGCGGAAAGCAGAGCCGGCGGGCTGGATGTGACAGAGGCGGAAGGATTTATCGAGAGGACCGTAGAGCATAGGCCGAAGGGCATGGCAGAACGGCGGGAAGAGGCGGAACTTTTTCTGGAAAACAAAGAGGGGAAGAACCGCTATGTGAAAAATTCCGATTTGCTTACCTATTATGACAGGAGCGGCAAAATCGTACAGATGAGCGGCTCGGATAAGAACCGCATCCTGCACGGCGACAGCCGGACATCCAGAGGGGTATGAGGTGGTGCTATCGGAGAAAAAGACAGGCAATATGAAAAGTTATTTTTGAACAGTTGTTAAGCAGCAGGAAAGGAGTTTTGCGGGATATCGCAAAGAAAAAGGAAAATGGGATATAAGGATTTGAAGTTTGACGAGGACAGTGTTTTTCTTGTGACCGGCGGGGCGGGTTTCATCGGTTCCAATCTATGTGAGGCATTGCTTGAGATGGGATATACCGTAAGGTGCCTGGATGACCTTTCTACCGGAAAGTATGAGAATATCGAACCGTTTACGAAATCGGAAAGGTTTACTTTTATCAAAGGGGATATCAGGAATTTGGATACCTGCCTGGAAGCGTCCAAGGGGGCGGACTATGTGCTGAACCAGGCGGCATGGGGAAGTGTGCCGAGAAGCATTGAGATGCCGCTGCTGTATGAGGAAATCAATATCCGGGGCACGCTGAACATGATGGAAGCAAGCAGGCGCAACGGCGTGAAGAAATTTGTCTATGCATCCAGTTCCTCCGTATACGGCGACCATCCCCAGCTTCCCAAAAAGGAGGGTGCGGAGGGCAAGGTGCTGTCCCCTTACGCATTGACGAAAAAGGTGGATGAGGAATACGGAAGGCTGTATAAGGAATTGTACGGGCTGGATACTTACGGGCTGCGTTACTTCAATGTGTTCGGCAGACGGCAGGATCCGGACGGGGCATATGCGGCGGTTATCCCTAAATTTATCCGTATGCTCTTAAACGGAGAAACACCTGTCATCCATGGGGACGGGAAACAGTCCCGGGATTTTACCTATATAGACAATGTGATAGAGGCAAATCTGAAAGCTTGCCTGGCATCCGGCGAAGCAGGGGGAAATGCGTTTAATATCGGTGCGGGAGGCAGGGAATACCTGATTGACGTGTATTATGATTTATGCAAAGCCTTGGGCGTGGAGAAAGAGCCGGAATTCGGGCCGCCGCGTTTGGGAGATATCAGGGACTCCAATGCGGATATCTCCAAGGCAAAAGAAATGCTGGGCTACGATCCCGAGTATGATTTTGCCAAAGGGATTCATCTGGCTATCGGGTGGTATAAGGAAAATCTGACGGAAAGATGAATGGGAGGCAGCAGGAATGAGATATAAGGTTGTGGTATTCGGGGTAAAGGACACTTCGGAAAATATTGTGGAGTTCATTCATCAAAATATCTGCCCGGTAGATTTGGTGATTACCATCAGCCGGGAGGTGCTGAACCGGAATCAGGTTTCGGGATTCAAAGGGCTTTCGGCACTGACGGAGAGGCATGGCATTCCGGTGTTTGAGGCGGACAGTTATTTCCTGACGGATGACAGGACAAGGGAATTTATGGAACAAAATGAGTTTGAGATAGCGGTCTCCATGGGCTGGCAGCGGCTGATACCGCTTTATGTGCTGGAGAAGTTCGTATATGGGGTATACGGTTTTCACGGAAACAGCGGTTATCTGCCGTTCGGCCGGGGAAGATCTCCGCTGAACTGGTCCATGATTCTGGGCGACACCAGATTCAATCTGAATCTGTTTCGGTATGATGAAAAGGCGGACAGCCCCAATGTGTTTGCCACGGAGATGTTTTCCATTACGCCTCATGACAATATCCGTACTGCTCAGTATAAAAATATGATATGCTCCAAACGGCTGATACGGAAGCTGCTGAAAGCATATGAGGAAAAAAATATTACGGTGCGCACCGAGTCGAAGGATTTTGATTCTTGGTACAATAAACGTACGGCTGCGGACGGCAAGATAGATTTCCATGACCGGACAAGGAATATATATAATCTGATCCGTGGGGTCGCGGCACCGTTTCCGGGAGCCTATGCCATGTGCGGGGAGGAGAAAGTGACGATATGGGAGGCACACCCGTTTGATGAAATCATTGACTTTTCGGAATATGCGCCGGGAGAAGTGGCCGATGTGTTTGACGGAAAGCCGATTGTGCGGACGGTGGACGGCTCGCTGCTGATTGACCGTTATGAATCGGAGAAGGAACTGACAGCGGGGGATTTGCTGGAATAAGGAAGAACGAACGGTTTTTAGGACGACAGGAGACAGAGCGGCAAGATGAAAATAGCGATTCGGATGGATGATATTTCCCCGGCCATGGATTGGGACAGGTTTGAGGCTTTCCGGTCACTTTTGGAGGAGCACGGCATTCAGCCATTGATTGGGGTAGTGCCGGACAACCAAGATGACAATTTAATCCGGGGCAGGGAGAAGAAAGAATTCTGGGAATATGTGAAACGGCTGCAGCAGAGCGGCTGGGCAGTGGCACTGCATGGTTACCGTCATGTATATACGCAGAAAAAAGGCGGATTGTTTCCCTTGAACCATTTTTCGGAATTTGCAGGGGTGCCCTACGGACAGCAGAAGGAAATGCTGGAAGAGGGAAGAAAGATTCTGGAAAGCCATGGCATTGTTACGGATATTTTTATGGCACCGGCTCATTCTTATGACAGGAATACTCTGAAAGCCTTGGCGCAGACCGGGTTCCGGCGCGTAACCGACGGTTTTGGAACCCGTCCGTACCGTTGGCGCGGAATGGTTTTTTATCCTATTTCCTTCCGGATGAAAAACAGCCTGAAAAATAACCCGAAAAACAACTCGAAAAAAAAAGAAGAGTTTACTACGCTGGTGGTGCATGCCAATACTATGGACGGGGATGATTTGGAACGGTACCGGAGGATATTGGAGCGTCAGGAGGTGATATCTTACGGGGAATATCTGGCGCAGCCGCCGGAAGAGAGAGGAATTTTGGGGCGGCTTGCGGAATATTGGATGGCCGTGGCGAAGCATCTGCTGGTGAAGTTTTTATAGCGGGGAGGACTGCTTATATGAAGGAACAACCGGTACGGGTATTGCATGTGTTGGGCGGCTTGGGTCTGGGCGGGGCGGAGAGCCGTATTATGGATTTATACCGCTGCATGGACAGAGAGAAGGTGCAGTTTGATTTCCTTGTGCATCAGGGCAGGGAGAACGGCAGTGAACGGAAGCCGGAGTTTTATGACGAGGAAGTCACGGCATTGGGAGGAAAAATTTATCTTCTTCCGAAATTTAAAATATATAATTATTTCGAATATAAGAGGGCAGTGCGCAATTTCTTTCAGGAGCACCATGAGTTTGCGGTGGTGCAGGGACATATGACGAGTACTGCCTCTATTTATTTGCCGGAGGCAGGCCGGGCGGGCATTCCGGTGCGGTGCGCCCATGCAAGAAGCGCGGGCGTGGACCGAGGGCCGAAAGGGGCGGCTACCAGACTGCTGCGTCTGCCGCTGCTGAAACGGGCGGATTATTGCTTTGCCTGTTCCAGGGAGGCCGGGAAGTCGGTGTTCGGCGCCGGCTGGGAGGACTCGCCGAAGGCGATTCTGATTCCCAATGCCATTGATGCCGAAAAATTCCGGTATAACGAGGCCGTCAGGAATAGGCTGCGAAAGCGGCTGAAGATAGAGGACTGTTATGTCATCGGGCATGTAGGAAGGTTCCATTATGCCAAGAACCATGAATTCTTAACGGAAGTCTTTGCAAGGCTGCACCGGAATCTGGCAGCGAAGGGGAAGCGGTGCGTGCTGCTGCTGCTCGGTGAGGGGGACGGGATGGAGAAGGTAAAGGCGCAGGCAAAGGAACTGGAGGTGGCCGGGGATGTGCTGTTTATGGGAAATCAGAAGAAAGTGGAGGAGTTTTATCAGGCCTTTGATTTCTTTCTGTTTCCGTCCCGGTTCGAGGGGCTTCCGGGAACGGTGGTGGAGGCACAGGCCGCAGGGCTGCGCTGCCTGATTTCGGACAGCATCACGCCGGAAGTGGGGCTGAGCGGGCTGGTGCATTTCGAAAGCATTGAGAAATCTCCGGATCTTTGGGCAGAGTATGTGGAAAGCCATCTGGCATATGAGCGGCAGGATATGAGCGGCAGGATAAAGGAAGCGGGCTTCGACGTCAGGGAACAGGCTTTGAAGCTGGAGGAATTTTACTGCTTTGGGCGGCTGCCTCGGGCGGAGACTGTGAAGTTTGGGATATAGCAGGGAATCTTTTCTGCCTGATTCAAGAGGCTGATTTCTGTCAGGATAAGGCGGAAGACGGGAACGATGCTGCGGAGCCGGAAAAAGGAGGTACGAATGGAAGAGAAAAAGAAAATCCTGCTGATTGTGCCAATGCTTCATCAAGGCGGGTTTGAGCGCGTATGCGTAGCCACGGCGCGGCTGCTGGAGCCGTACTATGATGTTTTTATTTTAATTTTTGACTCTAAGGATATTGCCTATGACATAAAGGGGCTGAATGTGATAGACCTTCATCTGGGAGTGAGGGAGAGCAAGATAGGGAAAGCAGTCAATATAGTGAAGAGAAGCCGTGCGGTGCGGAAGTGGAAGCACAGGCTGAAGATAGATATTGCTTATAGTTTCGGACCCAGCGCCAATATTGTGAATGTGTTTTCCGGCCGGCAGGCTAAAATATGGGTCGGCATACGCAGTTATATGGATATGGAAAACGAAGGGAGAATCAGGCTGTTCTGCAGGAGGGCGGATAAGGTGCTGTGCTGTTCCGCACGGATTGAGGAAGAGGTAAGGGAAAAGTATGGGTGCAGCAAGGCAGTGACACTTTATAATCCTTTGGACGTGGCCGACGTGAGAGAGAAAGCCAAAGAGGAAGAGCCTCTGCTGCCTTGGGACGACAGGGAAAATATCATTGCATCCATGGGAAGGGAAGACGACGTAAAAGGATTCTGGCACCTGCTCAAGGCTTTTGCCTTGGTGCGCCGGGAGATTCCCGACGCAAAGCTTTTGCTCATCGGCGAAGGCGGATTTGAGGAATACCGGGTTTTGGCAGAGGAACTGCAGGTGGGGGACGGGGTCAGTTTTACGGGGATGAAGAGAAACCCTTTTCCGTATCTGGCCGCGGCAAAGTTATATGTGCTGACTTCCTACCATGAAGGATTTCCTAATGCGCTGATTGAAGCAATGGCTCTTGGGGTGCCGGTAATTGCCACGGACTGCCTGACAGGTCCCCGGGAAATCCTGCGGGGGGAAGAGGAGGCTTACGGTATTCTGATTGCCAATATGAGTCCGGAGAAAAATTTGCAGGCGGCTGTCATTACGGAGGAAGAGCGGCTGCTGGCGGAAGAGATAAAGCATATGCTTGGCGAGGAGCCGTACAGAGAGGCGTACCGTAGGGCGGCGGTGAAGCGGGCCGGTGATTTTTCGGACGTTTCTTATACGGAACGGCTGAGGGAGTGGGCAGAGGCGGAGCGATAGCAGGCCTGCCCGGAAGGATGGAGAAGGATATGAAGCGTAAAATAGCATTTCATCTGAACTGCCTGGAACAGGGAGGGGCGGAACGGGTGGTCACAAACTTGGCGGATCAGTTTGCGGGGGAGGGGCACGAAGTGTTGATTGCCACGGAATGGCAGGGGGAAAATGAATTCCGGACGGACTCCAGGGTGAGAAGAGTCCATGTGGGGCTGAAACCGGAGGATGAGAAAAAGAACCGGATTCGTAAGTTTCTGCTCCGGGTGAGATATCTGCGGCAGTTTATGCTGCGGGAGAAACCGGATATTCTGATTGCTTTCGCGCAGCGGGCTAACTATAGGGCATTGATGGCCGTGCCGGGAACAAAAGTTCCGGTGCTGATTTCCATCCGCACGGATCCTGTGGGGCACTATGATGCATGGAGCGACAAGCTGCAGATTCCCCTTTTGTTTCCGCGGGCGGCGGGATGTGTGTTCCAGACGGAAGGGCAGCGGGAATTTTTTGCCCCCTATTTGCAGGAAAATTCCAGGGTGATTTTAAATCCGCTGAACGGTAAATATATCGGTGTGCCGAAGCCCGGCAGGCGGAAGAAGGAAGTGGTGCAGTCCGGGCGGCTGGTGGATTTTAAAAATCAGCCCATGCTGCTGCGGGCGTTTGTGGAAGTCCATAAAAAGCACCCTGATTATATCTTAAAAATATATGGCGGCGATTCTTTTGACGGGACAAAGGAGATATTGGAAGGCATCATTGCGGAAAATCAGGCGCAGGATTATATCCGGCTGATGGGGGCAAGCGATGCTTTGGAAAAGGATTTGGCGGAAGCGGCGGTTTATGCTTTTTCGTCGGACTGGGAAGGGCTTCCCAATGCATTGCTGGAGGCTATGGCTCTGGGACTGCCGATTGTGGCTACGGACTGTCCCTGCGGCGGCCCCCGTACGGTGATGAAAGACGGCGTGAACGGTCTGCTGATTCCGATTAAGGATCAAAAGGCGTTGGCGGACGGAATCTGCCGGCTGATAGAGGAGCCGGAGTATGCGGAGCAATTGGGGGACAAGGCCAGGGAAATTGCGGAGATTGCCAACGGAAAGGCCATTTACGGGCAGTGGCGGGATTTTATGGAGGAGATTATTGAGGGGAGGAAGTAGGGGGAGCAAGCCGGGTATGCTTTCTATATTCCAGAGGAGTCATGTGGTATTGTTTTTTAAACAGGCTCTGAAAATGCGGCTGGCTGGAAAAGCAGAGGTAACTGCTGATTTCCGCAAGGGTTTTGTTGCTGTAAGTTAAAAGACTTTTTGCTTCTTCCAGTTTGCAGCGGGTAATAAATGCTCCAACGGTAAATCCCAGCTCTTCTTTAAATTTTTTCATCACATAGGAATTGCTTTTCCGTATGTTCCATGCTACATCATCCACAGAGAGCGGAGTATTGGTATGGCTTCGGATATAATTGATACATTCATATATTTCTTTTGAAATCCCTTTGGGGATTTTTGTCTCACCGGCTCTTTGGCAAAAATCCAGCATCATAGAATACTGCAATGCCTGGACTCTCTCAACTGTCTGTAGTTTCTCACATTCCTGAATGTAAAGGTCAATGAGCTGATATGTTTTTTCCACATCAACGCCTCCCGGAATTGCCCCCAGCATACCTATTTTTGCGGTTGTTATAATGAATAAATTTTTGGCATGCCGCAGGGGCGTCTGAGCAAGGGTACCCTCTTTTAAGACAATTGTACTCGAAGTAAGAAAGTTCTGCAGCGCAGTTACATTTCCGTTTTGTATATGCTGAAAGAGTTCTAATTCAAAAGGATAAGTATTATGCAGGCACTCATTTTCCATGTTTTCCGTAATGGATTTGATGTGCTTTTCTTTTTGCAGGTGCATTTGGGGTGCTTTCTGTTCCAGTAATTCTAAAGCCGATATTTCTTTCTGATTCAGGCACTGATGTAAAAACACCAGGTGCTGGCAAAACTGCGCATGGGTCAGAGTCGGAATAGAGGCCAGTGTTTCCATGATGCTTTCTTTATATTTTAACGGGGTAGCCTGTTCATTCATATAGCGATGTATCAGTTCCTCTGTAATGGGGACAGAAAAAATCGGGCCGAGCATTACATAGTCGCCGGTGTTTTCAATCTGGACAGAGCCGTATACAATATCCGACGATAAACAGCGAAACTCAGGATTGTGATCTTGCGGCCATATTTTGGTGGGGTTGACGGCCTGAATATGGAGTAAATCCGAAAGGGAGGAATACAGGATTTCATCATTGTTTACCAGATTGACCGGGAGACCGGTAACGGCAAAATAATTTTTGCAAAAAGCGATATAGTCCATAGGGAAGTTCCTTTCCTGACAATTTCTTATAATAAAAAGTATAAAATGAAAAAAGTAAAACAGCAATACCAAAATATATAATTTTGTAGAGTATTATATAATATTTTGTCAGGTGATTCTGCTAATATAGGGTGCAGAAAGAAATTACGGAGTAAGAAATCCAAGCAGGGAAAGGAAGGAAAAAGCATGAGACAGCATATAGGCATACATAAGACACAGCCTAATCAGGGTGTTCTGAACTATTCATATCTTTTGGACGCTCCGGCAGGAAAGCATGGTTTTGTAAGGACAAAAGGCGGACATTTCTACTTTGAAGACGGAACAAGAGCCAGATTTCTGGGATTTAATGTAGCGGCGAGGTCGAATACGCCGGATCATGAGACTGCGGAGAAGCTGGCGGAACGCTTTGCCAGTATGGGAGTCAATATCATCCGGCTTCACGCCGCCGATGCGCCTGTCAGCGAAGAGCCGGGAAGCTGGGCAAGCTGCAAGGAAGCGCCGCTTTTGGATTATGAAAAAGGCAGCGGACGGGAATTTCATCCGGAAGGGCTTGATCGTTTTGATTATTTCGCGGCGCAGTTAAAGAAACGGGGAATTTATCTGCATATTGACTTAATCGTGGCAAGGGATTTTGTGGAAGGTGACAGGCTGGATTATCCGGGCAATGCCGGCTCGTGCGTAAAGCGTTTCCCTATGTATAACAAACGGATGATTGAGCTTCAGAAAGAATACGCCAAAAAGATTATGTGTCATAGAAATCCGTATACCGGTCTGGCACTGATTGATGACCCGGCGGTTGTGACAATCCAAATCAACAACGAGGAGTCGGCAATCAAGGGCACCATGGAAACAGACCGGAGAGAAGATATGCAGCCGTATCGTGATGAGGTGCAGAAACGTTTTAATCATTTTCTGCTAATGAAATATGAGACTAGGCAGAGGCTGAAGGAAGCATGGACATTTGAAGGGGCCTGTGCGCTTGGAGAGGAAGAAGACCCGGTACAGGGAACAGTGCGGGGAGTAGAGGGGAACTTCTATCAGCCGGAAAACGAACCTCTTGGGGATTGGAACGGTGGGGTAAGTCCCGCGCGGTATGCGGACTTTATGGAATTTGGTATTGCTATGAACCGGAATTTTTATCAGGATATGAAAGATTACCTTCACTCTCTTGGCGCTAAGGTTCCGATTGTGACAAGCAATCTGATAGCCGGGGCGGCGGATGTTTACGGGCATATAGACGGAGATTTGATGGAGAATAACAGCTACTTTAATCATCCGTTACTGCCGGTTCAGGAGAATAATACTTATCTTGTTGCAGGGCCGACAGAGTATGTGTCGGTAAATCCACTCACTATGCAGACCGGAATCGGCTCCATGGCAACAACGCTGTTAAGCCTTGCATCTGTTGCCATTGTGAATGGAAAACCGTTCATGCTCAGTGAATGGAACGAATATGGGGAACATCCTTTTCACTCCACGGCATTTGTGCATACCATTGCGTATGCCTGCCTGAATGACTGGGACGGGTTGATTCTGTATAATCACCATACATCAGAAAAAGGGGATGACCAGCCGGCGGATGAGATTCTGAATGTTTTTGATGTATATAATGACCCGGCGGTAATCTGCCAGTGGGGCTTTATGGCATCGGTGTTCTTAAAAGGATTGGTATCGGCTGCAAAAAATCGCGTGGATGTTGTCTATACACAGAACGACTTAAAAACGCTGCCTAATAAGCATGCCATGCTTACAACATTTCTGCCCTATGTAACAGCGACAAGAAATGTGTTCTTGGATGGTGGGGATACATACCAGGGAGACGCACAGGTGGCGGTAAATGCCGGATTTTTAAACGGAGCGGATCTTTCGGAAGCGGAGCACGGCGTATACTATGCATGGTCACCCTACCGAGATGCCATGAGAAAATATAAGGACGAAAATCGCCTCGTGAAAGCGGCAAAGGATACGGAAGAGGTACGGGAGGGAGTTCATCTCGGAGAGCAGGCACTGGTATTTGATGAGATTGCGAGGATTGCGGGAAACGGCGACTATCGGGAATTTGCGTCTATCCTTGATATGGCAATGAAACAGTGGGGTGTTATGCCGCGGGAGACCGGATTGGCGGACGGAAAACTGATTTCCGATACGGGAGAGCTGATCTTTGACCCCGATCATGCTAAATTCCGGATTCAGACACCGTACTGTAGTTATTTTAGCGGGGCACCGGAGGAGAAGGTTGTGCTTTCCGAAAAAGTAGAAGTATATGCAGGAAACGAGAGAATTACCCTTGCACTGCTTCCTGTCGGCAAAAAATTATTGGATGAAGCGGAAGAATTTATTCTGACGGCGATGGGGACTACCGGCATGGATGAGACAACTTATGGCAAAGGACCTGAAATGATGGGAATCCCGTTTACTGCGGTGCGGTTCAAAGGAAAACTATATGCGGAAACGCTGGAAGGGAGTCTGTCTGTAAAAGCAAAAGAGGCATCGCTTAAAGTATTAAGCCCTGTGGGGGAGGAAATCGGAGAGATTATAGGAGAGAAACTGGCAGAAGGCATCCGGTTCCCGATGACAGGTGAACTTCCGGGCATCCAATATCATTTGGTGTTCCGATAGAAAATACAAATATATAAGAGCAGGAGGAAAAGAGAATGGGTAAAGGAACTGGTGAGGTCCGTTATGATGCGGACGGGGTAAGGCGGGTTATGAGAAAGCGGGATTACCTGGCTGATTTCGGCGGTCAGCTTGGCTTAGGCCTGATGGCAAATTTGGTCGGGCAGCTTACATATTTTTACACGGACAAGGTGGGGATGGCAGTAGGCGGTGTTGGCGTTGTCATGATGATTGCTAAAATAATCGACGCATTTACCGATGTGATTGTCGGAAACATGGTGGATCACTCCAAAGGCGGAAATAAAAAGTATTATTCATGGATGCTTCGTATGGCAGTTCCGGCCGCAGTCGTCATTATTATGATGTTCACGGTTCCGATTCGGGCAGGACAGACGGCGGCGTTAATTTATGTGCTGGTTACGAATTTACTGCTGACGGCAGTTATTTATACTATGATTGCGACACCCTTTGGCGCAGTTATGATTGTTCGCACAAACAGCTTGAGTGAACGAAGCAGTATGGGGCTGTTCCGTGCAGTGGGAAACTATGGTGCGGGAATGGTTGTTGCAATTGCTACAATTCCGATTACGAATATACTTGGAGGCACACAGAATGCATGGATTAAATATGGCGTTGTTATCGGGGCAGTTACCTTATTGCTTTTACTGATTTGCTACAACAATGGACGAAAGGCCAAATTTGCGTCTGACTATGAGCAGGAAGAGAGGATAAGAGAGGCTTGGGAAACCGAGCAGGAAGAAGCCGTTCCGTTTATGGAAGCCTTGGGAATGCTGTTCCATAATAAGTATTGGGTAATTGTTTTACTGTTCAACCTGATTACGAGCATATCATCTGCCATTGCTACGTCATCCGGAACTTACTATGCAAAATGGATTTTTGGAAATGACAATCTTGTTGCAATCACAGGAGCAGTCGGAATGTTGGCAACAGTCGTTGGATTTGTTCTTTCCAAACCAATCATAGAGAAACTTGGAGTTACGAAGACTGTGCAGCTTGGGCTGCTGGGAGCGGCAGTTCCGGCACTGATTCGCTGCTTTATTCCGACAAATTTCATATTGGTTACAGTATGCAATTTGTTTGCAAGTTTTATCCAGATTCCCCTTATGTGCCTGTATGGTGTGTTGACGGCAATGGCTGTGGACTATAATGAGTGGAAATATGATAAAAAGCTGGTGGCAATGTCCGGCGGTGCAATCGGCTTTGGAAGTAAAGTGGGAAACGGGCTTGGTTCTGTGATTTTAACGGCATTCCTTGCAATCGGTGCATATGATGCAACCTTAGAAGCGGCCTCTGCTTCCATGAGGTATGCGATTTATGGTTTTTCCAATTATCTGCCGCTGGTGATTAATGTTGTAATGTTCCTTATTTTTACAAGATTTGATCTGGAAAAGAAATTGCCGAAGATGCGCGAAGAGGTAGCGGCAAGAAAGAATGCTAAATAAACCGTTAAAAGGATGACTTGCATGGAATCGGCACATAGTCTCGGCATGGTACCGATTCCGTGCATTCAGGGATAGGAGATGAATCATATGCAGGTTTATGACTTTCGGACAGAATACAGAAAAAATCCAACGGGATTGTCTGTAAGGATTCCCCGTTTTTCATGGAAGATAGCGTCGGAAAAGGAGAATACCGTGCAGGTTTCGTATAAGATATCAGTAAGCTGCAAAGGCGGGAAGGTATGGGACAGCGGGAGAGTGGATTCCTGCCAGTCAGTATTGATTCCATATAAAGGGGAAGAACTGCAGCCTGAAAGGCGGTATGAAGTAAAAGTAACCATAGAAGATAATTACGGGAGCGTCTGTGAAGCGGATACATGGTTTGAAACGGGGGTTTTTGATACGCAAACCTTCAGGGCGCAGATGATCACGCATGATTTTCCGGAAGAGGAAACGGCATGTCCGGTGTTTTACCGTAAATTTGAAGCACGGAAGAGAATAGAAAAGGCGATAATTTTTGCAACTGCGCATGGTGTCTATGAGATTAGCCTGAATGGCAGCCGCATTGGGGAGGATTATATGGCTCCGGGATGGACCAGTTATCACAACCGCCTTCAGTACCAGTGCTATGATATTACAAAAAATCTGGAAAAAGATAATTTAGTAGAGATGACGGTGGCAAACGGTTGGTATAAGGGAATTTTGGGTTTTGACTGTAAGCCTGACCGCTATGGGAACCGTGTAGAAGCCTTTGCAGAAATTCATATTTGGTACGGCGACGGCGAAATGGAAGTGATTGCAACAGACGAAAGCTGGGGCGTAAGGACCGGGTACATCCGTTACAGCGAAATCTATATGGGCGAGACAATTGATACGGACAATCCGGCAATCAGGGAAGGCAAAGTATCGGCAGCGGCATTTGACAAATCGCTTTTGACGCCGCAGGAGTGTGAACCCGTGAGGGTAACGGAGCGGCTGGAGGCAAAAAAAGTATGGAGAGATCCGCAGGGGAATTTCCTGGCAGATTTCGGTCAGAACATCACCGGACTGGTAGAAATCAAAATTAAGGGAGATAGGGGGCAGCAGATCAGAATCCGTCATGCAGAGGTATTGGACAAAGACGGGGTGTTCTATCCTGATACGCTGCGGACAGCCATCTCTCACGATACTTATATCCTAAATGGCGAGGAGCAGGTGCTGATGCCGCATTTTACCTTCCACGGTTTCCGTTATATTGCTGTGGACGGTATGGAAGAGATAAAGCCTGAGATGTTTACCGCCTGCGCAATGCATTCCGATATGGAGAGAATCGGAAGCTTTCATTGCTCAAATGATAAAGTAAATCAGCTGCAGAGCAACATAAGCTGGGGACTTCGGGATAACTTTTTTGATATTCCCACGGACTGCCCGCAAAGGGATGAAAGATTGGGATGGATGGGAGACGCACAGGTTTTTTCATGGACAGCGGCCTTCAACCGGAATACAGCACTTTTTTTTGCGAAATGGATGCGTGATATTTCAGCGGAATCATCTTTGGAGAAGGGAGTTCCCCATGTAGTGCCGGACATTGTAGGGAGCTATAGTTCTGCGGCATGGAGCGATGCGGCGGTCATCATCCCGTGGGTAGTTTATCAGACTTATGGCGATACAAGGATTCTGGAAGAATCTTGGAAGTGTATGCATGAGTGGGTGGATTATATTCAGGATAAGACAGAGGAAGACGGCCTTTGGAAGACAAATTATCAGTATGGCGACTGGCTGGCGCTTGACAGGGAACAGGGAGAAGGAAGCGTGGGTGCGACGGATATCTATCTGGTGGCAAATGCTTATTATCTTTATGTGACCGATTTGGTAAAACAGACGGCGGAGGTGCTTGGGAAAAAGGAAGAGGCCGAATATTATCGGAATTTGTACGGGAGAACACTGGAATCGTTTCAGAGCGAGTATTTTACTTCCAGAGGGCGGATTGTCAGCGAAACCCAGACAGCCTGTGCACTGGCATTATATTTTCATCTGGCAAGGGAAAAGGACAGGGAGAAAATCCTTCGGGCTTTAAAGGTAAATATTGAAAATCACAAAAATCATTTGACCACTGGTTTTGTCGGAACGCCGTATTTGTGCCATGCACTTTCGGAAAATGGCGCCCATGATATGGCATCTGTTTTATTTATGAAAGAAGATTATCCTTCATGGCTGTACGCAGTCAATATGGGAGCCACAACCATATGGGAGAAATGGGATGGCATCTATCCGGATGGCACAATGCCTCACCCGGGGCTGAATTCCATGAACCATTATGCCAACGGAGCGGTAGGCGACTGGATGTACCGGAAGATTGGCGGAATCAACCAGCTGGAGCCGGGTTATCACAGATTCTATGTGAAGCCTATGTTCCTGCGGGGAATGGAAGAAGCCCGGACGGAACTGGAAACACCATATGGAAAGATTATATCTTACTGGTGCTGCAGAAACAAAAAGATTCGGGTGAAGGTTACGGTTCCGGCAAATACAATGGCGGTTCTTTACCTTCCGGAAAAAGAGGGCGTGCTGGAAATAGGTTCCGGAGAGCATTGTTACGAATATGAGACCAATACCAGTCTAAAAGAACTGAAATATAGCCTGGACAGCACATTGGGAGATGTCCTGGCACAGCCGCTTGGAAAAGAAATGATGGGGCGGATGGTTCCGGAACTGCTTTCCAATCCCATGATTGAGTATGCAAAGCAAATGACTCTGGCGGAAGGAATCAGTTCCGCGCCGGAAATCAGACCGGTATATGAGGCGGTAATAAATGCGTTGAATGAACAGTGCGAAGGGTTTTTCCAAGGTATCTGAAAATGTGATGCCAAAGAAAGCCTGAAGCTTTGCATTCGGATCGGAGGTTATGATGGGGAATAAAAGTATATGCAGAGAATTGGTGGAAGAATCTATTGTATTGCTGAAAAATGAAAACCATATTCTTCCGCTTGGCGGTTATCGGAAGATTGCCTTTTTTGGGCGGGCACAGACAGAAACTTTTTTTTCGGGAAACGGTTCGGGGGCATCCCGGGCAATGGAGGAAAAAAACTTGCTCAGCGAATGTGAGAAAGGAGGGATCTGTGCTATTCCGGAACTGAAAAATTTTTATAAAGGACAGCAGGGAAAAGAACCGGAAAAATTTGCTGTGGATGGCATTGATATCAATAATGCCGGCGAGTTAACCAGCGGATTTATGTATGAAATATTCGGACGCTATCAGCCCCAGTGCGAAGAGTATGATGTCCCTGAGGAACTGGCAGAGTTTGCGAGAAAGCAGACGGATACTGCGGTTGTGGTGCTGGGCAGAAATTCCGGGGGAGAGGAATGCGACCGCCATTTGGAGGCAGATTATTATCTGACTGCATCGGAAAAGAACTTACTGGATCAGGTGAGCACTTATTTCGAGAAAATGATTCTGATTCTGAATATCAATGGCCTGATTGACCTGGAATGGCTGGAAAAATATCCGATGATACAAGGCGTGCTGTTTATGGGAATCCCCGGTGAGGAAGGCTGTGGGGCAATGGCGGATATTCTTACGGGAAAGGTAAATCCGTCCGGGAAACTTTCCGTGTCCATTGCAAAAAAGTATGAAGATTATCCTTCGTCCATGCATTTTACATGGAATAAGGAGAAACCGGGGCAGATACTTACCTATGAAAGCTATGGGCTGGATGCCCAAGCAAACGGAAGCATTGGTTATGACAAAAGCCCTGTGACATTTTATTATGAGGATATTTATGTAGGATACCGTTATTTTGACAGCTTTGAAAAGGAAGTGCTGTTTCCCTTCGGCTTTGGGCTTTCTTACTCTCACTTTGAGGTGTGTCCGATACAGCTTTTACAATGTCCTGACGGGATAGAGTTAGTGATAGAAGTGGTCAATAAAGGATTATATGACGGAAAAGAAACCGTCCAGATATACTTATCCTGCCGGGAGAGCGCAAGCGAGAGGCCGAGGCAGGAATTAAAGGGATTTGAGAAAACAAAATTGCTGGAGCCGGGGGAAAAGGAAGAATTGCATATATGGATACCAATGAGAGAATTGGCCTGTTATGTGGAAACTGAAGCGGCATATATTATCGAAAAAGGCATTTATAGTTTTTTTGCCGGAACATCATCGAGAAACACACAGTTTGTCGATGAAATTCAAGTAGAAGAGGACATACTGATGGAGCAGTGTGCCAACAGGCTGCAGATAAAAGAATGCAATATAGAAAAACTGGATTTTCTGTCCAAAAAAATCTTCTTAAAAGAAAAGGCAAAGCAGAAAAGGAAAAAAACAGCTGTAGGTAAATGCGCTGAAAACAATAAGGAAGATGCAGCCACGGCAAAAAGCAAGGATTTATCCGACCGGGAACTGGCCGCACTCTGCGTGGGGTATGGACCGGGAACGCCCTTTGCCGCTTTCGGTGACGGCAGTGATCCGGAAACAATTTTAGATGAGGCCGGAAATCCCCTGACAACAAACAGCCACCCGGCAGGAACCAATGGATATGTATCGCCTGCCATCGAGGCAAAGGGTATCTATTCTATCTTTTACAAGGATGGGCCGGCAGGTATAGGAACGGGCGCATGGCCCACGGAAATGCTGGTTTCCTGTGCATTTAATAAGGAACTTTGGCGCAGGTTCGGTGAAGAGGTGGGAAGTGCCTGTGAAGAAAAACTGGTGGATGTATGGCTGGCACCGGCTGTCAACATTCACAGGCATCCGCTTTGCGGGAGAAATTTTGAGTATTTTTCCGAAGACCCGTATCTGACCGGAGTGTGTGCGGCGCAGATTACGAAAGGCGTACAGGAGAATCATAAGGTTTGCGTATGCCCGAAGCACTTTGCATTAAACGAACAGGAAACATATCGGCGGGGAAGTGCAGAGAAGAATTATGATGCGGTAGACTCTCTGGTTACGGAGCGGGCAGCAAGGGAAATTTATCTGAAGCCATTTGAAATGTTGGTCAAAGATGCCGGAATCCTTTTCCTGATGACATCTTTCAATAAGATTAACGGAATTTTTGCAGGAGGGAACAAAGATTTGTGCACCCATATATTACGGGAGGAATGGGGGTTTGAAGGTGTTGTTGTGACAGATTGGGGAGATATGGACATGGTAGTCGATGGCGGCGATGCGATTGCGGCCGGGAATGATATTGTAATGCCGGGAGGCCCGCCTGTAATCGGGCAGATATTAAAGGCATATGAAGAAGGGCGGATTGGCCGCAGTGAAATGGAACGGACTGCCGACAGGCTATTAAAGGTTAGCAAAAGATGCAAAAAAAATTAAGGAAACGGAAGAGAGCATGGCGATTATATGGAAAACGATAAAGTATATGAATTTACACAGGACGGAAATGCCTGCCTGATCAGGGAGCCGAGGACGCCCAGATATTGGTATAATTATTTATGGAATGAGGACAGGTATTGCGCGCAGGTTTCCCAGATTGGGCATGGACGCAGCTATTATCTCAGTGAGAAAGCCGATATGTGTATGATTAACCGGGATGATGCGCGGTATGTGTACCTACGGGATGATGAAACAAATGTCAGCTGGAATATTGGCGTGGGACCTTTGAACATGGAGGTGGAAGATTATCAGTGCATACATAGCATTGGATATTCTATGTTGCAGTCAGCCTGTCAGGGGATACAGAGTGCATGGCGTATCTTTGTGCCGGAGAGGGGCTATCATGAAGTCTGGACCCTGAAGATTCATAATTCAGGAAAAAGAGAAAGAAAGTTAAGTGTTTTTTCAGCCGTAAATTTTTCTTTGGAGGGTTTTTCCTATCCGAGATATTATGAGATGTATCGGTGCATGAAAACGGAGTTTGATCAGGAATTAAACGGAATTTACTGTGATTCGTCACATCCTTTTGCACCCCATGACAAATATCATGGTTTTCTGGCTTCTTCCGAACCGGTTTATGCTTATGACGGGGATTTGGTTAAATTTTGTGGTCCGACAAGCACAATCACACAGCCGGATGCCTCCGCCTGCGCTTTGTTTCAGCACCCGGATGTGGTAATGGCAGGGAGGGACTGTACGAATTCCCAGGCGGCGCTTTTTATCCTCGGCGGTGTGCTGCAGCATAAAATTGCCTTGCAGCCGGGAGAAGTTAAGGAAATTCATTTAGTGTTCGGTATCAGCGGCTCCCGTGAAGAAGCAAGAAAAACGGTTCACGGGTTATTGCACGGCGAAACGGCAGAGAGGGAATTTGACAAGGCACAGAAATATTATTATCAAAAATATAGCTTCCTGTCCATACATACGCCGGATGAAAAAATCAACCATATCATGAATAACTGGGTAAAAAAGCAGGTTGATTTCTGTATTGTGGGGAAAAAGGGCGTGAGGGATAACTTGCAGATTGCTGCGGCTCTTCTGAACTACAGGCAGGATAAAGCAAAGGAAGAAATTCTGGAATGCTTAAGGCATCAGTTCCAAGATGGCCATGCAGTATTGACATGGTATCCTTATGATGATACGAGATATTCCGATCAGCCCTTCTGGATGATATGGGCAGTTTGCAGGCTGATCAAAGAGACAGGGGATTTTTCGCTTCTGGAAGAACGTATTTCATGGCAGGATGGCAGCGATGCAACGGTTTTGGAACATATAAAGTCGGCGGTAAACAGGCTGTTTTCTGATAAAGGCAAAAACGGACTGGTGCGTATTTATTTTGCGGACTGGAATGATGCACTGAATATTACAACTGACCCGGAAGCGGAATCGGTAATGCTTTCCCATCAGTTTTGCTTGGCGCTAAAGGAATTGGAACTTCTGATGAAAAAATATGGAGACAATGAATATGCAGCAAGGCTTGCAGCGGAATATAGAACTTTAAAAAACAGCATTAACGAGAAAGCATGGGACGGCGGGTGGTATATGCGCGCTTTAAGTCAGGCAGAAAACATTGGATCTAAGGACAGCAGAGGAAGCAGGATTTATCTGAATGCCCAGACATGGGCGGTACTTGGAGAAGTGGCGGATGAGGAAAGGCTGCCTTTGGTATTGCAGGCAGTGGACAGCATGGAGCATGATTTCGGATTTCCTTTAAATATGCCTCCATATTCTGAATATTCTCCCAATGTGGGCCGGATGTCGGGTATGCTCCCGGGATTGTTTGAGAACGGAGGGGTATACTGCCATGCAACAGGATTTAAGATTTTGATGGACTGCAAAGCAGGGCGGGGAAATAAAGCGGCGGAGACTTTAAAAAAGATTATGCCGGACAGTGAGAAAAACCCATCCCTGCAGTCGGGAGCAGAGCCATATGTGTTTACGAACTGTTATTCTACCAATCCCGGATATTATGGAAAGTCCTATCAGTCATGGACGACAGGAACTTCTGCATGGTGTCTTATGGGGCTTTACGAAGGGATTATGGGAGTAAAACATGATTATGAAGGACTGCGGATAGACCCTTGTTTTCCGGCCGCATGGAAACGTGCTGAAATGACGAGGCGGTTCAGAAATGCAGATTACCACATTGTCATTAAAAATCCGGAACATCTGGAGAAAGCAGAAATCAAAATCATGGTGGACGGAATACATATTTCCGGAAATATTCTGCCGGATTTTAAAGATGGCAGCAGGCATGAGGTGGAAGTGTGCCTTGTGAAGAAGTGTGAGGAGAAGTTCTGAGGTGCCGAAAAGCGGCATGCCGGAAAGTTTGAAAGCTGTAGGAAGCAGACAAATGGAGGTTATTGAAACTAATGGAAGAAAAACGGTATTTAGATGTCAGGAAAACACCGGAAGAACGGGCCAAAACACTTCTGGCGGAATTGAGCCTGGATGAAAAGATGGCGCAGGTTAACTGTATTTTCCCTTTTGGAGAAGACTACACTGATATGGGTAAAATTTCAGTCAGGACGCCTTTGGGAATCGGAGAAGTCAGTACGTTGGAAATGCGCAGGATAATCAGTTTGGAGGAGGCTGCAAACTGGCAGCGCAAGGTGCAGAAAATCGTAATGGACAACAGCCCGCACCGGATTCCTGCTATTTTCCATATGGAAGGGTTGTGCGGGGCATTTATTCAGGATACTACCAGTTTTCCGGCCGGAATTGGAAGGGGAGCCGGTTTTGAACCGGAGTTGGAGGAGAAGATTGCGGAAACGGTAAGCAGGCAGGAGGCAGCCTGCGGCATTACCCATATACTGGCGCCGGTACTGGATATTTCGAGGGATCCCCGCATGGGGCGGCAGGGAGAGACTTACGGGGAAGACCCGGCACTGGCAGCGGCACTGGGGGCTGCTTATACAAGAGGGATTCAGAAAGGGGAAACGGCAGGGAGGAAGACGGAGAGCGTTGCAAAGCATTTTCTGGCTTTTCATAATTCACAGGGTGGAATCCATGGAACACACAGCGACACGCCTGTGCGTCTGCTGCAGGAAATTTATGGCAAACCTTTTCAGGCGGCAATTACAGAATCAGGGCTTAAGGGGATTATGCCCAGCTATAACTCCATTAACGGGGAACCTGTGTCCGCATCGCAGAGCCTGCTAAAGGGGCTTTTACGGGAAGAGATGGGATTTGACGGTGTGTGCGTCAGCGATTACGGCGCTGTCGGCAATGTTCATCATGTGCAGCATGTGGGGGAAACAGAAACAGAAGCGGGGCTTTATTGCATGCAGGCAGGGGTGGACGTTGAGATGCCCAGTACTGCCGGCTATAATGAAAGGCTGAAAGAGAAATTTGCGCAGGGAGAGGCAGACATGGCTTTACTCGATGGGGCGGTACTGCGTATACTTACTGCAAAGTTCCGGATGGGGCTTTTTGAACATCCCTATGCGTTAACGGGGGAGGAACTGCGCAAAACGGTGTGCCATGAAGCAGACAGGGAAGTCTCTCTGCGGTCGGCAAAGAAGTCCTTGGTACTGCTGAAAAATAATGGGGCGCTGCCGTTAAAGGGAACGTATAAAAAAATAGCCTTGATTGGGCCGCATGCGGATTATGCAAGAAAATATTTTGGCGGATATACCCATATGTGCATGATGGAATCTACTTATGCGGCTGCTAATTCTATTGCCGGAGTAAGTGGTGTGGTGCAGGCGGATGAGGGGCAAATAAAAACTATTTCGGGAACCAATATTCAGTCGGATGAAACGGAGGAGTTTGAAGCCATACTGAAACGTCAGAAACCGGGCTGCAAAAGTCTGTTGGAAGAAATGAGAGACAGACTGCCGGAGACAGAAATACTTTATGCTTATGGATATCCCATTGCCGGGGCGGATGAATCCGGTTTTGAGGAGGCGCTGCAGGCGGTCAGAGAGGCTGACCTCGCTATTCTGACGCTGGGAGGAAAACATGGGACTTGTTCCATGGCATCTATGGGGGAAGGCGTGGATGCAAGTAACATCAACCTGCCGCCCTGTCAGGATGCGTTTATCAGAAAGTCAGCAGCGTCAGGAAAGCCGTTGGTCGGGCTTCATTTTGACGGAAGGCCGATTTCCAGCGACGCAGCGGATGAATGCCTGGATGCCATATTGGAAGCGTGGAGTCCGGCAGAAACCGGAGCGGAGGCGGTAGCCGGCGCGTTGCTTGGGGAATATAGCCCGGGCGGAAAACTTCCGGTATCCGTAGCTTACCACGCAGGGCAGATTCCGATTTATTATAACCATCCCAACGGTTCCGCATGGCATCAGGGTGAGAGCATCGGCTTTGTCAATTATGTGGATTTACCGCATACGCCACGGTATTATTTCGGGCACGGGCTTTCTTATACGACGTTTGCCTATTCGGATCTGTATCTTTCAGAAAAGGAAATCGATGCGCGGGGAAGTGTCAGGATTGCAGTTAAGGTATGGAACACCGGAGCGTATGAAGGCGATGAGGTGGTGCAGCTTTATTTGACTGACAATTATGCCGGCATGACAAGACCGGTGAAGGAACTGGCGGGTTTCAAACGGATATCGCTTAAGCCGGGGGAGAAAAAGACGGTTGTATTTGACGTATGGGCAAGCCAGATGGCATTCCTTGACAGAGATATGCGATGGAAGATTGAGAAAGGAAGCATTGGTGTGGAGATAGGGAGTTCTTCCGAGGACATCAGGCTTACAGATGAGTTTTGTATAAGAAACGACGGATGGGTAGAAGGAAGGGACAGAGCGTTTTATGCGAAAGCCTCTGTAAAAGAACGCTAGTACATCATTGCATTAATCCTTGAGTAATCAGTGCTTGATGTTTGCGTCAGGGCAAGGCGGAAGAGGGAGGCGATGCGGTGGCATCGTTGACCGACGACAACGCGGCACTGGCACAAACAGCATGCGTTGATTGCTTGAGAATTAATGCAATGATGTGCTGGTAGAATCCGATTTCAATATCTTTACATTATCCTCTTCAAAAGCTATACTATTTATAGATTATTTCAGGAGGTAAGTTTTTGGAGGAGATATGGTAACTTTTACAAGGGAACGCAATTAACGTTAATCTAAGATGATAATAGTTAGATATTCAAAGAATAAATGATGGGAGAAGAAATGCTATGACCATAGAAGAAGTATTGGCATTTGAGGAAATGCAAATATTTGACAGGAAGAGTGTTAATATTGATTTGAAAGCGTTGGCAATACCAATCATAGCATTTGCAAATGCCGATGGCGGGACAATTGCGATTGGAATATCTGATAAAACACGCAGAATAGAAGGGGTGGATTATGACATCCGGAAATTAAATGAACTTCTTCGAGTGCCGTTTGATTTCTGTGTTCCGACTGTAAAAGCTGAAATAGAAAAAATACAGTGTGTAGATTTTAAAGGCAGAGAGAATCATGTGCTTTTAATGCATATAGAGCCGAGCATGGAAGTGCATGCAAATCAGGCAGACGAAGTTTTTATGCGTGTGGGAGATAAGTCCAAGAAACTTACATTTGAGGAACGGATGCAGTTGATGTATGACAAGGGGGAAAGATTTTTTGAAGATAAGCCTGTTCTTGGAGCAGATATAGAAGACATTGATTTAGGTTTTGTGAAAAATTACATTGACCAAATTGGTTATTCCAAGACACCAATGGATTATTTAAAGGAAAATAAAGGATTTGTAAAGGAAAAGAATGGTGTGATGCAGATAAGTTCGGCAGCAATATTACTGTTTGGAAAAAATCCGCAATTATATTTTCCGAGAGCTCGCGTACGCTTTATCCGCTATGAAGGCACAGAGGAACGAGTCGGTTCAGAAATGAATGTGGTTAAGGATATTATTTTCGAAGGAACTATACTGAAAATGATAACGGATGCTGTCGCATATCTGGATACACAAATTAAAGAGAAAACATACTTAGGGCAAGATGGAAGATTTGTAACAGAAGAGGAATATCCGAAATTTGTCCGTCAGGAAATTATTGTAAATGCCGTTACGCACCGTGATTATAGTATTCGAGGAACGGATATTCAAATAAAGATGTTTGACGGAAGAATTGTCGTAGAAAGTCCTGGTAAATTGCCGGGGCTTGTGAAAGTAAATAATATTCGGTATACACATTTTTCAAGAAATCCTAAAATTGCGGAATTTTTGAAAGCGTATAGCTTTGTAAAGGAATATGGTGAGGGCGTAGACCGGATGTGGAAAGAACTCGAAGCGATTGGTTTGCAGGGACCGGAATATAGAACAAATGCTTTTATGTTGCAGGCAATAATTAGAAATAATGATTTTCAAGAAAGAAAACCATGGTTTGAGAAAGAAAACTACGGTTTGGTAACGGAAAAACCACGGTTTGAGAAAGAAAACCACGGTTTGGTAATGGAGAAACCACGGTTTGAGAAAGAAAACCACGGTTTGGTAATGGAAAAACCACAGTTTGAATCTAAAGAATTACTGTTTCAGATTATTGATGATGCAGTATGTAGGAAGGAATTAACGCCCATCATTGCAGGAAATGTGAAAAGAATTATAGAAATATTTGATTTAAATCAGATTTTTGGTCGAAAGGAAATAAAAAAGGAATTAGGATATGGTGATTATAAGGCTGGGAAAGCAATTGAGGCAATGCAGTTGCTGAATATTGTAATTTCCGTAGAAGGAAAGGGCAAAGGAAAATATATTTTAAAAGAAATGTAAAAAATGGCTTATGGGGATTGACGTATGTTGCGCTTTTGGCGAAGTATTTTATGGTATTCCGGTTCTATTTAAAAAAATTTCGAAAAAAGTGTTGACTCCCACGTAACGTAATAGTTTATATTGATATTATCAAGCGGATGGAGGATATGCCAATGATGACAGTACATGAAGTGAGTAAGCTTGCCGGGGTGAGTATACGCACCTTGCAATATTATGACAAGATCGGTCTTTTGCATCCGACGGGACACACCGATGCGGGTTACAGGCTGTATGACGATGCAGATCTGGAACGCCTTCAGCACATCTTACTGTTTCGTGAGTTGGAGTTTCCGCTGAAAGACATCAAGGCAATCATAAACAGTCCTGATTTTGACAGAAGCAAGGCTTTGGAGCAGCAGATAGAGCTGCTTAAGCTGAAAAAGGAGCATATTGAAAACCTGATGAATTTTGCGCTTGGAATAAAAATGTTAGGAGTGAGGCACATGGACTTTAAGGCTTTTGACAGAAGCAAATTGGATGAGTATTCCAGACAGGCAAAAGAACTCTATGGGAATACACCGGAATATAAAGAGATGGAGGAGAAAATGAAGAATAGGACAGAGCAAGAGGATAATATTCTTGCTGACCGGTTTATGCTGTTCTTCAAAGAAGCCGGTGAGATAAAGAATACCGATCCGGCATCTCCTGAAGCTCAGGATCTTGTAGAAAGGATACAGCATTTCATCACTGAGAATCTTTATACCTGTACCGATAAGATTCTCAGTGGATTGGGAAAGATGTATTCCGGAGGCGGAGATTTTACTAAGAACATCGATGAATACGGCGGTGAAGGTACGGCAGAATTTGTCGATAAGGCGATTCAGATTTATTGTGATAAAGCTGAATAAGAGACAATGTCATTAACTTAAGCCGCAGCCTGCGACTTAAGTTGATGACATTGGAACTAAGAGAAGATAAGAAACGATGATGCGAAACAGTATTTGGAGAGTATACAGATGGCAAAAATGGAAAATGTTGAGTTGACAGTGCTTTGTCTCATACAAGACGGAGTCTTTCGGAAATAGAGGCAGTAGATGATTTGGATGAACTATTGAGAGTTATCAATGATTTGGAATTGACAGAGTTTCAATATCTTGTGGATGGCGGAGAATTGACAGCGATTCTTAAAATTTGAGTACGGAGAAAAGCAAATGCTAAGATTACAGAAAATTCAGGCAAAGGACAGAGATTTGCTCTGGAACATCAATCAGAAATATCTTTACGAGATGACAAGCTTCTATGATGATCCGATGGATGAAAAGGGGAATTATCATTACGGACACTTTGACGACTATTTCACGGATCCGAAGAGAGAAGCGTATTTCATCTACAATGATGATGTTCTGGTAGGATTTGCGATGCTCTGTCCATACTCTAATATGGATTGGAATCCGGATTATACAATGGCGGAGTTTACCATATTTCCGTCATTCCGAAGAAGGCATTTTGCTCTTGACATAGCGAAAATGATTTTGGCAGAGCATCCGGGGAGATGGGAGATTAAGTATAATGAGAAAAACGGTGGCGCGAAGAAACTATGGAATGCTGTGTCTGCCCCCTATGAGCCGGAAGTGAATCATTTGAATGAAGAGGAAACAGTGCTTTCATTTATAATGCCATGAATATGAGGGATGAAAAATGAGAGTGATAGATTATTTTGAAAGCGATAGAAAAGAGCATTGGCTTAATGAAATCAAGAGGGGCGACTGGGGCGGAGCCGGGTTTCTTCACGAACTGCTGAGCAACGCATCCTTTTTTAAGCCGCAGGTGAGAAATCCAAGGTTTTACTACTAAAAGAGGTTAACGCAATAGAAAACAGAATATGAAATGGAGCAAAATGCTGTAAAGATGTCAATCAGACAACTTTATAGCATTTTTTGAGCAGCGAAAGTGATTATTTCCAAACAGAAATTTTACAGTTAAGGGTGAGCAAACGTGAAATATATGGTATAATAGTAAAAATCTTTCATTGTATTCGGGAAATTCATTTACCGAAGCTTCTGACGGAAGATACCGAAAAAGCAGTTTTCAATGAGTGAAAGAAGGAGATTAAGAATGTTTTCATACAATGATTATAAGGAAATCCTACGGATTATTAAGTCAACGGGACTGCAGAGCAATTACAGCGATGCACTGCATAGGGACAAGTTCATTATTATGAGGCATGACGTGGAATACAGCGTGGAACGGGCATACGCGTTGGCAAAGGTGGAGACAAGCATGGACTTCACGTCCACTTTCTTCTTCCAGTGGACCAATAATTCCTATAACCTGCTGTCCAGAAAAAACCGGGATTTAATCTGCGATATGCATGAGAGGGGGCAGAACATCGGCCTGCATTTCGCCCTGAACGGGATGACGGACATGCAGGAGGTGCGCAGGCAGATTGTTAAGGAAATGCATATGCTAAGTGAAATGTTAGGCTTTGAAATTTCGGAATTTTCCGTCCATCGGCCGTCGCCGGCAATACTTGCCGAGAACATTAAGCTGCCGGGAATTATCAATGCCTATCAGGACGAGTTCTTTACGTTTGCGGAGAATGTTACGGAGAATTCGCAGCTGGGAGTCAAATATATGTCGGATGCCAACCATATATGGAGATACGGCTATCCGAATGAGAAGAATATTCTCGGGCATGATAAAGTACAGATATTGGTGCACCCTTTTGCATGGACGAAAAAAGGGTATGATAATTACGGGAATTATCAGACTTTGGTGAGGGAGAAGTATATAGAGCTGATTGACAGCATTGATAAGGAATGCAAGGATTTTGCGGAATATAGAGACAGCTTTCTGGAACCCTTAGATTAAGGCAAGGTCATGCAAGGATGTTGGTGTGCGGGCTGCAGCTTAAATGGATGACGTGGTGGATAAAGGAGATTTCGTATGTGCGGGATATGCGGATTTGTGTCAAGGCGTGATATTCGTCTGTCACAGCTGAAAAAAATGAATGATCTGATGTACCATAGAGGCCCGGATGACAGCGGGGAAGAAATTTATGGCGCAGGAGGGGGATATCAGGTAGGTTTTGCCCAGAGGCGGCTGTCCATTCTGGATCTGTCTTCGCTGGGGCACCAGCCGATGCATTCGGAGAACGGGAGAGTCAGCGTGGTTTATAACGGGGAAATTTATAACTTCGGGCAGCTGAAAGAGGAAATGCCGGATTATCCGTTCCGTTCCAACTGCGATACGGAAGTCATTATTGCCGCTTACTTAAAGTGGGGGATTGACTGCGTGAACCGGCTGAAAGGGATGTTTGCTATTGCATTGTTTGACCGGGAATGCGGAACGGTCTACTTGGTGCGTGACCGGATCGGGAAAAAGCCGCTTTACTATTGGCAGGACGGGGAAAATCTTGTATTTGCTTCGGAACTGAAGCCGATTATGGAATGTCCGGGTTTTGAGAAGAAAATACGGAAAGAGGTGCTTTCCCGCTATCTTTATCAGCAGTATATCAATGCACCCGAGACTATTTTCGAAGATGTATATAAACTGGAGCCGGGCGGAATGCTTTCTTTTGCACAGGGAAAGACGGAAAAGCGGAAATATTGGGATGTGGGGAAAGTATATGCACAGCAGAAGAAAAATCCGGTGAAAGATTATGAGGAGGCCAAAGGGCGGCTGAAGGAATTGCTGAAAAAGGCCACTGCGGATCGGATGATTGCGGATGTGCCGTTGGGAACTTTCTTAAGCGGTGGCTATGATTCTTCCCTGATTACCGCCATGGCACAGGAATGTTCCAAAGAGCCGGTGAAGACATTTTCCATCGGATTCCATGAAGAACGGTACAATGAAGCCAAATATGCCGGGCAGGTGGCGGATTATCTCGGCACCAATCATACGGAGATGTATATTGACGAAAAGCAGATGTTTGATTTGGTGGAAAGCATTCCGGCATATTATGACGAGCCTTTTGCGGACAGCTCTCAGATTCCTTCCATGTTGGTGGCGGCGTTGGCCAGAGAGAAAGTGACGGTGGTGCTGTCGGGCGACGGCGGGGATGAATTTTACTGCGGCTATAATATTTATGAAAATGTGGCGCAGGCGCAGATGCTGGATTGGGCAGGGGCGGCAGTGCATGGGATATGCGGCCTGCCGCTTATCAATAAAACCGGGCTGGCGGAAAAGCTGCCGTTCCGGGTGCGGGTAATTGCGGAAAACCGTAACAGAGAGACAAAGACACAGTTCGGAGCCAGCAATTATGTAGTGCGTGCAAGAAAAATGGTATGCACGGAGCGGGTCGGCCTGCCCTGCCATTATGAGACGGAAAGCAGTTACGGGGAGAAGCAGTGGCAGATTTGCAGGATGCTTCTGGATATGGACACTTATTTGCCGGGGGATATACTCTGTAAGGTAGACCGGGCCAGCATGAAATATTCCTTGGAGGCCAGATGCCCGATTCTGGATCAGGATGTAATGGAATATTCTTATCGGATTCCTCATGAATTTAAGTATTGTAAAGGGGATAAGAAACACATTCTGAAAGATATCGCCTACGATTATATTCCGAAGGAACTGTTGGACAGGCCTAAAGTAGGTTTCGGGGTTCCCTTGGATAAGTGGCTCCGTGGGCCTTTAAAGGAACAGCTTTTGGATTACAGCAGGAAAGATTATTTGGAGCGGCAGGGGATTTTTAATGCGGCCTATGTATCGGATATGATTCGGGAATATATAAGAACCGGAGATGCCGGGCCGGCTACGGGGGCAAATTATTCGAAACTGTCTTGGTCTTTTTTTATTTTTGAACAGTGGTACCGTCGGTATGTGCAGCAGGCAGGGTGAGGGCTATATATGGGAAAGAAACATATCGCTATGTTTATCAGTACGCTGAATAAGGGCGGATCGGAACGGGTTTTGGTGAATTTGGCGGAATACTTTTATTCAAGGGGATATCGGGTTACGATAGTGACGCAGTACCGGGCGGAAAATGAATATCGTATCAGCCGCGGAATTCGGCGTGTTTTCTCGGAACTTCCGGAGGATGAAATAGGGGAGAACAGGATTGCTAATTTTGCCGGACGGTTTCTGCGGCTGAGGGGGATTTGGAAGAAGGAAAGGCCGGATTTGATTCTTTCGTTTATCGGGAAAAACAATATGATGGCATTGCTGACTTCACGCATGCTCCGTATTCCTGTGGTTATTTCCGTGCGGGGGGAGCCGAAGGAGGAATATTATTCCGCGGCTCTGCGGTTGGCGGCAAGAGTATTGTTTCCGCTGGCTGACGGAATTGTGCTGCAGAGCCGGGGAAGCAGGAAATTTTTCGGGCCGGCGGTGCGGAAAAAGGCAGTGATTCTTCCTAATTCCATTCATCCTGCTTTTATGCGCAAGCCATATGAGGGAGAGCGGGAAAAGCGGATTGTGGCGGTTGGGCGTGTGGACGCCAATAAGAACCATAGGATGATTATTAAGGCGTTTGCCGCATTGGCGGAAAAGTATCCGGAGTATGAATTGGTCATCTACGGGGAGGGTGAACTTCGTCAGGATTTGATCCGGCAGGCAGCGGAAATGGGACTTGCGGACAGGGTTCATCTGCCCGGCAGCATATCCGATGTGGCAGAGGCGATATATAAAGCTTCTGTCTTTGTATTGTCATCCAATTCGGAGGGAATGCCCAATACCCTTATAGAGGCAATGGCGCTGGGACTGCCTTGCATATCCACGGACTGCCCCTGCGGAGGGCCGGCGGAGTTGATTTCCCATGGAAAGAACGGGTTGTTGACTGAGGTGGACAACTGGAAAGAACTGAAAGAAAACTTGCAGAAAATATTGAAAGACCAGGAATGTGCAGAAAAGTTGGGGAGAAATGCAGCAAAAATACAGAAAAAGTTAAATCCAGATTTAATAAATAAAAAATGGGAAGCATATTTTTGCCAAACTATGGGCAAATGACAAAAAGGAGAAACAGGGAAGATGACTCGCAGGCAGGCATTGCAATCGGCTATATTTTTATTGGGATTCCTATATATACTTATGACCGTGACGTACATCATCCGTACCAACGGAGACGTAAAAGACAGGTTTACCGGATTCTATGCGGAAAAGGATCATACCATTGATGTGGTTCTTATCGGTTCCAGCCCGGTGTATCCGTATTATGCCACTCCTATGCTTTGGGGGGAATACGGGATTGCGGCCTATCCCATATCCAGCAATCTGCAGCGGCCGGCTGCGGCTGTCTATCTGACGGAAGAAGTGCGAAAAACACAGCAGCCGAAACTGTTTGTTTTCGAAATGCGGATGTATACGGCGCGGGAAACGGATCTGACCAATAATATGGCATATACAAGAGGGGTCACCGATAATCTGAAATATTCTTGGAACCGGGTGAAAACAATAAATGCCATGGTGGAAGATAAGGCGGAGAGGTATACTTACTATTTCGATATTTTCAAATATCATTCCAATTGGAAAACCATGGTACTGCCGGATCAGATTGCCTGTTTCCGCTATGAAAAGCCGGATAAGGAAAAGGGATATGTGATGACGGATGAGGTGGGTCCCTGCGAGGCGGTGGATACTTCGGAAATTACGGACAAGGAGCCTATGCCGGAATATCAGGAGAAATGTCTGTATAAACTGCTGAATTATCTGAAGGATAATGACCTGCAGGCATTATTTCTGCTGTCCCCGACGGTGATGGAAGAAGAAAAACAGAGGATGTACAATTATATGGAAGAAATCATTGCCGGATATGGGTATGAATTTCTGAACATGAATGACTATTATGAGGAAATCGGCATAGATTTTGCCTCGGATTTCAGTGATTACGGCGGACATACCAATGCGGTGGGGGCAGAAAAATGCACGGAATTTTTAGGCAGATATTTGGAAGGAAAATATGGCTTGGAAGACAGGCGCGGGCAGGCAGGCTATGAAAGCTGGGATGCCGCTTACGGGCAGTGGAAAACGGATATGGAGCAGGCAAGGGGAACCATTGCCAGGCGGATTGCGGAAGGGGATTTTGCGGAATTGGCCGAGGAGGAATGAGGCAGAAGGAGCGGGAATATGTGCGGAATTGCAGGATTTTGTAATCTGAAGGGGGATTGGAGAGAGAATATCGGGAGGATGAACCGTCGGATGCATCACCGCGGACCGGATGGGGAAGGGACTTGGGCATCGGAGGACAAAACGGTAGTTTTCGGGCATAAAAGGCTTTCTATTGTGGATTTGTCCGCCAATGGCGCACAGCCCATGGAATCCCATAGCGGCAGATATGTGATGGCATTCAACGGGGAAATCTATAATTACAGAAAAATTGCGGCCGGCCTGCTGGAGGAAAAAAAGGTAAGGGCATTCCGCGGAACATCGGATACGGAGGTTCTTCTGGAGGCTATGGAGGCATACGGCGTGGAACCGGCCATTTCCATGTGTAAGGGGATGTTTGCCATTGCTTTATATGATAAGAAAGATAGGGTATTGCATTTGCTGCGGGACAGAGTGGGGGAAAAACCGCTGTATTACGGTTTTATCGGCGGGGAAGCCTTTGCTTTTGCTTCGGATATCGGTTCCATTGCTCAGTTGGACGGCTTTTGCCGCCCCATTAACCGGAGAGTTCTGGATATTTATTTTACTCACGGGTATATTCCTGCACCTTATTCCGTCTATGAGGGGATTTATAAACTGGAGCCGGGGATGGTGCTGACTTTGCGGGCACCTTTCGGCAGGGAGAATCTGTCTCTGTCGGCATACTGGTCCATGAAAGAGGCGGCAAAAAAGGGGCAGGAAAATTTATTCCGGGGAAGCAGGGAAGAGGCGGCGGATGAACTGGAACGGCTGCTGAAAGAGTCTATACGGGGGCAGATGGAAGCGGACGTGCCGGTGGGGGCTTTCTTATCTGCGGGAATTGACAGCAGCACAGTGGTTGCGTTGATGCAGTCGCTGCACGGCAGCCGGGTAAGGAGTTTTACTATCGGGATGGAGGCGGAGGGTTATAACGAAGCCGTGGCGGCAAAGGAAATTGCAAGGCATTTGGGAACGGAGCATACGGAACTGTATATTACGCAGAAGGATGCCGTTGAAGTGATTCCGCGGCTGGCATATATGTTCGGGGAGCCTTTTGCGGATTCCTCCCAGATTCCAACCTATCTGGTAAGCCGGATGACCAGAGAGCATGTGACCGTTTCCCTGTCGGGAGACGGCGGGGACGAATTGTTCTGCGGGTATACCTCCTATGAATCGGTGAGCCGGATTTGGAAGAAGATGAAAAACGTGCCGTATTTTATACGGAAGCCCTGCAGCAGTCTGGTGCTTCACAGTCCGCTGGCGAAAAACCCTCTTTACCGGACGAAAGGAACCCTTTTGGGAGCGAAAGGCCCGGGGCAGCTTTACGAAATATCCTATGAAACGGATCCTCTCATAAAACGGCTCAGCAAAACCCATGAGTATTGTCCCTATAAGTATAATGAATATGAGGAAGGGTATCTGAAAGAAGTCAATCACAATGTGATGCTGATGGATATGCTGATGTATCATCCGGATGATATTTTGGTGAAAGTGGACCGGGCGGCCATGGCGGTTTCCTTGGAAACCAGAGTGCCTATGCTGGATAAGGATGTAGTGGAATTTGCCTGGTCGCTGCCGATTGCCTATAAAAGAGAGGGTACAACAGGAAAAAAGGTGCTGCGTGACGTGCTGTACCGTTATGTGCCAAAGGCAATGATGGAACGCCCCAAAAAAGGATTCAGCATACCGATCGATCAGTGGCTGAGGAAGCCGGAATTGCGAGAATGGGCGGAAAGCCTGACGGACAGGAAGGTTTTGGAGCGGCAGGGGCTTTTGGACGCGGATGCGGCGAGGCGGATCTGGGAGGATTATACGGAAAAGGGGATTTGGCGGATACAAATATGGTTTCTGCTTATGTTCCAGTCCTGGATGTGTACGGAATACCGCGGCTGACGGAGGTGGAGATGGATATTATACGGATGTCGGGAGGAATCGGGAATCAGATGTTTCAGTATGCCCTTTATCTGAAGCTGGTTTCCCTCGGACGGGAAGTGAAGTTTGACGACGTGACGGAATACAAGCTTGATAATGCCAGACCTATCATGCTGTGGGTATTCGGTATCGATTATCCGAAAGCGGACAGGCAGGAAGTGATTCGGCTGACCGATTCGGCTATGGATATGGCCAGCCGGGTGCGGCGGAAGCTATTGGGTAGAAAAAGTGCGGAATACCATGAGAAATCCATGGATTTTGACGCGGCGGTATTGGAGAAAGAGCATTCTTATTTATGCGGATGCTTTCAGAGCGAGCGGTATTTCAAGGACGTGGAAGATAAGGTGCGGGAAGCGTTCCGGTTCCGACGGGACAGACTGCCAGAAAGGGAAAAAGAGCGGATGGGAGAGTATGAAAGGAGAATCAGGGAGGCCGGTGCCGGTGCGGTCAGCATTCATATCCGCAGGGGAGACTATCTGGCATCGCCGGAAGTGTACGGAGGAATCTGCACGGATGCCTATTATGACGGAGCGGTTGCCTATCTGAGGGAGATATGTCCGGATACGTCCTTTTTTGTATTTACCAACGATTCCGTCTGGGCGGAACAATGGTGCAGGAAGAAAGAACGGCCCGGGCGTTTTACGGTAATCAAAGGCACTACGGAGGCGACGGGATATTTGGACTTAATGCTGATGAGCAAATGCAGGCATCATATCATTGCCAACAGCAGTTTCAGCTGGTGGGGGGCATGGCTGGCCAACCCGCAGGGAAAATGCGTGGCGGCGCCGGCCAAGTGGCTGAATACTTATGACTGCCGGGATATCTATACTTCCGATATGGTCAGGATAGATGCGTCGGGGAAGGTCTGTTAAGAAATAACTTGTGCGTCTGACTGATTTCGGAACTGATACAGGCCGTTGCGGTGATTCCCGAAAGGAGCAAAAATGTGTCATGAAAGAAGCTTTGATTTCGGTCATAGTGGCCGTCTATAATATAGAAGAGTATTTGCCCCGCTGTGTGGATACCGTGCTGGGGCAGACATATAAAAATCTGGAAATTATTTTGGTGGACGACGGTTCCGCAGACGGCTCCGGACACATCTGCGACGCTTATGCAGAACGGGACGGCAGAGTGAAAGTCATCCACAAAAAGAACGGCGGGCTTTCCGATGCGAGGAATGCGGGGCTGGAAGCCGCGGCGGGAGATTATATCGGCTTTGTGGACGGGGACGACTGGATCGAGCCGGATATGTACCGTGCCATGTATGAGGCTTGTGAGAGGGAAGGGGCCGAAGTGGCAGCCTGCCGGTATAAACAGATTACAAAGACAGCCGTTATTGACGCTTCCGCAGGTAATAGTGTATCATTATCAAAGAGAGAGGCATTGGAAATATATGTCTGCGGGGATGAAAGATATCTGATTTACAATTCCGTCTGGAGTAAGCTGTTTTCCGCGGACTTAATCCGGGGGATGCGTTTTCCGGTAGGGAAAAATTCCGAGGATATTATGTTTACCACTAAGGCTTTCTGCAAAATGGAACGGCTGGCCTACCTGGATACCGCATATTACAATTATGTGCTGGACAGGGAAGGCAGCATAATGAACGAAAAAGCAGGGGAACGAAGACTGCAGGATGAAATTCCTTTTTGGCGGGAACAGATTGACTATATAAGGAAAGCCGGAATGGAAGATTTATCGGACAAGGCGGCTTACCATTTCTACCGCCGGCTGCTCTTCTATTATATTGACTTTATGAAAGAGAAAACTACCAGAAAATATGCGGCGGAAATTGCAAAGCAGCTTCGGGAAGACAATAAAAACGGCACAATCGGCCGGATTTACCGGACGGACGGCGTGGCTTCCGGCGACAGGGCAAGAATGAAACTTATGCTGGCCTGTCCCCAATTATATTATTATACGGTAAAATTGTACGATAAATATATTATTCCGCTGCGGACAGGCAGTAAATCCTGACATTATGTTATCAGGAACCGCCGTTTCCCATAAAATCAGGAAAACAGACAGGAGAGACACAATGAGTGAATATAAAAACGGCCGCCTGCAGCTGCCCAACGTAACTTTGGCCGCTATGGACAGCGTAAGGGTAAAAGCTACGGTAAAGGCTTTGGAATACAGCATGAAAGACATTGATTTTGCCGAAACCATACTGGTTACCCACAGGAAACCGCTGTTCCTGCCAAAGGGAATCCGATACCGGCACATTGAAAAACTGAAAAATATCGATGCGTTCAATTACAATATGATTTACCGCATGCATGAATACATTCATACCGATTTCATGCTCCTTGTCCACTATGACGGTTTCGTGGTAAATCCCGATAGGTGGCAGGATCGATTCTTGGATTACGACTATATCGGTTCTCCGTTCCCGCTGCCAAAGGACGACTTTTCATATAGGGATGCGGAAGGCAACATCTGCCGGGTAGGGAACAGTGTATCTATCAGGAGCCGCCGGCTGCTGGAATTTCCTGCGAAGACAGGGATTCCTTTTGAGGCGGACCATGGCTTCTTCAACGAGGACGGATTCATCTGCTGCAAAAACCGACATTTATTCGAAGCAGCCGGAATGAGGTACGCTCCTCTTGAAGTGGCAAAATACTTCGGGCACGAATCCATGCTGCCGGAAACGGAGGGCATACGTCCCTTTGTCTTCCACAAATGGGCGGGCACCAATGCGCAATACCCGAAATTTTACTGATATGGGCAGAACGGAAAGAGGAGGAAAAATGGTATACGATAGCTTTCAATTTTTTAACGAACTGGATATTCTCTACTTACGCATGAGTATCCTAAAGGATGTGGTAGACAAGTTTGTCATCAGCGAGTCCACCGTAACCTTCTCCGGCGATAAAAAACCATTATTTTATGAGGAAAACAAAGAGATGTTCCAAGAGTTTGCGCATAAAATCATCCATAACGTGGTGGACGACACCCCCATGGACTGCGATGCTTTCACAAGGGATCATCACCAGAAATGTGCGGTGGCCAGGGGACTGGCCGGCTGCGTGCCGGAAGATATCATTATTTTCAGTGATGTGGACGAAATACCGAACCCGGAGACGCTGAAAAAGCTGCTTCCTACGGTGGAAGACGGTAAAATTTATATGTTGGCACAAAGGCTGTTTTACTGCTATCTGAATATGGAGGAAGTGTCGGGCAGGCTGCTTTCGGTGACAGGGGAGTTTGACGGGGTGGACAAGCCTATGTGGCTCGGGACGAAAGTGTGCCGTTACGGCATGCTGGACAAGTATACCACGGAGGAACTGCGCAACAAGGAGCAGAAAGCGGTGGGAGTCCGCGTGCCGGACGGCGGCTGGCATTTCAGCTATATGGGCGGCGGCAAGAATCAGTCGGTGGAAGACAGGGTAAAGTACAAAATAAAGAGCGCGGCTCATCAGGAATACAATAACCGTTCCACGCTTTCCAAGGTAAGGCGCAACATTAAGTCCCATCAGGACATTTTCGGAAGGGACGCGCAGATGGTTCAGGTGGAAATTGACGGGACGTTTCCGGCCTATCTCCGGGAAAACATTGAAAAATATCAGTATCTGCTCTACCGGAAGCCGAAGTGGTATGAATTCTGGAAATAGAAACATGATGTGCGCGGCAGATCGGGGAAATAAATTTAAGACACGTTCCAGAGGGAAAAAGCCGAAAATTCGAGAATGCGTAAAACAGAAAGCGGAAGAACATAGTAAAGTCAGGAAATCAGACACAGAAAGTGACGGTATGGAGGTATGGTAGGGACGGAATTTTTGCAGGGGCAGGGACTGGGGAACCAATTGTTTTGCTATGTGTCGGCCAGATGTATTGCAGAGGATTTAGGGTATAAATTCGGCACTGCAGGGCAGGAGCAGCTGGCCGTGAATATTCATAGCAAAAAGGGCATGTATTTCATGGATATGGACTTAGGCATTCCGATTCCGGAAAAAGAGAAGGAAAAGGTGTATCAGGCTTATCGGGAAAAGGAAAAACGTCTTTATCTGAAAAGCTGTGCCCACGACATGACCCATGGGTGTTATGTGGCAGGGCCGGATGAGGATATTTATAAAATTACGGACAATACATTGCTGTACGGCAATCTGCAGGCGGAAAAATATTTTGCCCACCATAAGGAAGATATCAGGAAATGGCTGGAAGTGAAGGAGCAGTATGATTCCTATCGGTATACAAGGGACAACCTGTGTGTTATAAATATGCGGGGCGGGGAATATACGGATATCCGTCCGCTGTTCCTGCGGAGGAAATATTGGCTGGATGCCATGGAAAATATGCGCAGGATAAAGCCGGATATGGAGTTTATGATTGTGACTGACGACGTGGCTGCGGCCGGCCGGGTACTGCCGGAAGTAAAGGCATATCATTTTGACCTGGCAGGGGATTATGTGACGATAAAAAACGCGGAATATCTTATCCTTTCCAATTCCACCTTTGCATTTTTTCCGGCGTTTACCAGCCGGACGGTGAAGAAAATCATAGCGCCGAAATATTGGGCAAGGCATAATGTGTCCGACGGATATTGGGCCTCGGAGCAGAATATTTATGACGGGTTTTGGTATCAGGACAGGCAGGGGAAGCTGTTCGGGGCGGAAGCCTGCCGGGAAGAACTGGAACAATATAAGCGGAACCGGCAGGCCGACGGCAGAAAGGAGTCTCCTTTTTCGGAGAGGGAAGTCAGGCGGCAGGAGAAAAAGGATGAATTTTTGCATTATGCGGGCAAAGCCGCCGGCAAGATAAGAAGGAGTTTAGGAAAGCATGGGAAATAAAGGCTTCAAGGTATCCATCTGCATTCCGGCATACAACAATGCGCAATCGGTGGAACGGCTGCTTTCTTCCATTGAAATGCAAAGCTGCCGGGATTTTGAGGTAATCCTGACGGACGATTCCGAAGGGGATGAGATAGAGCGGTTGGTGCAGGGCAAAACATATGTGAAATATTACAGAAACAGACAGAGGCTTGGCTCTACGGAGAACTGGAACGAGGCGATTGCCAGGAGCGGCGGCGAATATATAAAAATTATGCATCATGACGATTGGTTTGCCAATGCCGACAGCCTGAAAGAATTTGTGGGAATGCTGGACAGGCATCCCGAAGCGGCGTTGGCTTTTTCCGGTACCCGGCAGGTGGGAGAGGAGAATAGCTACGAACGGTGCATTTCCGATATGGATGTAGCTTTGATAAAACAGGATTACCGCAATCTTTATCTCGGAAATACCATAGGAAGTCCCAGTGCCGTCATCGTCAGACGGAGTGCATTGGAAGAGGCAGGCGGCATTGTCTATGACAAAAAGCTGTCTTGGCTGGTGGATATGGAATACTATATGCAGATTCTGAAAGAGAATCCTTATTTTGTATATACGACGGAACCTTTGGTGTGCATTGGGGTGGGCAGCGAACAGCTGACGGAACAATGCCGGGACGACAAAGAACTGAATGCATCCGAATACGGGTATATCTTCCGAAAGTACGATTTGGGGGAGAAAAGGGAATATCGGGAGAAGCTTGTTTCGGTGTTGCTGGAGGCCGGAAAAAGCAGCCGGGAGGCTGCGGCGTACGGTATCGGGAAAAGTGCATATGAGGCGGAGGAGAGAAGGAAACGGCTGGGAAAGGTAAAATGGAAGCTGACCCATATGTGCAGCGGCAGTACGCTGTTTGTTCTGCTGCTTCTGGTTTTTACCGTAAGCCTGTTCCCCATTCTGAGCCTGGCCGACGTGAATCATGCCACGGGGGATGATTTCGGATATGGGAAACTGACGCATCAAGCCTGGGAAACCGCCCATTCGCTGCCGGAAGTGATGAAAGCGGCCGGGGAGACTGTCAGACAATTTTATTATGGCTGGCAGGGGACATGGTTTTCTATCTTTCTTTTCACTTTGCAGCCGGAGGTTTTTTCACCGGATGCTTATGTCATCGTGCCGTATCTGATGCTTGCGCTCTGGTTAGGCAGCACTGGATTGCTGACCCGCTATCTGCTGGTGAAGAAAGGGGGATTCCGGGAGGAATATTGGGGAATTCTGTTCCTGCTGTTTGCCGCAGCCGGGATTCAGTTTGTGCCCAGCACGAAATCGGCAATTTTCTGGTATAACGGAAATGCCCATTATACGATTCCCTATGCCATTGCCTTATGTGCCGTATATCTTTACCTGCGGTTTACGGAAGAAGAGAGTGGAAGGGGCATTGGTTGTTATATTGGGCTGACCGTCTGTATGGCGGCGTTGGGGGGCTGCAATTATCAGGCCGCATTGCTGGCTCCTTTGGTGATGGTATTGCTGGCTCTGTTCCAATGGGCGGATCGGGAGAAAAGAAAGAAACTAACGGCGTTTGCCCTGCCTTTGGCATTGGAAATGACCGGACTGATTGTCAGTATGAAGGCTCCGGGGAATAAAGCCAGGGGAGGGGAAGAGTTCGGCTTTCATATTTCCGCCGTGGTGGGAACCATATTCTCCTGCTTTGTACGGGGAGGACTGCAGGCGTATGAGTATATCAGGGAACATCCGCTGCTGCTGCTTCTGTTCGCTTTTGCGGCTTTGGTGGTTTGGTATATGCCAAGAGGGGAAAAGAAACGGTATCCACTGCCGGTATTGTTTGCCGGATTGTCCTATTGTGTGTACTGTGCCTGTTTTGCGCCGGAGATTTATGCGGGCGTGGAAGTATCCGGCGGCGTATACAATATGAATTATTATATGTTTCTGTTTCTGGTATTCGGTAATTTGATTTATGCCGAAGGGGCACTGGCAGACCGGAGGAAAAAGCGGGAGCGGCCAAAGCTGCTGCTGCCGTTGGCGGCCGTGGCAGCTTTGGGGGTTCTGCTGGTCTTTAAAGGGGATATGAAAACCACAACCTCATTTGCGTGCCTGTCTTATATCAGAAGCGGGCAGGCAGCCGATTTTAAACGGCAGGCCGATTACCAGCAAGCAGTTTTATTGGACAAGGGCGTAAGGGATGTGGTGCTTCCTTTGCTGAACGACGATCAGGGGCCGCTGATGCACATGCCTATTACCGATAATCCGGATGCCTGGACCAATCGGGTGGTAAAGGAGTTTTACGGAAAAGACAGTGTGGTAGGGGTATTTTGGGAGGACTGGGCAGATGGTGAAGGAGAAGAGGACTTGGGACTGGAATAGGGCAGCCGCTTTGCTGCTGTATATGAGCGTCACGTTGGAAATCGTGATTGTCATTGTGGATAAAAGCGATTACATCAATCCGATAGAGGGGCAGTTGTTCCGGGTGACTTTTCTGCTGGCAGCGGTCAAAGTATTGCTTACCAAATATTCCCGGAAGGAATGGATTGCCCTGCTGCTGTTCGGCATTCTGGGACTGGTTTCTTACAAGGCGACAGGGCGCAATGAGATATTGCGGATTGTGGTTTTTGTAGCCGCCTGTAAACATACGGATATGAGGAAAATGCTGAAATATGTATTTTATATGACATTGGCCGGCTGTCTTCTTCTGATGGCATTGTCGGTTACGGGAATATTCGGCAGGCTTGCGCTGGAAACGGATTTCGGCCGGGGATATATGCAGACCAGATACTGTCTGGGACTGGGGCATCCCAATGCGCTCCATTGCATGTTTATGATGCTGGTATTATTGGGATTATATGTGTATAATAGTAAAATGAAGTGGTATTCTTACCTGCTTCTGCTGGCTATGAATTACAGCTTGTTTCTGCTGACGGATTCCAAGACGGGGATGCTTGTGACATTCTGCGGGATTGCAGGGTCGGCGGCGATGCATTACTGGAAGAGGCTGGCAGGGATGAAATGGGTGTATGGGGCAGGAATGGCACTGTTTCTGTTCTGTGTGATTTTTTCCGTTTCCGTGGCGGACCGAAGGGTGGCCAACCCCATTAATTATTGCTTCATAAATAAGGCGGTTGCTTTTGCGGACGATCATCTGAACGGAAGAATCCGGGATTTGTATTACGGTTCTTCCACGGCAGAAGGGACAACGGATACTTGGTCGCTGTTTTCCGGGCCGGACAATGAATACTATTTTGACATGGGGTTTGTAAGGATTTTTTACTGGTATGGGATTCTGCCCGGGACGGTATATGTAATGATGAATGTTTTGCTGCTGTGGCAGTGTGCCAGGAAAAAGGACGGGGCAGGGCTGGTGATGATGATGGCATTGGCTGTTTATACCGTGGTGGAGGCACATATTATTTCTGTCTATATCGGGAGAAATTATATTCTGTTCCTGATGGGAATGTATGCCGGCGACATGCTTTGGATTGGCTCCGGGCAGGAGGAATATTTGTGGGGAACATACCGATTAATAGTACCGAAATAGACGGGGCTGTGCTGCCGTATGGTTTCCAAAGGAAAAATGGAGTAACGGAAATATGAAACAGAAAAATAAAATCTTCGAAGTATACGGTTTATGGTTTGCGGATTTACTGGTGATTGCGGTGTCCTTTGCGGCGGCTACTTATATCCGTTTCGGCAATTTTAAAGATATGGGAGATTCCAACGTACATTTTCTGGTCTGCATCTGCCTGATGCTCTTCTGCACGGCTTACAGTTTCTTCCTTGACTGGAACCGGAATTTTCTGAAAAGGAGCGTCTATAAAGAAGCCGCGGCGGTGCTGCAGTATAATGCGATTATGATACTGGTGGTCAACTTCCTTATGGTTATGATGAAATGGGCGGATGTGTTTTCCAGGCTGGTATTGTTCTATTTTGCCCTATTGAACTGTGTGCTGTCGCTGTTTGTCCACTTATCCGTTAAGAAAGCAATGCATACTTATTATTCCTCGGAACAGAATTCCGTGAAGGTTATGGTAGTGACCCAGAGCAACCTGATTGACGAGACGCTGGATAGGCTGGAACGGGATTTGGATATTTTTTATCAGGTGGTTGCCTTGGTGGTGCTGGATTACAATATGGAGGGAAAGGTGATCCGGGATATCCCCGTGGTGGCCGGGAAAACGGATTTGATAGAAGTGGCAACGCAGATGGCGTTGGATGAAGTCTTTCTGAACCTGCCGGGTATTTCACAGAGCAATATGGAACATATTATCCATGGATTTGAGGAAATGGGTGTGGATTGCCATTATAATCTGGAACTGCCCGGCGTGGATGCCAACTGCAGCAAAGTGGAGACGTTCGGCAATTATACGGTCATTACTTATACCAGGTTTCAGAGCAGCTATAAACGGATGATGATCAAGCGGGTGATGGACATAATGGGAGGACTGGTGGGGATGCTGATTACACTGGTTTTCCTGCCTTTTGTGGCAGTGGCAATCAAATTGGATTCCAAAGGGCCGGTGCTGTTTTCCCAGATTCGCATCGGACGCAACGGAAGAAGGTTTAAAATATACAAATTCCGTTCCATGTATATGGATGCGGAAGAGCGGAAAAAGGAACTGGAGGCCAAAAACGAGATGCAGGGCCTGATGTTCAAGATGGAAAACGACCCGCGTATTACGAAAGTGGGGGCGTTCCTCCGGAAGACGAGCATCGATGAGCTGCCTCAGTTTTATAATGTGTTTAAGGGGGATATGAGTTTGGTGGGAACCAGGCCGCCTACCGAGGATGAATTTGAGAAGTATAATCAGTATTATCGCCGCCGTATCAGCATGACGCCGGGACTGACGGGGATGTGGCAGGTGAGCGGAAGGAGCAATATCGAGGATTTTGACGATGTGGTGAAATATGACTTGATGTATATCGACAATTGGTCGCTGCGTCTGGATGTTAAGATTTTATTCCAGACGGTGGGGGTTGTTTTGTTCGGAAAGGGAGCCAAATAATGAATCTTGTGATAGATTGTTTTAAGCTTGTGAAGGGCGCAGGGAAAAGCATCGGCATATATAATCTGGCGAAAAGCATTACCTGTCATCTGGGGGAGCGGATGAAGGAGGAGTGGGAAAAAGGGGAAGGGGACGGCAGCCATTCGGTGATTGTGCTGGGAAATTGCTGCAATCGGGAGGAATTTGACGTGCCGGGGGTGACTTTTGTGGAAGTGCCCGGAAATCCCCGGAATAAATTGTATTGTATTCTTTGGGAACTGTTTTTGGTAAGGCGTTATGCGCGCCGGTATCAGGCGGACAGGGTGCTGTTCCCGAGAGGATACCGTCCGGTGGGACGGAACGGGTTTATTGGCCGGCGGGGGGACGGAGGAAAGATAAGGGATACTATCCTGATTCATGACTTGATTCCTTTTTATTATGATAAGCATTATCCGGGGGTATTCCATAAGACGGAGAATGCTTATATTATGAACCGTTTGAAGGTTTCTATGAGAAAAGCGGACAGAATCATTACCATATCGGGATATTCCAAAGCCGATATTCTGGAAAAAGTGCCGGGATGCAGGGAGAAAATTGCGGTAATTCATAACGGGCTGAACGATGTGGCGTTTCGGAAAACGGGAGGCCCTGCGGAAGGCAGACCATATATTGCGGCCATGACTTCGGAGCTTCCCCATAAGAATGCGGCAGGGATTCTGAAGACCTATGAGACATACCGCAGGACGGCCAAGGAACCGTTGGACATGGTGATATTCGGCCTGGCGGATACTTCTTCGTTTCCCGAGACGGATAAGGGGGCGGCTGCCCATATAACATGTTATAAGTTTTTTGAAAACTTTGAAGATATGTGCCGGATGGCGGCGGGGGCGAAGGCGTACCTGTTCCTGTCCTATGTGGAAGGGTTCGGATTTCCGCCCTTGGAGGCCATGCAGCTGGGGGTGCCGGTGGTATGCTCGGACAGAAGTTCTCTGCCGGAGGTAGTGGGAGATGCTGCGCTGCTAGTGTCTCCGGAGGATGATAAAGGGGCGGCGGAAGCCTTGATCCGTGTGACGGAGGACGCGGGACTTAGGGAAGAACTTATCCGTAAAGGATATGAAAATATCCGGCGTTTCTCATGGGAGAGCCGGACGGATTTATATTGGAAGGAATTATTCAGGTGAGCAGGTTATTAATATATGATACATCTAATTTCATGGATTTCCCTATAGGGGGGCAGCTGACGAGCATCGGGAATTTTCTGCGTTTTCTGTGCGAGGAGCATCCGGAACGTACCGAAAAGATTCTGCTTGTGGGCGTGACGCTGCATCCGGAGGAAATCGGCAGGGTGAAAAAGCGGAAGCTGTACGGGAGGCAGGTGGCATTCCTGCCGGTGGCGGCGGCGGAGAGGGATTTGGGAAATACAACCAAGTCTCTGCGGCTGCAGTTTCTGAAGGGGCTGCTGAAATGCCGAAAGCAGCTGCATATTACAGGGAAGGACTGTAATTATATTCATACGCCGGAGGCATACGGTGCGGTGAAGCTGTTCTGCATGCACAGCCGGTGCGTGATATTTTCTCATGGCAGTTATTTTAACATGGAGCGGGGTTTTCGTTTTTTTCAGAAAAATGTGTTGGTGAAGAAGGGATTTACGGCATATTTAAAATGGATTCTGAAGGATGCGGATTGTATCCTGCTGTTGGATAAAGACAGTCTGAGGGATTACCGGCCTTATAACTCCAAGCTGGTCAGAGTGCGCAATTCCGTGGTCTGTCCAGAATTCCCGGCAGAGCCGGAAAAAAGCTGGGAAGGGAGGCTTCTGTTTGTAGGCCGGCTGTCCAAGGACAAGAGGGTAGAGCCGATTATCCGGGCGGTGCTGGAAGCGGAACCGGATGAGGCCGGAAAGCGGCTGCATCTGACGATTGTGGGAAACGGAGAAGAGTACCGCAGGCTGGCAGGGTATGAAGGAGAGCGGGTCCATTTTGTGGGGGCAGTGGCTCCGGGGGATGTGAAGAGGTATATGGAAAATGCGGATATTCTTGTGATGAATTCGGTGTTTGAAGGGGTGCCGATGACAATCCTGGAGGCTCTCAGTTACGGTCTGCCGGTAATCAGCACGAAGGTAGGGGGCATCGGGGAAGCACTGCATTTCGGACAGGATTCCGAAGAGACGGACGGGACGGCGGAGGGAATACGGGCTGCAGTCCGCAGGATAGGGGAAGGTTATGAAATATATTCCCGAAATGCTTACGAAAATTCCAAGGCGTATGACTACAGGACAGTGAACCGGAAAGTTTACCGTGTTCTGTGCAGGTATTGGGAGGGATGAACATGTTATTTTTGAAAGCGCAGAAACTTTCACAGATACAGGATGTATTTCATGCAAATCCATTGCAGGATGAAAGGGAAATCAGTCAGTTTTATCAGGATGCGACGGAGGCCAGAACGGGTGATGCGTATTCGGGTTTTGTGGAGAAGATGGATTTGCTTCTGGAGGATTCCCATCGTTCCTTTATCCATAAACTATTTATCGGCCATGCGGGGGTAGGAAAGACGACGGAACTGTTCCGCCTGAAGCACAGGGCGGAGGAAAAGGGATTTCTTACTTGTATGGGAAGATGTGACATTGATTTGGATTCGGGCGATGTGGAGTACACGGATGTCCTGTTTTATATTTTGGACCTGTTGGTGAACCAGGCAAATGCCGCCGGACTGAAAATCAGTGAAAACACTGCAAAAAAGATTGAAAATTATTGGAACAGCGATATAGAACTGAGCAGGACAATTTCCATGCAGGCGGAGGCGGAAGTTTCTGCCGGCGTCGGGGCGGAAACGGGACTTAGGAAGGTGATTGGAATACTGGCCAATGTGCGGGGCATTCTGAAGAACAGTGCGGAATCCAAAAGGGAAATACGCATGAAAATAGAACCGCGCAGCAGTGAGCTGATTCACCAGATTAAGGATGTGATTGAAGAAATCAGGAGATATCTTGGTTCGGTGGGGCGGCCGGAGATTCCGTTGGTGATATTGGACGGACTGGATAAAATACCGCTGCAGCAGGCCCGGAAAATCTTTCATGAGAACGGTTCCAGATTTCAGGGGCTTCCGATTCATTTGCTGGTGACTTTTCCGATTTCTTTAAGCTATACGCCAGAATATAAGGATATTCAAGTATGGTTCCCCAACCCGGAGAAGCTGCCCATGATAAAAATCAGGAACTGGCAGCAGGGAGCCTACCAGCCGAATTATACGGAAGGCGTGGAGACCGTGCAGTCTATTATCGGAAAACGCGCGGAACTTTCCTTGTTTGAGGAGGAGGCGTTGTCGGAATTAATCCGTTATACGGGGGGATATATCCGAGACTTATTCCGGTGCATCTGCGACGCGGCGCTGCGGGCCAGGCTCCGGAAATCCCCGAGGATAGAACAGGAAGATGCGAGAAAAGCATTGGCGGTGCTGGAATCGGACATTAACGGACGCTACAGCGACGAACTAATCGGGAAGATGGAGGATATTTACAGGGGAAATAAGCATGTTTCCTCTTCGGAGGAGATAACGGTACTGCTGCAGATTGGAGCGGTTTTGGAATATAACGGAACAAGATGGTGCGATCTGCATCCTTTAGTGGAAAAATGGCTCGTGGAAAATAACAAAATAGCAGGACATTGACGGCAATGTCATTAGAACCGGGCTGCGGCTGAATCCAATGATATTGACAGAGACGGAGGCATAGGATATGGGGAACGATAGTCAGAAAAATGAAGAGCAGATGGAAATGCTGCTGATGACTTTGGGAGAGGTTTCGCATGGAATATGCCTTTTTCAGTCCGAAAACCAAACGAAACGGGTTTTGATGATTCAGGAACGGATGGGGAAGGAAAAGGTAATCATCCATAATATTGCAGACGACGAGGAAGAGGCAGGAATGGTGAACTCACAGGATTTCAGAAGGTGGGCTTCCCGGTCGGATGCAAAAGTGGTGATTATTTATAATATGCAGATATTGGGGATTCGCTTCGGGGATGATGCGGTTGTGGAAAAGCTGAATTTCATGCGGGATCAGATACTGGCTGTGGGAAAACTGTTTGTATTTGGTGTGTCGCCTTATTTTAATCTGCTGCTTTCAAGGAATGCAAGGGATTTGTATTCCTGTATTTTGTATCATTTTACTTTTCAGGATTCCGAGAAAGGAATGGGCAGAATCTATGATTTTGACAGGGAGGAACTGTCCGGCGATGATGCTTTGGAATCGGCAAGATATTGGGAAATGAAGGAAAGGATACAAAATTATGACGGGAAACCGGATATTTCCATGTACTTGGCCTGCATAGACAGTTGGTGTAATGTAAGAGATTATCTTTCCAATGAGGAAACGGAATTTGTCAGAAGCCTTGTGGAAACCGTGGAACGGCATTACATAGGGAAGGACATTGAAATGGAGGAGGTGGATAAGCTGTGGATTTTGGCCGGTGCATGGATTGGGCTGGAAGAGGCCGAAAAAAGTGTGCCTTGGTATAAGGAGGCGCTTTGCATAGTGAAAAGCAGGCTTGGGGAGGAACATTCGCTGTATGCGGATGCACTTGCCGCATATACGAATTATTTTTGGATGGTGCAGAATTATGTGGAAGGGGAAAAGGTTTGCGACCAAGCCATCAAAATTTACCATGACAGGAATATGAAGTATTCGGAGAGGGGAAGGGCCGTATTGCTGCGGAAAGCCGTGGTGTACCGGGTGCAGTCGAAGTATGACGAGGCATTGGAAATTTATGAGGATTTACTGAACTATCAGAGGAACAAATACGGTGAAAAATATTATGGGAATGCATATCTGCATAATAACATCGGAAGGATTTATAAAGCGCAGGGTGATTTGTCAAGGGCATTGGCACAATATGAACTGGCAGCGGAATTGCTTAAAAATGCAGGGAAAAGCGGAGGGGAACTTCAGGGTATTTATCAAAATATGTGTGTGGCGTATTTGGATAGCGGAAACGGAAAGGAAGCATGGAAGTATATAAAAAAGGCAAAAAGAATAACGGAAGATGTTTACGGAACCGATTCGATTTACCTGATTCAGATATATAATTCTATGGCCGGTGTCTGGCGGATGCGTGCGAGAGACGACAAGGAACTGGAATATTTGCAGAAAGCCTTGGATTTAATCAAAAAGACACATATGGAAGAAAGCGAAGCGGCATCTTATATTTATCATAATATGGGAAATTGTCTGTGCGCCGGAGGATATGGGAAGGATGCGGCCGCATTTTATAAGCATGCGATAAAAATCCGGGAGAAGGTCTATGGGGAAATGAATGAACTGACAGCCAGTTCTTATGAGCAGCTGGCATATGTATTGTACATTGCTTCGAAGGAAAAGGATGCGGAATATTGCGCCGATAAGGCCAGAAATATTTATATATCTTTATATGGCAGCAGGAATGAGCATCTGGAGAGAATGGATGATTTTCTGAAGTCTTTACGGGATAGTACACGATAGGGTGAGAAGGCCTCGTGGTTTGTAAATAAACTTTGCGGGAAGCAGCATGGATGAAATGGCAGGATGTTCCAATGCATTCGGATACGGAAAGGAGTATGTGGACAGAGGATGGCAGGAAAAGGAATCAGCATTATTGTGCCGGTATATAAAACGGAAGCCTATCTGAAGCGGTGTGTGGATAGTCTGCGGGAGCAGGAATATGAGGATATGGAAATCGTTTTGGTGGATGACGGATCGCCGGACGGCTGTCCGGCTTTATGTGATGCGTTTGCGGAGGAAGACGGCAGGATACGGGTGGTGCATAAAGAAAACGGCGGGCTGGTGAGCGCGTGGCAGGCCGGAGTGCAGGCCAGCAGGGGGGAATATTTGGGGTTTGTGGACAGTGACGATTGGGTGGAAAAGAATATGCTGGCAGAAATGGCCCGGTATCTTTCCGGCTGCGGAGGGGACGGGGAGGAAGTCGTCTGCTGTAATTTTATCATGGAACGCCCGAAGCGGAAAACGGAGCATTATCATGGGCTGGCTCCGGGGGTTTATGAGGGGAGAGACTTGGAAGGGGAAATCAAAGACCATTTATTGGGACATGAAAACCGCCGGGTGTCTATGTCGCGCTGTATGAAATTATTTTCCAGAAGTTTGATTGAGAAGAATATGAAATATTGCCGTCCGGATATTACCATGGGTGAGGATGTGAATATCACTCTTCCTGCACTGTTGGACTGCCGCCGGCTGGTGATTATGGAAGGGGCGGCCTATTATCATTATTTTTATAATGAATCGTCCATGGTGCATAAGTATGATGCCGGCTTGTATCGGGGAATACGGATGCTGTACCGCACGATAAAAGAAATCTATCGGAAAAAGGGACGGAAGAGCGGGGAAAGGCAGGCGGACAGAGAATATGTATATTTGCTGCTGCTGGCTATAAAGAATGAAATCCGGGGCGGGCCGGCCGGTTATGCGGATCGTGTCAGGGAGATATGCGGGAATAGGAGGAATTTGAGAATTATCAAGGAAAATCCTGTCAGGGTATCCGATAGGGCAAATAGGATGCTTTACTTTGTATTGTGCCATCCGTCCCGGGCGGCAATTGCAGTCACTCGGGGAATGTTTCGGATATATGACAGGGTGAAGAACTGAGGGGATGGCTGGCAACGGGAGAAATGCCGGGAAGAGAAGAAATGCCAGAAGTGGGAGAAATATTGGGATGAGAGAAAGGTTAGGAATGGGAGAATCGGAATGGAGGAAACCGTAAGTATCATTGTGCCGGTCTATAATGCGGCTCCTTACCTGGAGCGGTGCGTGGACAGTCTGTTGGGACAGACCTATAGGAATACGGAGATTTTGCTTTTGGATGACGGTTCTGCGGATGGCAGCGGGCAAATCTGTGACCGTTATGCCCGCTGCCATGAAAATGTAAAGGTGTTCCATATGCCCAATGCCGGGGTATCTGCGGCAAGGAACAGGGGGCTGCAGGAGTGCGGCGGGAAGTATCTGACCTTTGTGGATGCGGATGATGTGCCGGCCGGGGACATGGTGGAGTATTTGGTGGGCATGGCGGAAAAAACGGGCTGCGACGTAGCGGGATGCGGATATTTTGAATTTGGGGAAAACGGCAGGGAATGCACGGAAGGTATAGGGGGGCAAATCGCGGGCGGAAAGGAAGAGTGGGATGTGGAACGGCTTTCCGGAAGTGAATTTGTGGAAAGGGGGATTCTGCGGAGCGATACCAGGTGTTGGAGTAAGCTGTATAGGCGGGAAAGCGTAGGGATGCTTAGGTTTGATACCGGGCTGACGATAGGGGAGGATATGCTGTTTTTGCTGGAACTGGCAATGCAGGGGAAGGAATTCTGCAGGGGGAATTATAAGGGGTACGGTTATTTTGTGAATGAAGCCGGGGCGATGCGGCGGGGGTTTAAGGACAGTTATATGGATCAGATTGTCTGTTGGCAGAGGGCTTTGGAAAGGATTGGGAAGCTGGGGGTTGGCAGGCTGACGGAGCGGACGGAGGCTATTCTTCTTATATCGGTGATGCTGGTGGTGGGGAAATTGGCACAGCTGCCGGGGAAGGAGAGGAGGGAAAAGGCGGAGGCAGGGGAATATTGTCTGGCTTTGGTGAGGGAGTATGGTAGGAAACGGGGGGTGTTTCGGGAACTGGATGGGGGGTATCGGATAAAAGTAAGGGTGTTTGGGTGTGCTCCGAAGGTTTATATGGTTTTGTATCATGTATTTAGAGGGGGGATTTGTTAGGGCGGACGCATCTGCAGGCGCGGCACTGTCGGTACGGCAGGCCTTTGCAGGGCACTGCTTCCTGCCTGTCCGGCGGCTGCGGTATGCGGCACTTCGTTTTCGCCGTCAAAAATGGGGTATTTCTAACTGTTTTTTTCGGCAGGCTTGCTGCCACGGCGGCTAAACTCCCTTCGGTCA
>CAJTVK010000002.1:64695-93393 GCA_910579645.1 uncultured Lachnospiraceae bacterium | reverse complement strand
AATGGTTCTGTACGCAGGCCGTCTTTCTTGCCGCGGGGCATCGGCTGTCCATAGGCGCCCGGGTCTGGTAGCAGCGCAGTCATAAAGCCCAAAATTGATTTCCGTGGGACTAATGTGAATATTGCTCATAACAGGGAAACCGCAGGCTGAACTGCTACCATTGCTTTTAGAAAATTTCGCATATCTTTCATGCATAAATTACCGCAATATTCAAAATGTTATTTTATCCATAAATTCAGATAAAAAATTCCCTAAGCAGTTCTTCCAGTTCCTGTTCCTCCTGCCTGGAAAGCAGCGTCCATCCTTTCCTCCCTTCCTCGTCCTCCTCCCGGTCCGTTTCCCGATCCTGTGTCCCTTCTGCCGCTGCCTCAGCGGCGTTCCCGCCCTGATTCGCCTGCGTCTCTGGCTTTCCCCTTCTCTCCTGTTCCAGCCGTTCCTTTATCATGATAATCTGTTCGCCCGTCAGCCCTTCCCAATCAATGGCGGACTGACGCAGCTTATTCGACATATGATTCTCCAGATAATCCACCAAGCTGATTTTCAGCCGTTCTCTTTTCCCCTGCACGTCCACCATTCCCGACACGGAAAAATAAATATACAGCCCCAGGAAGCTGGCTATGTAATACGGAAGCACATTCCCGAGAGTTCCGCCCTGTATAATCTCCCGGCAGGCGCCGATACCTGCCGCCGCCACCGACAGCAGCACTAACTGCCCCGATAAATGCTGTATCCCCGTCAGAGATACCCCGCAAAAAGTCAGCTTTGTAAGGAACTTGTCCACAAAGACCGAAACATTTGCCACGCTCCCGTTTAACTGGAAACAATTCATAAATTTTAGCTTGCACTGTTTCAGACGCTTATTGGAAGTGGTAGCCATATTGTCTGACTCCCTGATCATCCGCTTAAATATCACGCCTATAATACTCTGGCATATTATGCTTAATAATAAGAGTATTAAAAATACCAGAGTAAGAACCCTGTGTTCCAGGAAAACTGCCAACATACCTGCCCTCCGTTCCTGCACCCGCCATAGCTTCAGGCAAAGTACATATTCATTACCGTTCCTTAATTTATCAGCCACGGATATTTTCACATGCCCTAGGTGAAAATGCTTGTCCCTGATTCCAATATTATAAAACAAAAGCTTCCCATATCTCAATATGTCTGCCCCTGTAATCCATTTGCAAATTTCGACAGATTAAGGAATACTACTGGAAAAAGTTTATTCTTTCTGTTATAATCATTCCAGTGATTTGGCATTTTTTATAAAAAAATAGAGAAGGAAGGATTATTCATATGCAATATCAACCAAAAGGAGTCTGCTCCACATCCATAAACATCGAACTGGAAGACGGAATCGTAAAATCAGTCGCATTTACCGGCGGGTGCAACGGCAACCTGCAGGGCATATCCCGCCTCATTGAGGGCATGAAAGCGGAAGAAGCCATAAGCAGGCTGAAAGGCATACGCTGCGGCTTCAAAAACACCTCCTGCCCCGACCAGCTTGCACAGGCACTGGAAAGCATGATTTGAAATCGTATCCGCAAAAGCAGTCAGACGTTATTTATCGGCAAGGCCGACCTGCCTGAACCATTGCTGTATAAATACGGAAGAACAGAGAATCATATTATAATAGAATCAGTCTGGAGGTGTCCTACAGATGGCAAAAAAAATAGTTCTCACCGGCGGCGGGACAGCCGGCCATGTAACTCCGAATATTGCGCTGATACCAAGGCTGCGGGAGTTAGGTTATGAGATTTACTATATCGGATCCTATGAAGGCATAGAAAAAAAGCTGATTGCGGACTTTGACATTCCCTACTACGGAATCGCAACCGGCAAATTCCGCCGCTATTTTGACCCCAAAAATTTTTCCGATCCTTTCCGGGTAATGAAAGGGTTTATGGAAGCCAGAAAATATCTGAAACAAATCGGCCCGGACATTGTATTTTCCAAAGGCGGCTTTGTCAGCGTGCCTGTAGTGCGTGCCGCCGCTTCCTTGGAAGTGCCCTGCATCATCCACGAATCGGATATGACCCCCGGCCTCGCCAACAAGCTATGCATTCCCGTCGCGGAAAAAATATGCTGCAATTTCCCGGAAACCATACCCATGCTCCCCGCAGGGAAAGCAGTCCTGACCGGTTCCCCCATCCGTGAGGAACTGGCAAAAGGCAACAAAATAGCAGCCTATGATTTATGCAAATTCACCTCAAACAAACCCGTCATCATGGTCATTGGCGGAAGCTTGGGAGCAGAAGCCATAAACAAAGCCGTACGTGAGGCTCTGCCCAAACTGTTGGAAGACTTTCAGGTTGTCCATATATGCGGCAAAGATAAAGTGGATAATTTAATGCTAAGCATTCAGGGCTATAAACAGTTTGAATATGTAAAAACCGAATTAAAGGACATTTTTGCCATGGCTGATGTGGTCATTTCCAGAGCAGGCGCAAATTCCATCTGTGAACTGCTTGCCCTGAAAAAGCCCAATCTGCTCATTCCCCTCTCTGCCCACAGCAGCAGGGGCGACCAGATATTAAATGCCAAGTCTTTCGAATCACAGGGCTTCAGCCTTGTCATCGACGAGGATTACCTGACGGAAAATTTACTGTTGGAAAAAGTACATGAGCTCTATTTTACAAGACAGACCTATGCGGAAACCATGGCACGGAGCAACCAGCTTAATTCCGTCCGCACCATTACGGATTTATTGGAAAATACCGTATGCCGCACACAATAAAGAACCGTTAAAATTTTATTCTGCATCACATGCAAAGTCAGAGCGTGTCTTAAAATTGCTTTCTGCGGTAGATCGATATATCGTTTTACAGATAGCAGGAATGAATTTTCAGACACGCTCTAGAATTCTTCTTTTCCCCCAAAGCAGACTTCACAATCCTTCCGGAAGAATGACACTCCATAACAATCAATCTTACGATACCCTTCCGCACGCAGTTCCTCCATATAACTTTTATCATAAATCTGCTTCAGCGCCTTCTTTGCATCATTTTCCAAATCATCCACAGAATCCGAAACCTTCACTTCCATAACAAACGCTCTCCCCCGCAGCGATGGGCTTTTCACCATAATATCAGAACGCCCATTTCCCGACTCCCGGTTCGATTTCACCAGATAATTCTCACTTTGGCTTAATATTCCTGTCAGGAATCCATGATAAAAGTTCTCCGCACTGTCATAAAAGCTGATGGTACGGAAAAGCTGGCCATTTAATATATCTGTCATCCTCCGGGCATCCCCTTCTTCCATTGCCCGATACAAATCGTGGAAATCTTCTTTCTTTATAGCGGCTTTCAGCCAATTCAAAATCGTATTCTGATAAATTGTTTTTACTTCTGTATTAGGTATGCGTACCCGTATAAAAATAGACGATTCTTTAAAATACTCACTATCTTTTGTCAGGTATCCTGTAAAATAGAGGAAATTCCATAAATTCTCCCCACTGCCATACATATCCTCATAAGTAACTTCTTCATGTATCTGAATATCTAAAGCCCCGCCTCCTAAAAGCGTTTCAATCTGCCCTTTCGTTTCCCGGTCTGCTCTGGCAATCAAATCCTTTATCATGTCATTGGAACTGGTATTAATCCAATATGGATGCGGAAATGCCCCTACATCCGAATACAAATCATATAAATACTTAATCACGCTCCAAGGATTGTAAACTTCCGTATCTCCAAACAAATATCCGTCATACCATTCCTTCATCGTCGAAAAACGGCTTTCCACTTCATAATGAGACATCATCCGGATCACTTCCTGCTCTGTAAAGCCAAAATGCTCACTGTATCTTCTGTCAAGTACGGATATAATATTCAGATGATTCAGACCGGTAAATATACTCTCTTTTGAAATGCGCAGACACCCCGTAATAACTGCAAACTGCAGATTATTATTCGTCTTCAGCGCAGATTCATATAATGAGCGGATAAAATCCGCCATTTTCTCATAGAATCCTCTAAAATAAGCATTCTCAAGCGGCACATCATATTCATCTATCAGGATAACCGCCTTCTGATCCGTCGCCTCGTAAAGGCATTTGCTTAAGAACTCCAACGCACCTGAATAATCGTCATATTCCGCCTTACGGCCTGCAATCTTCCGAAAGAGTTCCTTATCCTCTTCGGTTATTTTTTCGCTTGACAGTATATATTGATGCCGTTGGAATTCGTCTGCAATTGCTTTCCTCAGCTTACTATATGCCGATTCAAAACCAGGCTGCTTTGCCGATTTGAGCGTCAGATTAATAACCGGATAGTTTCCCAGATGTTCTGTATATTCCTCTCCTTGTTCCATAATCTTTAAGCCCTGAAAAAGCGTTTTATTCTCTTCGTTTTTCTTAACATCCCCCGTATCTTCAAAAAAATATCGGAGCATACTTAAATTTAATGTCTTACCGAATCTTCTTGGACGGAGAAACAAATTTACTTTCCCTTTTAAATCCAACAGTTCTTTGATAAACATAGTCTTATCTATATAGCAGTAACCGTTTTTTATTATTTCTTGAAAATTATCAACACCGATCGGCAATGGTTTCTTCATTATCATACCTCCGTCGAAATGACGTTTTCCATATTATACCCTATCCCCCTCCGTTTCACAATTAGTTTCCTTTAAGCGGCAACAAAGCCACCTCCTGAATACTGACGCATTGCCAGAGATGGCCCTTCTCCTTTTCCCGCCTCCAAATACCCGGCGCTATATTTCTATCAGTTCGTACTCCGCATTCCCTATCCCGATTTTTACCGCATGCTCAATGGAGGATTTCCAATTCGTCTGCGGCGCGGAATCCATAAAATGGTCATTATGTACATGGGGCATATGGTCAAGCTGGCTGCCGGCCATAACCGGCTGTCTATTTACCGCGTCCGCACAGGCCATGTCCAAAGCTACCGGATCGAAAGAAGCAAACATACCCACATCAGGCACGATCGGTATATCATTTTCCGCATGGCAGTCGCAATTTGGCGTCACATCCACCACAAGGCTGATATGGAAATGAGGCCTCCCCGACAATACGGCTTTGCTGTACTCCGCAATTTTCCTGTTCAAGATATCATTGGACTCATCCCCCGCCGGCGATACCGCATCCATCGGGCACACTCCGATGCAGCGTCCGCAGCCCACACATTTTTCCTGATCGATGAAAGCTTTCCTATCCGTAATGGAAGGAGCGTCATGGGCGCAGATTTTAATGCAACGCCCGCAGCCTACACATTTTTCCTGATTGATATAAGGCTTCCCTGCGCTGTGCATCTCCATCTTGCCTGCCCTGGAGCCGCATCCCATTCCGATATTTTTCAGCGCACCGCCGAACCCTGTTGCCTCATGGCCTTTAAAATGGTTTAATGTAATAAATATATCCGCATCCATAATGGCCCTGCCGATTTTGGCTTCCTTTACATACTCTCCGCCCTCTACCGGCACCAACGCTTCATCCGTCCCTTTCAGGCCGTCCGCAATAATGACATGGCATCCGGTGGAAAAAGGGGAAAATCCGTTCTGATAGGCGGCATCCATATGGTCCAAGGCATTTTTCCTGCCGCCTACATACAGCGTATTGCAGTCCGTAAGAAACGGCTTGCCGCCCAATTCCCGAATCACCTTCACCACCACTGCCGCATAATTTGGCCGCAGGTACGCCAGATTGCCCGGCTCTCCGAAATGAATCTTAATGGCGGCATATTTCCTGTCAAAATCTATCTCCCCAATCCCCGCCGTCTTAATTAGACGTTCCAGTTTTTTCGGAAGATTCTCATGGAACGAGGTCTTCATGTTTGTGTAATAAACTTTTGATTTTGCCATTTTTTCCTCCGTTTCTCTTTCCGATGTATCATTACTCATACCCTTTATTTTGTTTCCTTGCTCTTCATATCGTCCAACGCTTCGGACAGCGTTGAAAATTTACGGTACAGCATAGCCTCAATTTCCGGCGTAGGCATTACCATGTCCGGCACCATCACGACTTTCATTCCTGCGCGGTAAGCGGAGTATATTCCGTTGTACGAATCTTCCACTGCCGCCGCATTTTCGGAAGCCACCGCCAATGCCTCGCAGGCTTTCGCATAGATATCCGGAGCCGGCTTGCTATGCTCCACCATATCGCCGGTAATGATTTGCTGAAAATAATGCGTCAGCCCCGTCTGCTCCAGATTCCTCATTACGCTCTTCCTCCCCGCGGAAGAAGCCAGCGCCACCTTATATCCTTTTGCGTTCAGATATTCCAAAATCTCCCGAACCCCCTCTTTCAAGGGAATGCCCTCCTGCTCAATCCGCTGCTCCATAAGCGTATGCGTCAGGCCGTAAAATTCATCAAAGGGAAAGTCTTTGCCGTAAAGGCTGTACATAAGAATCCTGATGTCATTCTTATTACGCCCCATGCTTCCCTTTACACCCTCGCTGATATCTCCGAGTTCCATCCTTCTGCCGGCCTCTTCCCAACATTCGCATCCAATCCTTTCGGTATCGAACAGCACTCCGTCCATGTCGAATACAACCGCTTCTATCATCATAACATCCAACCTTTCTCCATCCCCATATGTACCTTCACAGACCCCTGTTCCGCCCCCTGCCCGTCCCTGCATATCTGCAGAATCACCAATTTCCGATATAAGAACGGATGCATATTCTCCCGGAACAGCCTTTCATCTTCTACCCGGCAGTTCCCGTCCGTAAATAACAGAATTATTTTGGAACGGGCATAAAACTTCTTCAGACATCCCGCCAGCAGTTCCGGCCGTTTCCTCTTTCCCGCATGCCGGAATCCGCCCAAGGCTCTTCCCATCTGCAAAAGAGGGAGCGAAGACAGTTCCTTGACCAGTTCGTCATCCCCTTCCCAGCATATGACATTCAGCCTCACATTGCGGAATATTTCGCTGTGGGATTTCAGCAAAGCTGCCATGTCCGCCCCTGCCTGCCGCGCACATTCTTCTGTCAGATTTCCGTCGAATACCATGGCCATTTCCAAAGTGCCTCCTGCATAATTGCCGGGTACATGAAGCACTTTCTCCATGGCGTTCTTTATCTGCATTTTCTCGGTAAGGCCAAATGCCATTTCCTCTCCTCCTATCGTCATTGCCCTTCCGGCGGCATCCTTCTTCCGTTGCGTGTCAGAACATTGCTTGCATTCATTATACCTTATCATCTGCCCGAACTCAATAGGGCATCGTAAATCGTCCGTTCTATCATATCCACCGCCCTTTCGTTTTCCTGCTGACACTGGTTCAGCACATCCTCGTCCCCGGACTCCGCAGCTGCCGTCGTATCCGCCCCCAGCTGAACAAAGCAGATATACTGATCAATGATTTCGATTCTGGAGGCTGCCGCCTTTCCCAACTCCTGCGGTCTTTCCCGGTATTTTACCAGCAGGGAATCCCTATATCCGTTCAGCAGCTTCTCCACCTCAGCCATATGTTCCGGCTTAACCTTAACAATAATCATCATGTCAATATCCGTCTCCACGTTCTGCTTTTCCGCCATGAATTCTTCATACAGATTTTCCCCGATGCCCGTTTCCGTCTCCAGCTCCTCTTTTGACAGCAATTTATCCGGCCAATAATTTTCACCTAAAATCCCCACCACTTCTGCCCGTATCATATCCATCAAAATATAGCCGCTGCCTGCATCCTCCTGTATTCTAGTGCCTTCCCCACCGCTTCTTCTGACATTTTCCACGCTGTTTGTATTGGAATTAAATATTTCCCCTTCCCCGCAGCCGGTCAGCATCGGAGCCGCAAACGCCCATAATGTCATCGTCAAAATAAATGTCATCGTTACTATCCGTATTCTCATAATTCCCTCCTATTCCGATTCCGCATACCTTCTGCCGGCACAGCGCCCGTCCTCACAGTGTCCGGAACAACCCCTCCGCACAAGATCCGTATTACATCATTATCATTATTTCCCAATTCCTACGGTTTATCCCTTTTTTCGGTTTACTTAAGAACTGTTAAGAATTGACTTTGCATTTGACACGGAAAAAACGTAATTCCCCCATCGTATAGAAATATCTGCTTCCGCTCATAATTATTTATGGTTAAAAGATTTTCAGATAGGCAAAATTATGTTATACTGTTTCAAGTCAATGTCATGAAGCTGGAAGCTGACCGAAACTTAACTTAACAGCATTGGCTTGAAGCTAAAACACTAACGAAAGAAAGGCTCCCAAAAATGCTTTTTAATTCCTATATATTTATTTTTATATTTCTGCCTGCCGCACTTTTGGGCTGGTATACACTAAACAGGTTTGAAAAATACCGTCTGGCGCAGATATTCCTTTCCGGAATGTCACTTTGGTTCTACGGGTATTTCAACACTTACTATCTGTTGATTATTGTTGCCAGCATTCTTGTCAACTATTTATTAAGCTATATGATGAAGTTTTCCCGGACGAAACTGACCAACCGCATCGGACTGGCGGCCGGCATCGGCATAAACTTGGGGATTCTTTTTTATTTTAAGTACTATGACTTTTTTATTGAGAACATTAACTTCCTGTTCCGTTCGGATTTCCATCTGAAACATATCCTGCTGCCCTTGGGCATCAGTTTTTTTACCTTTCAGCAGCTGTCCTTTGTTATCGACCGCTGTACCGGCAGGGCGGAACATTACCCCTTCACGGATTATATTACTTTTGTCACTTTTTTTCCGCAGCTGATTGCCGGCCCGATTGTTTTATATAAAGAAATTATTCCTCAGTTTGAAGATACGGCCAAAAGAGTTTTTTCCCCTTCGCATTTTGCAAAAGGCCTATCCCTGTTTATATTGGGATTGGGGAAAAAAGTTTTACTGGCGGACACACTGGCCTTTGCCACGAACTTCGGCTTTACGCAGACATATTTTCTGGACTCCCCCTCCACGCTTTTGGTAATCCTCGCCTATACCTTTCAGATTTATTTTGATTTCAGCGGTTACAGCGATATGGCAATGGGACTGGGTTATATGTTCAATATCGTGCTGCCCGTAAATTTCAATTCGCCTTATAAAGCCTGCTCCGTAAAAGAACTGTGGCAGCGCTGGCATATGACCCTCTCACGTTTTTTCGTCACATATGTATATATTCCGCTGGGAGGCAGCAAACGCGGAAAAGCCAGAACCATATGCAATACCATGGCGATTTTTGCCTTGAGCGGCCTGTGGCACGGAGCCAACTGGACCTATGTGGCCTGGGGCACTATGCAGGGACTGTTGGTAGTATGGGATAACTTGGGAATTGTGGGCATCAAAGACAGCGGGGATAGGAAAACCGCCCGGCTGCAAATCCCCCGATGGCTGGGGTGGTTTTTTACTTTTTCCTTTTTCAACCTTTCGCTCTTCTTTTTCCGCAGCGAAAATATGGCCTATGCTTTCCAGATGTTTAAAAATCTGTTTTCCTTCCGGAATACCGGATATATTTATAAACTGGCGGCAACTATGGACATCCCCGAATTCTATATCATAAAACAGATAATTACCATGACTGCTCCCGGCATATTGCCGGCGGCTTACATTGCCGTGCTTATCCTGCTGCTTGCCGTCAGCGGCTTTATTATGACAAGAAAAAACGCCTTGGAAATCGTGGAAGCTGCCAATTACAATTCCCGTTTTTGTTGGTATATTGTGATAGTCTTCTTATGGTCGCTGATTTCTTTTTCACAGGTCAGCACTTTTATTTACTTTAATTTCTAACGTTTAAGCCGGATACCGCAGAAAGCGGCGTGCCTGAAAAGCAGAAAGGATTTTATATGCCCTCTGAAAATTTATCTTCAACCCCTATACAAAAACAGGATTCCGTCCAAAGCTTCCTGAAAAGCTTCTTTTTCAGAAGCATTATTTTCATGATTGCCATAGGCGGCATTGTGGTGCTTACGGATCCCTTCTTCCACTATCATAAACCTTGGTTCGGGCTGAAAGCCGTGCTTACCGACAAAGAATATCAATGTATCGGTTCCCTTCGTACCTTTGATTATGACAGCGTAATCGCAGGTTCTTCCGTAGCGGAAAATTATTACAATGGCTGGTTTGACGAAGGCTTCCGCTGCCAGTCCATAAAGGCCATCCGCTCCTATGGAGCCACTGCCGATTTATGCTATTTTCTGGATGCGGCGTATGAAAAGCATGATTTAAAATATGTGTTCTATAACATGGACACTTCCGCCCTTGCCGCAGACCCCGCGCCCACTTTTGAACTGACCGGCTGTCCCATGTATTTATATGACAAGAATTTACTCAATGATGTGGAATACCTTTTTAATAAAGGAGTGCTTATGGAAAAAATTCCATATATGATTGCCAATTCCGTTATCGGCGACTATGATGAGAATAATTCTTACAACTGGGCGCAGTGGAAAGAATTCAATCAGGATATGGCCTTAGGACTGTATATGCGCAAAGCCGAAATAGACCCAATGAAAGAAAAAGATTACTATCAGGACGTATTGGACGGAAATATTGCTTTAATCCGAGCACAGGCAGAAAATCACCCCGAGACGCAGTTCAAGATTTTCTTCCCTGCCTATTCCATGCTTTTCTGGGACAATTTATACCGCACCGGAGACTTGGAAGCCTATCTATATAATATGGAACAGGCAGCAGAAGCCCTGCTTACCTATGAAAATGTGGAAATGTATTATTTTCAGGACGACACGGACATTATTACCAATCTGGAAAACTATATGGACACCCTGCACTTCTCCCCGGAAATCAACCGCTTTATGGCGGAGCAGATGATTGCGCAGAATGAGACATACCGGCTGACTGAGGAAAACTGCGCCGGCAAATTTGCCGGCATGCGGGAACTTTCTTACCGGATTGTAAATGAATACATGCTGCCTTATGAAGATTTGATCAAGGTGGATTACGGACTATAAAACGGAAAATGCAGAAACCGCCTGCCACGGTTTCCCGTGACAGGCGGTTCTGTTTTTCGATTCTATTTCCGTAAGATTATTATTCTGCTTTTGTTTCAGCGTCTGCCTCTGCATCTTCTGCTGCCGCATCTGCTTCTGCATCCTCTGCAGGTGCTTCGGTTTCTGCTTCTGCATTTTCTGCAGGTGTTTCTGCGTCTGCCTCTGCGCCTTCTGCAGGTGTTTCTGCGTCTGCCTCTGCGCCTTCTGCAGGTGCTTCAGCGTCTGCCTCTGTACCTTCTGCGGGTGCTTCAGCATCTGCATTTGCATCTTCTGCAGGTACTTCAGCATCTGCGTTTGCATCCTCTGCAGGTACTTCAGCATCTGCATTTGCATCCTCTGCAGGTACTTCTACAGCGGTATCATCGGTTGTAACCTGCTCGGTGTTGCCGCAAGCCATCATCAGGGTTGCACATGTTGCCACTGCTGTCAATAACATAACTACTTTCTTTTTCATAATTTTCTCCTCCTAAACATATAGATATGTTCCGCCGAATCCCCTCCCATATATCCCACCGCACCGCAGCTTCCATACATCATTCTGCCATGCATTTTATAGCTGCCTGCCAATGGTTCTTCGGGCTCCGTCATCGACTGTAAACATAATATGCCTAATTTGTGACTAAAATGTGAACAAATTCTTGAGAATTTATGAACTGGCTTACCGGAGGACAGCGAGAAAATGAATATAATTAATCTTTTTCCGCATGCAATCTACATTTTTAATAATTTTCCTTCTTATTAACACTTATTTTTTATTAAATTTCATCAACAGGTTCCATCACCATTTCCTGCATAGTATTCTTTAAAGGTAATAATGCCAAAAATACAGCCTAACTTATCTCCGGAAATACTGTTTGGATTTATTGACAAATTTCTTTCATTTAGTAGAATACTATTAACGGAAGAACCTGCCGGAATCGGACGGCCATCTCCGCCGAAAAGCACCGGCTGAAATTCAGGCTGAATTTTATACAGAAAGGACAAGCTTATGAAATTAATATCATGGAATGTAAACGGCCTTCGTGCCTGTGTAGGAAAAGGATTTATGGATTTTTTCCAAGCACAGGAGGCAGATATTTTCTGCATACAGGAAACCAAATTACAGGAAGGTCAGATTGCCTTGGAACTTCCCGGATATTTTCAATACTGGAATTCCGCAGAGAAAAAAGGATACTCCGGCACTGCAATTTTTACCAAACAGGAACCGCTGTCCGTAGTCAAAGGCATTGGCATGGAAGAACATGACCATGAAGGAAGAGTCATAACATTGGAATATGAGGATTTTTATGTAATAACCGTATATACCCCTAATTCGCAGCGCGAACTGACCAGGCTGGATTACAGGATGCGGTGGGAAGACGACTTCCTTCATTATATAAAGGAACTGGAAAAATCCAAGCCTGTCATCTTCTGCGGCGACCTGAACGTAGCACACAAAGAAATCGACCTGAAAAATCCCAAAACCAACCGCAAAAATGCCGGCTTCACCGATGAAGAAAGAGAAAAATTCACCGCCCTCACCAAATCCGGCTTCCTTGATACTTTCCGGTATTTTTATCCCGACAAAGAGGGGGTTTATTCCTGGTGGTCCTATCAGTTCAGTGCCCGGGCGAAAAATGCCGGATGGCGGATTGATTATTTCCTTGTATCGGAAAGCCTTGAGAATCGGCTGGAAGACGCATTGATTTACACGGATATCCTCGGCTCCGACCATTGTCCGGTAGGGCTTATACTCAAGTAATATGCAACGGAACATTTTCACGGCAGCAAATTAACAAGTTATTCCTGAACAGTTCCTAAACGGCAGGGATTCCCGCTCACGGGAATCATCCGCCGTTTTTGGCTTTACCGTTATCCTATCAGACATCTTTTCCCCTGAAAAGCAAAACCATATTTTCTTATTCTGTCCGGTGCAAAACCACCGGCAATCAGCATTGCCTCATACTGCTTTTTCTCTATCTGGACATGAGCATCGGCAACCGTATCCTCAAGCGTTTTTTCTTTCGATGCTCTAAAGACCTTAAATTCAATAATATATGCCATATCTTTTTCCTTGTCATAAGGCTTGAGCAACACGTCATACCTCCCAAAACCGCTCTCACGGTTGGAGGTGATTTCAAATCTGTCCCGAAGCCCCACCATCAGCCCCAGCACAAAACCATGATAAAACCGCTCCGGATGATCATTTTCTGCAGCACCTTTTGCTATATCAAAACTTGAAAAGGTGTTCAAGGCAATTTCGTTCATAAAATCATTCATGTAATCCACGTCATCCAACAACATCGCCCGGACAAAATCATTATAGACGCTTCCCGCCACATCTATCCCGAACCATCCTTTTACCAGATTCCTGAACATGAACAGCACTTCCCTGTTCGTAAGTGCCAACGTATATTTTATATCCTCTGCTCTATCCTCCTCCATAGGCTCCCTGCCTGTTATCTTTAAATATCCGGCGGCAAGAAGCAGGCTCCATATGGCATTCGTGTTGCCGTTTAACTGGGCAAATATAATCTGTTCATCTATAGCTGCCGTAAAATCCCTGCCGGCAAGCAAGTCCTCCACCGTTTTCTTTATCTCGGCATTTCCCGTCTTTATCAATGTTCCTATAAGTCCATTGGAACTTGTATTCGCCCAATAAGCTTCATAATTTGCATCGTTTTCCATAAATGACACAATGGACCACGGATTATAAATATCTGTATATTTCCCAAACGTAAAACCGTCATACCACTTCTTCACACCTTCTTTATGCTCTCCAAGCCCTGCCTCATCCAAAGCTTGAAATACTTCTTCCTCCGTAAAGCCAAAACACGCAGCATACTTAGCAGAAGTAGTCGTGACCACTTTAAGATGATTCAGTTCAGAAAAAATGGATTCCTTTGACATCCTTGTGATTCCTGTAATAAGCCCCCGTTCCAAGCTGTCGTTTTCCTTAAAAGTATTTATGAAAAAACTCTTAAAAAATGCCGCCGCCTTATTCCAGTACCCGTAAATCCAAGCTTCCTGCATCGGTGTATCATATTCGTCGAGAAGAATAATAACTTTTTTCCCATAATACTTCTCAAGATACATGCTAAGCATGCTAATGGCAGTCACTGCCGTTTCATCCGGCATATCCTTCTTCACCGATGCATAATAATCCCTGTCGTCGTCGTCAAACAACTCTGACTTCATCATATCCTTGCATTTTCTATATACACCTGCAATAATTTTTTTAACAGCCGTTTTCATCCCTTCGATACCGTCAGGTTTTGCTCCGATTTCCCCGTCCTCATCATATCCCAGCTTTGCTCCGGCAAAACTCATGGAAATCACAGGATACGCCCCCTGCAATTTCCTGAATTCCCAATCTTCCCAAACCTTCCTCCCTTCAAACAAGTCACCTCTGTCCTTATACCTATTGGAGAAAAAGCATTCCACCATGCTCATATTCAGCGTCTTACCGAACCTGCGCGGACGCGTAATCAGCGTAACCATATCTGCATAATTCCACCATTCCCGAATAAAATTCGTTTTGTCAATGTAAAATATCCGATTCTGCACTATCGCTTCATAATTCTGATAGCCCAGCCCATGTTTAACCGCCATATGCATCCCTCCGCATAGCCTTTTTAACATATTATAAGAAATCTGAATATCATCGTCAACGAAAACAGAAATAACAGTTAAGGAACCGAAACGGTTCCTTAACTGTAAAATCGGTAAACATCCCCTGCCCGTGTTTCCAACACATAACGCCCCTTCTCATCCCTGCCGGCCCGGAGCATATTCCCGTCTTTCCGTATTTCAAGTTCCTCCCTGCATCGAATCACCGCTTTTCCGCCTTTCTTTGCATAGAGAACCGCTTCTTTCAGCTTCCCGTCCTGCCAGCGGATATCTGCTTCAAATCCACCCTCCGCACATAATCCTTTCACGCTTCCTTTCTCCCAAGAAGAGGGCAGTGCCGGAAGAAAATATATTTCATCCAAATGACTCTGCAGCAGCAATTGAGCGATTCCGCAGGCTCCCCCTAAATTTCCGTCTATCTGGAAAACCCAAGGGATTCCGGGAATCCTGTCCAGCGGAGGATGTAAATCAAACAGATTCGGAGCCGTCAGTTTTCCCAAAAGATGATGCATATATTTTACCGCACTGTCCCCGTCCTCAAAGCGTGCATACAGATTGACCAGCCATGCACAGCTCCATCCCGTATGTCCGCCGCCGTATTCCATACGCCGCTCCAATGATTTTTTACCGGCTTCCAGAAATTCGGCATTTTCATACACATTAATCTGGTTGGAAGGAAAAATCGGATACAAATGAGAAAAATGCCGATGCCCAATTTCCCACTCGTCATAATCCTCCCGCCATTCCATCAATTGACCGTGCCTGCCGATGCCAAATCCGGGCAGTCTTTCCAAGATTCCGGCTGCCTGCCCGCCAAGTTCGGACTCCTTTCCCAAAACCTTCTCACTTTCTGAAAACTGTGTAAGAATGTCCCGCAGAATGGCTGTATCCATGGCCGAACTCATGCAAAGCCTTCCCGTCTTGCCGTTTTCCATGAGGTAAGTATTCTCCGGCGAAACGGACGGACAGATGACAAGTTCTCCCTTATCCTCCATAAGAAAATCAACAAAAAAACGTACACATTCTTGCAATACCGGATACATGCGCTCCAGAAAGTCCCGATCCATCGTATAACGATAATGTTTCCATATATGTGTCGCCAGCCATGCACCTCCCATCACCCAGTAGGAAGCCGGCAAAGCCAAATCCTGCGGTGCGGTATCTGCCCAGACATCCGTATTATGATGGGCTACAAATCCGCGGCACCCATACATTTCGGATGCCGTACGTTTTCCGTTTCCAGCCATCCGTTCCAAATGATCGAACAGTGGCATGTGACATTCGGACAGATTGCAGATTTCCGCCGGCCAGTAATTCATCTGAGTATTAATATTAATCGTATACTTGGAGTCCCATATCGGTTCCAGTTTCTCGCACCAGATTCCCTGAAGATTGGCCGGCAAGCCTCCCGGCTGACTGCATGACATCAGCAGATAGCGCCCATATGCATAATAAAGCGACACCATCCCATGGTCAATGCCCCCGTCCGCAATCCGCCGCAGGCGTTCATCCGTAGGCAGCATTTCCAATTCCGGATTCCCTGTCCCAAGCTCCAATACCGAACGCCCGAACATTTCTTCATGCCTGCGGATATGTGATTCCCTTATCCCTGCAAAACATCCGAAATCCAAACCGGACAGCTGCTGCCGCAGATACCCATGGCAATCGGCAATTTTTTTCTCCCGCAGCGGATATGTTGTTACACCATTCAGGTAAATCACTATCCGGTCGGCATTTTTTATCACCAAATGTTCCCCAATGGTCCGGACGCTGCCTCCCTGTGCGCACGCCTTTGCCTGCACACAGAATTCACTTCCGCCTTTTCCCAAATCTCCGTCCATATAAATCGTGTCTTCATCCACACTTCCTGCACAATTATAATATCTTCCCCTTGTCAGAAGCCCTGACATGGAAAGGCATCCCGCCCTGTCCGCAAAGAACTCCGCCGCCAGGACATCCTTCTCCAAAGAAATAAAAACTTTCATCCCATATGCAATCTCATCCTGTACATAGCTGACCGTCACCGTTCCGGTTTCCAAATCCAGTTCTCTCCTATAGTCCGAAACTTCACCGTCGCCATGAAGCATACGGTAAGAAAATTCACCCAATGTCTGAAACGGCCGCTGACTCTGCGGCGTTCCCGACAAAGCATAGACACTCAGTTCCTCTGCTTCTTCAATCCTGCCCTCTTTGATAAGACGGCGTATCTTGGATATATTTTTGCCTGCATCCGGATTAATCCGGTCAATTGGCCCTCCATATACCACACTTTCCTCGTTCAGCTGTATCCGCCCTTCAAACGGCTCACCGTAAACCATGGCGCCCAGCCGTCCGTTGCCGAGCGGAAGAGCCTCAATCCATTCTTTTGCATAATCATAATAAAATAATTTGTTCATTTCAGCACCTCACATCCTCTTCCGTGGCAGGTTCAAAAAACTTTCCTCCGGATGTCCTTCCGCCTTACGGAAGATTTACGTCAAACAGCCGGTTCGTGGATATGCAGCTCTATATTGTCTCTCCATTCCCTCCGCATCCCCGGGAATTCTCCCACCGTCTCACCTACCGTCAGCTTCCTCGCCGCTTCATCCCATAATAGTTCCGTCACCGCATAGCTTCCGTTTTCATAGCGATAATTATTGCCTTCATCCTCATATAACATAAACTTCCCGTCTCTCCCCGGATAAACATGAACTTCCAATGGGTTTCCGTTTTCTTCCTCCGCATACATAAGCCCTTTTCTCATCGGAATTACCGAGCCGGCTTTCACGAAAACCGGAAGTCGGTCAAGCGGTGCCTCTATGGTCACAAACTGCCCGCCGGCATATTTTTTATCCGTCCAAAAATAATACCAATCGTCTCCTGCCGGCAAATAACAGTTCCATATCTTCTCCGCTTCTATTTTCTCATTGTCCTTTCCGTAATACATAGGCGCGGTCACCGGACAGATAAGCAGGTTTTTTCCGAACAGAAACTCCTGATCCGTTTTCCTGGCCTGTGCATCCTCCATATAATCAAACAGCAGGCTCCGCATCATTGTCCCATGGTTCAGATACACATCTCCTGCCAAAGAATAAATATAAGGCATCAAATCGTACCGCAGCCGAATGTACTTCTCAATGGCATCGTAGAACGGCTCCCCCTTTTTCCCGAAATTCCAGATTTCCCGCGGCGTATCGGTTCCGTGGGAGCGGAACATAGGAAGGAACGTCCCCATTTCAAGCCATCTGACATACAGTTCCCGGTAGCCGTAGTCCGCCACGCCCTCATCATATTCTCCCTGCCAGAACCATTTGGGCGCAGGATCCGTATTGCAGCCGCAGCCCCGGTTCTGCCATTTGCCGCCTACCGTGAAAAATCCGCCGATATCTAACGTCCAATAGGGATAGCCCGACAAGCCCATATTCAATCCTTCCACAATCTGTTTTTTCAGCGTTTCCCAAGAGGCATAGGTATCTCCCGACCAAAGCACTGCCCCATACTGCTGCCCCGATATATAACCGGATCGGGTCAGGTTCAGCACCCGCATGTCCTCCGTCTCCTTCCGCTGATTTTCATAGATTCCCTTTGCATGCATCAGTGCAAACAGGTTCGCCTGTTCCGGCGGCAAATATTTCTTATGCTCGTTTCCTACCAACACATAACGCTCCCAAGGCTCCCGCTTCATGGCTCCTCCCCAGTCCGGCCCGCTGAACGGCTCCGTGGAATCACACCACCAGGAATCGAACCCGCCGTCAAACAATTCTTTCTTCGCCTGCTGCCAGTACATTTCCCGCGCCGCCTCCGAAAATGCATCATAAGTAGCATAATCGTCCAGAAGATGTCCTGCCCGGAAAAATTCCGTATGGTTCTTCCCGCCCCTATTCATATTAGGCCAGACAGACACCATAGTATGCGCATGCATTCCGTGAATCTCCTCCATGCGCTCCTTCAGATCTCCGTAGCGGGATTTATCCACCAGCTTTTCGCCCCAATTTCCCGAATTCCATGTATTCCAGTCCTGTACCACACAGTCCAAAGGAACTTTTAATTCCCGATACTTCCGCACCACATCAGCCAGTTCCTTCGCCGTGTAATACTGCTCCTTAGACTGAATATAACCAAATGCCCACTTAGGCAGCATAGCCGCACGTCCGGTCAGGCTGCGGATTGTCCTTATGATTTCATCCGGTGTCCTCTTAGCAATAAAATAGTAATCCATCCGGGATATCGTATCAAAGAATAAATAAGAGTCATCCTCACCGTCATGAAAAGTCATCAGACTGCCGCAGTCAAACAGCATCCCGTATCCTTGATCCGACAAAAGTACAGGCATCGGAATCCTCATATTATGCTGATACAAATATTGGTCACGCCCTCTATAATTATAAATACCTTCTTCTGCCTGTCCAAAGCCGTAAATTCCTTCCTCTTCCCTCCACCGAAAATGCAGCCGCCCTTTATAGGCCTGATGATCTGTCACCTGTTTCAGGTTGCGGATAAAATTACGTTCTCCGTCCACAGTCCTTACCCTGTCAATGACCGGTGCTTCATCACCCGTGGTATAACGCATTACATCTATCTTTTCCAGTTCTTTTTTCCCTTCTTCCAAAAGACATTTACCGTCCGGCAGCCTTTTCCAAATAATCCTTCCATCCCTCTTCAGCACTTCTGCCTCCACGCTCTTTGTGCGGATTCGAAAACTGTTCTCCGTTTCTTCTGTTTCAAACGGCACTGGGGCAAAATCTGCCCGGCCAGCCAAAACCGGTTTTGTATCGCCCATAGGCTCCTGACTGAATATACACCGGAATACCTCTTCCCCTACCGGAACCAAACGCAGGTAAAAAGACTCCCTGTTCAGTTCCGCATACTGCTCTGTCTTTACACTTTTCATGACAAATCCCACTCCCTTTCATAACCGCTCTTGCCCACTCCGTCTCTTTCATTCTTCCTTCCACCGGGAGAACCCTTCCACATATTTCTCCACTCTCTTCACTTCATCCTGATAATCCCCATGAACTGCCATCCGGAAAAATTCGTCCCCCCGAATCCCTTTCAGCAGAAAATGCTCCGATTCCACTTTAAAAAACGGTTTTCTCAGCATCCGCATATACAGAAAACCTCCCAACGGCCGCAATGACTCTATAAATTCATCATCCATGGGCCGGCTCAGCATAAAATCATATGCATGCCACCCGGCCTCCGCGCAACGTTCCCTGGACGGAATCGTCTCCAACACCTTCATTTCTTACCTCCCCCTGCTGCTGCCGCAATCTCACCCATAATCTCCAGAAAATTCTCTACCTCCTGCCTTTCTGTCAATGCGGAGACGCTGACCCGTACCGTACCGTACCCTTCTGTCCCCAACGCCCGATGAATCAGCGGCGCACAATGCAGCCCTGCCCGAACTACCGTTTCATATCCGTTCTGAAGAATATACGCCAGTTCTGACGGCCTCAGTCCTGCCACATTCATACTCAGCACCGGCCCCCGATTCCGTTCCTTCTCTCCATAGACTGTCACCCCCTTCATTTCCGTCAGCCCTTCATACAGCCGCTTCATCAGCAGCCGTTCCTCTTCCGCGATTTTCTCCACCCCCCGCTCCAGAATATATTCCACCCCCGCGTTCAAAGCTTGTATCCCATGACCATTCTGAGTCCCGACCTCATATTCAAAATCACCCTCTCCATAGACAAGTCTGCTGCCGTCCTTTCCTGTTCCCCCATACCGATAAGGCTTCATCCTTACCCCGTCCCGCAGAAAAAATCCCCCCGTCCCCTGCGGTCCAAACAGCCCCTTATGCCCCGTAAATACAAGCGCGTCTGCCTGCCATCCGTCACAATCCACCGGAATACACCCGGCACTCTGAGAAGCATCCAACAGAAACAGCACCCCATGCTTTTTTGAAATCTCCCCAAACCGAGCCGCCTCCTGCACCATACCGGTCACATTGGAACAATGATTCAGCACAAACAGCCCCGTTTCCGCCGTAATCCTTTCCTCAAACGCCTCCGGGCTTACCCACCCGTTTTTATCGCAAGGCACTGTTTCCGTCACTGCATCGGCTGCAATTCCGTTTAGCAAAGGACGGAGCACACTGTTATGCTCCGTCTGAGTAACTAAAACCTTCCTCCCCTTCCTCTCCAATCCGTGAAAAAGCTGATTTAGGGAATCCGTCGCCCCGGATGTAAAAAAAATCCGTTCCGGATTGCCGATTCCCAGAAGCTTTCCAAGATTTTTCCGGCAGCATGCAAGCACATCCCTGCCCCCGCTCTGCCCCCCGCTACGGAACTGCCCTGCGGGGGGAGCGCATAAAGCCTCTGCATGTGCTTCTGCAACACATTGCGGTTTCGGATATGTAGTTGCTGCATTATTTAAATAAATCATATATGCATTGTCCTTTCAGCAGAGTGTTGTCAGCCCGATGCGTCGCTTGCCGGAAGCGTTCACCCGCATCACCCTTCCAACACCTGAAATCCCATTACTTCCGCCAAATCTTTCATTTCCTGCAGATAATTTCCGAACACCAACACCTGATGATGCCCGAAACCCGCCAAATGATGCATATACCTTCTGGCATCATCCATCTGGATATAATAATACGGGCTGCAGTAAACTTCGTCATACTCGGAGCGGAGCACCTGACCCACCTTAACGCAGACCGTATCCCCCGCCGGATTGAAACGTGCCAGCGTCACATCATTCTGCTCATTTTGCGTAAAGTCAACCTGCAGCTTTCCGCCGAAGCCCTGTCCGGTAAATGCCCACAGCTTATATTCCAGAGGTTTCGTGCCATATCCGTTCATGCACAATGCGGGAACGGCATGATGGATACGCAGCAGTTCGTCCGTCTCATGATTCGGATTGCCCATAAATGCCGGACGGTGCGCCGCATACTGCAAAATGCTCATAGCCAGCAGCGCATTCAAATCTTCCTCGCATCCGCTAGGGATTCCCTCGTCCTTCATCAGGGAATGGCACATGCAGGGCGTAAATTTTCTCTCCTGGGGAATCTCGGAGGTGCAAAGTTCATGGCATGCCGTAGAAAATGCATTGCAGTCATAAATATCCATCATTTTTTTCGCCGCCAGATAATATTTCACATCGTTAAGGAACCAGTCCGTATTTACCTTCGTCTCCTTGGAACCGCTGATAATCTTGTCCGCAATAGGCTTGGCCTCTTCATCGGTGATTTCATCCATATATTTAAAGATCTCACGGAACGGAAGCTTAATGACTTCAAATCCATATTTCTGACGCAGCACTTCCGGATCCCGGATTAAGCTTTGGATGCCAAAGGTAGGCTGTCCGCCTGCGGTCAGCACAAGCGCCCTAGTCTCCGATATTGCTTTCCGTACCCATAGGAGATGCGCTATCTCGTTCAAATCTCTGACATCCATCGCCACATAGGCCTCCACTCCGATATTCCTGCAATATGCCGCAAAGTCAATCCCTTCATTCCCGTTCTGCAAAATCACAATAGGTTTCTTATAACGTTCCAGTTTCGGAATTCTCCAGTTCATGCAAAGGAAAAAATCCACCTGTTCCATGTCTTCTTCAATCCGTGCAAATACCTCTTTTCCTACAACAAACTTTTCGTCATAACGGGCATCCACGGCTTCCAGAAAACGGATTTCATCCGTTGCCTGCTCCAGTATTTTTTTTGCCTCTGCAAATGCCTTATCCGCCGCCGCAGATTCCGCTTCCACAGTCATATCCTCTTTATAGCCCGCACGGCACGGCCCCTCCCAGAAATGGGAATGAGTCAGGCAGCCTACAATCGGACGCACCACCAGTTTCGTATTCATCGCTAATTCTTTCATCTTCTTTACCTCTCGCTCTTTCTATGTATTTTCTCATTTCTGATACATTTCCTTATTATCTGTTTTCACCCCTTTTACCTGCCGCAGCTTATATTTTATTTTTCATCGCTGTGTATGCTCATCGGCATTATTCTTTCACCGCACCGGAAGTCAGCCCGCCGATAATATATTTCTGTCCGAACAGATACACTAGGATTACCGGAATACAGGTCAGCACAATATCCGCAAAGATGTAGTTCCAATAATTCGTATTTTTGCCAAAGAACTGATACACCGCCATTGTCATAGGAAACAGTTTGCTCTTGGATGACAGATAAAGCGGAGTGAGGAAGTCACTCCATACTCCCATGAATTGCAGGATAAAGCAAGTAAACAGCACCGGCTTCAGCATAGGTATGATAATCCGGAAAAATAATGCCACAGGCCCTGCACCATCCAGCACTGCCGCCTCATCCAATTCCACGGGAACGGAGGAAATGAAATTTCGTATGGTGAATACGCAGAACGGAATCATCGCACTGGTAAACACTATCACTATCCCCGCCTTAGTATTTGTCAGCAGAAATGTACTCAGCACCCTCGACAATGTCACATAGTTCACAGGGAAAAACAGTCCGCAAAGCACAAAATAATACAGAAAGATATTAATCTTCGTCTTCCGCCTGCTCATCACAAACGATGCCATTGCGGAACTCACCACACCAATCAGCGTAGAAACCCCGGCATAAATCAAACTGTTGAAGAAGCCTTGTATCAGTTTCCCTTTCTCTATTACCTCCTTATAATTGGAAAACTGCCATTCTTTCGGAAGCGACAGATTCATCCTCGCCGCTTCCCCTTTTGTTTTAAAAGAATTGATTACCACAAGGTAAAACGGAAGAACTACCGCAAGGCACAGCAGAATCATCAGTGCATGCTTCAGCACGGCAAGTATTCTTTTTTTTGTCATTGCTGTACCTCCTGTTTACTCATGCTCTTCACTATCCATACCCCTACGGCTGCCGTAATCAGCAGCAAAATTGTATTCAGTGCCGTTGACATTCCATAATGTCCGGAAGAATATAGCTGATAGGAATAGGTCGTAATCACTTCTGTCGCATGGCCTGGGCCTCCGTTAGTCAGCACATAAATAATATCAAATACCTTCAGTCCGTAAGTAATGCCGAATACCAGATTAATCATTATCGAACCCGAAATCATGGGCAGTGTCACATACCGCAGCCTCTGCCAGAAATTTGCGCCGTCAATCTGCGCCGCCTCATAATAAGATCTTGGGATGGTGCTTAAGCCCGCAATAAAGATTGTCATGACATAACCTACGCCCCTCCATGCATCCACCCCGAATATAGATTTCCAAACCACATTCAAATCCGACAGCCACTTCTGTTTCAGGAAGCCCAAATGCAGAAATTCCAGAACACTGTTAAGCATTCCGTTGTTATAGTTTAAAATAGACGTGAATAAAATGCCGATAATCACATACGGCAGTATGGACGGCAGATACAGCAGCGTCCTGTACACACCTTTCCCCCGGATTCCTTCATTCAGCATAATCGCCAGGAACAAAGCCGGAATAAGCTTCACGATGTTTGAAACTACCGTAAACATCAGCGTATGCCCGATTCCGGAAAGATAATCCTTATCCGAAGTAAAAATTTCTATGTAATTGCTAAGTCCCACGAAACCTACTTCTCCCATACTGCGGGAGTTCCAATCGGTGAACGAATATCCAATCCCCAAAATACTGGGAAGAAGAAAAAACACACTGTAAAGCACAAGCGGAACAAACAAGAACCACATTGGATATATTTTATTTTTTTTCAAAAAATCACCACTTTCCCGGTTTTTGAAAGTGCCGGGAGCAGCATGGCATGCTCCTCTCCGGCAGCTTTACCTCCATTGTTTCTGTCACTTTACAGATTGATTTATTCCCATGCACTGTCACCGGCAATTTTTGCCGCCTCCGCACGGTTGGAATCCATGTTTTTCAGCACATCATTTGCCTCGCACTGATTTTGGCAGAAAGATATCATATCCGCACCAAAATCTCCCCAATAATCATTGGTATACTTAGTTCCGGTCTGAAGCACAGGCGTATTCATCTTATTCTTATCCACGGCATTCATGAACTCTTCTTCTTCCGGGAGCCAGTGCTGTTCCAACCCGGCATCATTTACATCCAAATTCGTATAAGCCGGCGAATTGTCCAAGATTTCCTGCAGGCTTTCCGTCGTTGTCACAAAGTCAAAGAATGTCTTCACCAATTCCTCATGCTCCGTCCCTTTATATCCGAACATGGTCGGCCCTGCCGGGTTCGTCGGGAAACTGCCGTTGTCACCCAAGGGGATAAGAAACAGTCCAAATTCATCTGCCGTACCTGTCTCCTCCTGAATTTGCTTGATATAACTGGAATTTGCCATAGCCATTGCACAATTTCTGTCGCCGAATTCATTTGCCATATTTGCACTGTCCGTCCCTATCCAATCCTCTCCGAAATATCCTTTATCCGATAGTTCTTTAAACTGTGTCAATACTTCCAGCATCTTTGCATTGTCAGCAAATGTCGCAGTATTCCCGTTCAACGCATCATACAGTCCGGGAACCGCTTCTTCATACACACCGCCGATTTGGAAAAATGCAAGCTGGTGCTGCCACCCGTCCGCTCCGGGCAAAAACCAAGGCGTAATTCCCTCTGCCGCAATTTTTTCACAGACATTCAACAGTTCTGCATAACTTGTGGGAACCTCCAAATTCAGTTCTTCAAATAAAGTTTTGTTATATGTCATGACATATTCCGGTGAATTATGCCAAATCTGCAGTCCGTACAGCTTACCTTCATACTCGCAGGAAGAAAGCCTTGCCTCCGGCATGATGCCCTTCCATCCCGCATCGGAAAAGTCTATACAATATTTTTCCGGATCCACGATCACGGAACTGATTGCAAACGGATTGGACTGAATCCAGAAAATATCTGCACAAGAATCCGTAGAAAGCTTGGACTGGAGAATATCGCTGTATTGATCTGCGGGAATGGTCTGCAAATCCACCGTTACATCGTAAGTTTCTTCAAATCTTGCAATCGTATCGTCATAGCGATTGTCCATCCATCCTGCAGATACCAGAATGCTCAGTTCTTCTCCTGCAAAATCCATATCGGGGGTTTCTTTCTGGCCGCTCTCTGCCGCAGCAGTTTCTCCGGAACTTTCCTGACCGGCACTCTCCGTCCCCGAACTCTCCTCTCTGCTGTTGCCGCTGTCGGAAGTTTCTCCCGAACACCCTGTCAATGAAGCTGTCAACATTGCCGCACACAATAATGCACTGATTACTTTTTTCTTCATTTACCCTCATCCTTTCTTTTATTGTTTTACATATTCGGCAACACATCCGTACCTCCCGTACCTGCCTGCTCACAGCATCTTCCCCTCACGGCATTTCCGACCCGACATTCCTCCTGAGCACGCGGAAATACATCAAGGTCTGTTCATGGATGGTCTCGGAATATTATGTTTTACATGTACTTATAGTAGTTCCTTTTTGTAATTCCGTCTATGTACTATCCGCTTTTGAATTAGGACATTTTTTACATATTTTATAGTTTTATGCTGCATTTTTTTCTTTCCATATGCAAATTATACATCCCTGCTTTTTTATCACATTTTCTGATTATACATTATTACTTTCATTTCCTATTTGCATTTGCATTTTTAGACATTCTGTTGTACCATAAAAGTATTCGTTACTGCCGATGATTTTGCCAAAGCGGCCACAGCCGCATACCTGGAAGGACACCGTTTTTCATATGAAGCATAAACTGCAAACCCATTTTTTCCTAACCTACTTTTTTATGGCTATGATTGTCGTCCTGCTGTACTCCGTATTTTTTTATCGATATACCTCGGAAATTCTGATAGAGAGGGAAACGAAAAGCCTGCAGGAACTGAACAATTCCTTTCTTTCCCAAACCGATGCGGAAATCCGTGAACTGGACAACGTTTCCATTAACATCTCTTACAGCAACCTGATCAAAAAGCAGCTTTCGGAATGGATGGACATCTCCGCTGCCTCCGACGAATTCCGAAACCTGACCACGCTCTTTATGTCCATCAACGGAACAAACCTAAATGCGGACCAAATCAATCTCTATGATTACAACGGCTATCTTCTGCAGGTGGGGAGCAAAACCAACATATACCCCATTGACCTGAACACCTTGGACTGGATGGACACCGTATCCGAAAATGCCGGAAAAAAGACGGTAAGCCTGCCCTACGCAACCAACGACCTTAAGACAAGCGGTACTTCCAGCACACCGCCTACTTGGTATATTTCCCTCTACCGCACGCTGCAGGACAGTTCCAAACAGGAAATCGGTGTTATTGAAACCATGAAAAAATGCTCTTCTGTCTTCAAAAGCATTATCACTTACCAAAAGAGAACAAAGTCCGCCCCGGCAGTATATATCTATAATGCCGAAGGATATTTGGTCTACCCCTATGACCTCCCGGAGGCAAATGATACTTCCGCAGCATACTATTCCCTTATCAGCGGACAGCCGGAAGACAATCCTGCAAAAACTTATAGAATCAACGGAAAACGGGAACTGCTCATCCACAAAACCTCTTCCTATAGTCATTGGACTTATGTCATTGTACAGGATGAAGCACAGGTTCTTCTTCCCGTCAGAAACATGCTGCATTTTCTGCTGATGGTTATTTTTCTTATGGTGGGACTTTGCTTAGTCTTTTCCTACATGACTTCCCGCCAGCTTATCAAACCTATCCGGAAGCTAAAAAAAGTCATCCAGAAAACCATGCTTGACACATTGGACGAAAACAATAAAGCTGAACTGCGCAACTCATTTGTGGAACTGGAAGAGTTGAACCAAGAATTTGCCGACATGAATGTGAACCTGAAAAATTCCATGAACGCGCTGCTGGATTCCCGGGCACAGGAATTAAAATCCAGAAACTTGGCGCTCCAGTCCCAGATTAACCCTCATTTTTACTACAATATGCTGGCCAGCATTATCGTACTTGCGGAGATGGAACGGAAAGACGAGGTTATTATGATTTGCCGGAACCTGACAAGGATGATGCGCTATATCACAGACACTTCAAATGCTCCCGTCACTCTTCGGGAAGAAATGGATTATGTACGGAAATACCTATACTGCATGAAGGTTCGCTTTCAGGAAAATCTGAACTATACCGTCGACATAGACGATTCCATTCTGGATGTTCCGGTTCCTAAGCTGATTATACAACCCATTGTGGAAAATGCGCTGAAATACGGAATTGACTGCAAGCCGCCATGGAACTTATCCATCCGAAGCATAATTTCCGAATCCTCCTGGCAAATTGAAGTGAAAGATTCCGGCACCGGATTTTCCGAAGAGTCCCTTGCCATGATTCGTGAGCGCATCCGTATCGCAGACGAACAGCCCGGCCTGCCGGAACTGAATATCGACGGGCTTGGATTATTGAATGTGTACATACGTTGGCATCTGCACTGCGGAACAGAGATCATATTTGAATATGGCAACACCGGCGACTGCCACGGCATCGTGACCATTGGGCGAAAAAAGGAGAGATAGAGAAAATGGGAACTGCAAAATATACCGTAATCGTAGCAGAAGACGAAATACTGCTCCTGAATCACCTGACAGAAAAAATCCAACAATATGCACCGGATTTTGAGGTGATAGGGAAGGCACAGACCGGCGATGAAGCCTATCAGCTGGTGAAACAGCACAATCCGGATCTCCTGATTACGGATATCCGGATGCCTGTCATGAACGGGATTGAACTGTTGGAAAATGTTTACAATCACTGTCCTCTGACTAAATTTATCATCATCAGCGGGTTTTCTGATTTTGAGTATGCACAGAGTGCCATCCGCCTGAAAGTCTCGGAATATCTGCTGAAACCGGTGGATCCGGAAGAATTGACGTTGGCTCTGCGCAGCATCCGCAGACAGTACCAGATCGAACAGAAAGCTTACGAAAAAATATTCAATGAGTCCATGGCACGGAACTCCCCGGAGCAGATTGCTGCCACGCTGCGGGATTATCTTGTCAAAAATTACAATATGGATACCAACCTGAACCTGATTGCCGACAGCATGCATTACAGCCCCAGCTATCTGACCAAGATTTTCCAGCAGCAATATCAGGTATCACCCTTGAAATTCATTACTCAGATGAGGCTCTCCCAAGCCAAACACTACCTATCCCATAATCCGGAAATACCCGTAAAGCAAGTAAGCGAAATGATTGGATATCAGGATCAGGGGTATTTCAGCCGGCTGTTCAAAAAAAATACGGGAATGAGTCCGCTGGACTGGCGGAATCAGCCGGAAAATTCCGCCGCAAAGCCATAGAATGGCGGGGG
>CAJTVK010000002.1:0-64683 GCA_910579645.1 uncultured Lachnospiraceae bacterium | reverse complement strand
CCCCCGCCGTTCCCCGGCTTCCGCTTAAATGCCCGGCAAAGGAGCCAATTCTCCATGCCTTTCATAACGCGTCACCTTGGCAATCCCGTTTCTTTCATCCGTAAAAACCACATAAGGTTTATGCTCCTTTGCCTCCTCCGGAGTCATATCCGCATACGCCATAATAATCACATGGTCACCGATCTGCACCTGCCTGGCAGCCGCCCCGTTCAGGCAGACCATGCCGCTCCCTGCCTGCCCGGCAATCGTATAGGTTTCAAACCGATTACCGTTTTCCACATCCACAATCTGCACCATTTCATATTCCAGTATACCCGCCGCTTTCAGCAACTCCGTATCCACGGTTATGCTGCCCACATAATTCAATTCCGCCTGAGTCACTGCGGCACGGTGAATTTTTCCTTTTAACATCCTGACATTCATGCTTTTACCCTTTCTGTAATTGGAAAATAAAATTATCAATCAGCCTCGTCTTCCCGATGTAAACGGCTATGGCACATAACACTTCCCCCTTCTTAGCCTCAGCAAAGTTCTCAATCGGTGTAATGTCCGCAAAATCCACAATTTCCACATAGTCCGTTCTCGCCAGTTCTTCTTCTCCCAACACCTCTTCTATCCGTTTCTTCACTTTGGACGCATCCCGCTCTCCCGCTTCCGCCAGCTTTCTGCCTGCTGCCAGGCTCCTGCTCAGAACCAAGGCGGCCTGCCGTTCCTCCGCATTCAGATAAGTATTCCTGGAGCTTTTCGCCAGGCCGTCCGCTTCCCGGACAATGGGACAGCCTACGATTTCTATATCCATATCCATGTCACATGCCATTCTCTTTATTACGGCAAGCTGCTGAGCGTCTTTCTGCCCAAAATATGCTTTATCCGCCGGAATAATATGAAAAAGTTTGCTGACCACCGTCTGCACGCCCCGGAAATGAATAGGGCGGCTCTTTCCGCATAGCTCTTTTGTCAGTCCCTCCATATCCACATATGTGCAGAAACCTTCCCCGTACATTTCCCCCGCATCCGGATGGAACACCAAATCCACCCCCGTTTTTTCGCAAAGTGCCGCATCTTTTTCGAAATCCCTCGGATAACTTGCAAAATCCTCATTCGGCCCAAATTGGGTAGGATTCACAAATACACTCACCGCAACCTTATCATTCTCTCTTTTTGCCGCTTCCATCAGGCTTTGATGCCCTTCATGCAAATATCCCATGGTAGGGACCAGCCCCACCCGGAAGCCTTGCCTTTTCCATTCTTTCACTTGATTTCTTGTTTCCTCTTTTTTTTCCGAAATAATCATCCTCTGCTCCTTTTTCCGACATACTAATACAATTTCTGCAAAATGCTCTCATCCATCCGGAATGTATGTTCCGCTGCCGGGAAAGTCCCTTCCTGCACTTCTTTTTTATAGGCAGCAAAACCTTTCTTCATCTCTTCCCCTACATTCGCAAATACTTTTACGAATTTAGGAGCCAGATCCGAATACATTCCCAGCATATCCTGATATACCAACACCTGCCCGTCACAGCCTGCCCCTGCTCCAATCCCGATTGTAGGGATAGAAATCCTTTTTGAAATCAGACTTGCCAGAATCTCCGGCACACATTCCAACACCACGGCAAAAGCGCCTGCTCTCTCTACCGCTTCCGCCTCTTCCAACAGCTTCTTCGCCGCCTCTTCCCCTTTCCCCTGCACCTTGAAGCCCCCGAATGCATGGATGGACTGGGGCGTCAGCCCTATATGGGCACAGACCGGAACCGAAGCCTTCACAATGGCCTCTATCTGCGGGCACACTTCTTTTCCGCCCTCCAGTTTCACTGCCTGTGCATGCCCTTCCTTCACAAGCCGCCCCGCATTCACTACCGCATCATAAACCGAAGTCTGATACGACATGAACGGCATATCCGCAATTACCAATGCCTCCTTTGCCCCTCTGGCCACTGCTTTCGTATGATGAATCATATCTTCCATCGTTACGGATAATGTATCTTCATATCCCAGGCATACCATCCCCAGGGAGTCCCCCACCAAAATAGAATGAATCCCCGCTTCATCCACCATTTTAGCCACGGAATAATCATATGCCGTCAGCATGGTTAACTTTTCTCCCTTTTCTTTCGCCTGCCTGAATGTTACCGATGTATGTTTCATAATCCCGACTCCTTTCCCTTCCCGGCCTGCCTAATGCAGCCTTGCACTTATTGCGCTAATTTTCCGTAAAACCCAAAATAATAAAAAATCATTCCTTCAGAATTTCTTCCAACATGGCATGCCCTTCATTCCACACCATGCTCCCGCCATCCCGCTCCTTCCTGCTTTCCGCCATCTTCAGCAGCCGTTTGCCCAGTAACCGATAGATTTCCCTCTCTTCCCCGGCAAGCACATTCAGATGCTTCTCCACCGTAGCGGCATCCCCTCTTAAAACCGGCCCTGTCATGACAGGCACGGTTCCGTTTGCCAGCACATTTTCCACATTCCCCTGCACCAATGCCCGAGCCGCCGCCAACGCCTCTTTCTCCGAAAATCCGCACTGCCCCAAAAGACTGAATCCTATATCCAGAAGAGCCACCACGGCATTGCTCAAGATACTGGCCGCACAGTGATACCTTGCCTTATCCTCTGCCTTTATCAGACAATAAGGATTCCCCAACTCTTCCAACAGCATCTTTATTTGCGCCAACGCATAAGGATGCCCCTCTAAAGTGAAAAAGCAGTCTTTTAATTGTTCATAAGATGAAAATTTGTCGCGAAATGCGAGCATAGGATGAACCGAAACCCCGTAGGCTTCCTTTTCATCAATTCCTGTGAATACCTCAGATGATAATGAGCCGCTAAAATGACATACAATACGCCCATTCACAGACATTCCTTTCATGCAATCCCATACCGCGCCAATCTGTCCGTCCGTAGACGCGATAAACAGGGTATCGCTCAAAGCTACCAGTTCTTCCATTGTCCGGAAGCAGTCCGTACCGGTAAATTCCGCTGCCTTGGCAGCATTTCCATAAGTCTGGCTGTAATAGCCGGTTACCGTTTTTCCTCTGTCCGTCAGGTATTTCCCTACCGAACAGCCTACTCTTCCGGCACCGATAATTCCTATCTTCATTCCATGCACACACCTTCTTTCCAGGCAGCGCACATTACCATCCGATGCAGTTTCCGCAGAATACCGCTCGCTAAAAATATAACATGCCCCCGAAAAGATTGCAAGCATAATCCTTCCGGAAACACGGAAATCAATTTGAGGTTTTATGGCTGCGCAGCTGCCGGACCCGAAAGCCTATGGGCAGCCGATGCCCTGCGGCAGAAAAGCCGGCCTGCGCATAGAAGCATTGATTTTTCGGACACGCTTCCGCTCTGCGGCAAACGCAGCGGTACTAAGCCGCCAAAAAACAGCGGCTAAGCACCGGCGTTTTTCGAAGGTCTGAAGGAAAATCCTTAAATATTAGATATACTGCTCCACAATCTCCTGCAATTTCCCCCACTTATCCTCCATATCCTTCACCATGCAAAACTGGGTTCTGCAGCGGTCCAGATTATGTTCCGGGCGATGGATTTTAAAATAGTGGTCGCCCTCCAGATAATCCGTCAGGAAACGCATGCCGCACTCCAATGTCATAAGCTTCGCACCCATAGGCAGCATCCTTATCTCCTTTTCCGTCAGCGAACCGTTGCAGCCTTCGGTAAATCCTTTGGTATACAGCGCAAACAAATCCAAGTCACAGGATACTTTCGATAAATCCTTTTCATCCTCCGCTCCCGTATTCGCACCGAAACGGATAGAATCTCCATAGTCGTACAGTGCCGACCCAGGCATAACTGTGTCTAAGTCAATGACACATATTCCTTTTCTGGACTCGTTATCTATCATAATATTATTCAGCTTGGTGTCGTTATGCGTAACACGCAGCGGCAATTCCCCCGATGCCAGCATATCGCATAATATATGGCAGTCGTCGGCACGTTCCAACACAAAGTTTATTTCCTCCTGTACGGCAGAAGCCCTTCCGCAGGCATCCTTTTCCACGGCAGCCTTAAACTTCGCCAAACGGTCTATTGTATTGTGGAAATCCGGTATCGTCTCATGCAGGTTGGCTGCCGGATACTCCTCCAACAATTTCTGAAAATGGCCGAATGCCACTGCACTTTCATAAAAGTCTTCTTTCTTTTCCACTAAATCATAGGTGGTGGCATCTTCCACGAATTTGTACATCCTCCAATAAGTGCCGTCTTCCGCTTTGTAATAGGACTCGCCGGTATGAGTGTAAATTACATTCAGTGCTTCCCTTTCCGGATTCCCTCCGTTTTCACGGATTTTTTTCTGCAGAAACGTCGTCACGCCCACTACATTCTCCATCAATCCCGCAGGGTCTTTGAAAATCTCATGATTCATCCTCTGTAAAATATAATTCTTTTTTCCGTCCCCTATTTTACATGTAAGAAGATAAGTATCATTGATATGGCCGCTGCCATAAGGCTCTACCTGTTCTTTTTCACCATCCAAACAAAATTTATCCGCTATCTGCATTAATTCTTCTTTATTTTTTCCCATATTGGCACCTTTATCCTTTCACACCGCCGCCTGTAATACCGGCAATAATTTTCTCCGACATAAAAATATACAAAATAAATGTTGGCAGGAATACAATGACCACCGATGCAAACATACCTGCATAATCCCCGGTATACCTCATAGAATTAATCATTCCGTAAAGCCCTATGGCCACCGGTTTTACTTTATCCGAATTTGCGAATATCAATGACATAAAATATTCATTCCATACATTGATAAAATTAAAAATGGTAACCGTGATGATACCCGGCTGTGCCATCGGCAGCATGATTTTCCAGAATGTTTTCATAGGAGGACATCCGTCTATTGCCGCCGCCTCTTCATATGCCCGCGACAGATTAGCAAAGAAAGTCAGCAGGAATATGGTAGTATACGGCACATTTACCCCCACATACAGGAAAATCAGCACTGCCCTGTTAGCCAGCGACACATTCAGCACATCCCACCCGGCTACCAACCCGAACAGCGGAAGCACAATCATCGTTGCCGGCACGCCCATGGAAGCCACAAACCCACTTTGGATAATTTTATTTCCGATAAACGTAAAGCGGGACAATACATATGCCGCCGGTGCACATACCAAGATTAACAAGACACAGGATATGGAAGCATATACCAATGAGTTTGTAAAAAACACCGAAACATTTGAGGCATTCCATGCCTTCGCGTAATTCTCAAAATGAAGGCCGCTGGCAAACTTAAATACCTCACCGGAAAAAATCTCTTTGGAAGTAGAGAAACTAGCTGCCACCACCCAGCCAATAAGAACAAAAGTAAACAACACCCAAAGAGCCAAAACAATATAGCCGGGAGTCAGATGAAATTCTTTTTTCCAGTTTACAGGCTCACGCAATTTCTTTTCTTTTGCCATTGCTTCTCCCTCCTTTAAAATTCGATATCGTCATCTTTAAAAATCTTGTTACATGCCACGAAAATAAGAACCACGCAGATACTCAGCAGCACACCTACCGCCGCCCCGATTCCTGAATTACGTTCTGTCATACTGTTGCCTGCGCCAAAAATGTTCTGGTACATATATACCACAGGCGTAATCGTCTGCGTATTGGATACCACCATGGAAAAGAGCTGTGACCAGAGGAAGAAGCCTGCCGAACTGACACTCCACATAGTAATGTTCGTCTTCAATACTCCTTTCAGCAAAGGCAGGGTAATATAACGGAACTGCTGAATCTTATTTGCGCCGTCCAAAGTAGCCGCCTCAAAGTAATCTGTGCTGATTCTCTCAATACCGCTGGCAAAGATAAGCATATGATAGCCCACCATGCCGAAACAATATGCCACCAGCAAGGCAAGAAACAAATGATCCGGATTCAGCCACTGGAATTTGGAAAGCCATTCCCAATGCAGAAAGTCCCCGATTGATTTGAATAAACCAAACTTAGGGCTGAATACATACTGCAGCCACATGGTCGCCAATGCCACCGCACTCACAACGTTAGGCATATAGATTATGGCACGGAACGTACTTTTGAAACGGATTCCGCTGGTCAGGATTACCGCAAACAAAAGTGCAAGCGCCATTACAATTATCCCGCCCAACAGCCATATTCGGAAAATATTCCACATTGATATTCTGAAAAGCTGTGTGTTAAATAGCTTTATGTAGTTTGCAAGCCCGCTAAATTCCCATTTGGACACCGAATCCGTCACGCCTTCAATCTTAAAAAAACTCATGGCAACCGTCCTGATAATGGGATATACAAAAACTATAGCAAACATAATGACTGCCGGAGCCAGAAAAGTCACAATCATGGTCTTATTCTTTTTCAATTCAGAGACCTCCTTTCAACACCGGGAAGCGCATCCCGGCAACTTCTTTCTATCCTTAGGGGTATAATATGGCGGCACCGCCTGACACGATGCCGCCGTAATTATCCCATGCTTATCCGTGCTGCACATTTATGCACTTAAACTGTATAGACAGGACACATAAGCATCCATGCAGACCATTAGTTCCCTGCCGCTTTCAATGCATCCACAAATCCCTGTGCATCCAAAGAACCGCCGCAAAGTTTTGTGAAATTCTCCACAATGATAGGTGTCATATCAGCATTTGCTTCTGCTCCCGCACCCCAAGGATAACGGGTAGAAAGGCTATCCATAACCGGTTTCACGTTGGAAAGGAGTGCCGGCCATTCTGCATTGTTAGAGTCCGCCGGAATACCTACGGACATATCGGAAAGAAGTTTATCCGCTTCGCCTTTGGTCAGATAAGTAATCAGCTGGAATGCCTGTTCTGCATTTGCGGACTTTGCATTGATGGCAAATACCTGCGCACCGTAGTTGGAAGCTTCCGTTCCGTCCACACCGCCGTCTACTGCGGGATAGCTGAAACAACCCCAACGGAAGTTTTCGCCTGCGATATCTTTTACTTCATTCGGAAGCCAAGATCCGTTCAGATACATAGCCGCAGTCCCCATAGCCAATTCCGTATTCTGTCCGGCCGGCCACTGATTGCTTTCAATCGTATCGGAGAAATATCCTTTGCTTGCCAGTTCTTCATATGCCTGTGCGGTCTTTAATACCGCTTCATTGTCCCAATCACCGTTCTTTACTACTTCTTCCGTAGCCGGCTCACCGATCAGGCGGCTCATATGATATCCGAACATGCTGGCAATATATGCATTGTCATTTGTGATGGGCGTATAGCCTGCATCTTTTATTTTCTGGCATACATCCAGGAATTCATCCCATGTAGTCGGAACGGCCGTAACGCCTGCTTCTTCAAATATATCCATATTGTAGAAATATGCGAATACGTTCGGCTGGTAAGGAATCGATTTCAAAGTGCCGCCGCCTACTTCACGGCAAGCTGCCATTAAACCGGCATTAGCGGTTGCTTCATAATCATTTGCCGCCGCCAAATCTTCCAAATCAAGCAAGTAGCTTCCCCAAGTAGTATTTACGCGGTCGATATCCTCATCAAACAAGTCAATGTTTGTGCCTGCATCCAAAGCCGGCTGAAGGCCTTCACGGATACCCGTACGTCCTTTAAACTGCACGTCCACTTCAATACCCGTTTCTGCCGTAAACGCTTCTATGGATTGAGCGATAGCCTGTGCCTGCGGTTCTGCCGCATCCCACATAGACCAATATACAAGCTTGCCGCCTGCCGCCGCGTCCGCAGGTGCTTCCGCTTTTTCTTCCTCTGCCGTATCCGCCGGCTCGGCATTTTCCGCAGCCGGTGTTTCGGCAGCAGTATCTGTTTTTGTCTCTGTTCCGCTTGCTGCCGGTGCGTCTCCGCCCGAACCACAGCCTGCCAGCATCGCCGATACCATGGTCACACAGAGAAGCGCGCTTAAAATCTTCTTTTTCATACTTTAACCTCCTTGTTCCAGTTACGGGCATGTCTTTTTAAGATGCCCTAAATAATTAGTATGTTTTTATTATAATAATCGAAAATCCAAAAGTCTTTGTATTATACATCCCGCTTTTTGCATAATAAGCCTAGCATTTGTATATTTTGCATAAATCCGTTTCGTCCGTTTGGTTTATATTTTACTTTTTGTCAATAGTATTGCTTTTAAAGACTAGCATTCCGCCAAAAAAAGAATTATTTTCATCTTATTTTCTTTACATTTTTTATATTTTGGTTTGCCATCTTTATATTTTTGTATTATTATAGTTATAAAATAGGATGCAAAATTTATATTTTAAGCCTATCCCTTAACAAAAAAGCATCAACAACCTTTTGGATTACGCCACCGGTAAGTTACGGATACAGAAAAAGGAGACTAACACACATGAATTATAAGAGCCTGCATCTGAATGATGTGCTGACCATAGAAAACATTTATTCCATCCACTATTTTGAATATATGAGTGATTTTTCTTTCCCGGGAGAAACCCATGATTTCTGGGAATTCCTATGTGTAGACAAAGGGGAAGTGAACGTGTTTGCCGACGAAATGTTTCATTCCCTGAAAAAAGGCGATATTATTTTCCACCGGCCCAACGAATTCCATAACGTAAAATCCAACGGAATGATTGCCCCGAACTTAGTGGTCATATCCTTTTCCTGTTCCTCTCCGGCTATGTTGTTTTTTGAAAAAAAAGTGCTGCAAATCAGCGAGCCGGAAAGGCTTCTGCTGGGACAGATTATCCAAGAAGCCCGCTATGCATTTAAGGGAAGGCTTGACGACCCTTACCAGAAAGAACTTATCCGCTCCGAAAATCCCCGCTTTGCCGGCGAGCAGTTAATCAAGCTATATCTGCAGCAATTCCTGCTGCAGATGATACGCCACTACATGGTTCATACTTCCCCCCTCACTCCGCCTCTTGCAAAATCCGTCAAGCAGAAAGCGGACGGGGAACTGTTCTCACAAATATTGGAATACATGGAGGTACATGTAAATGAAAACCTCTCTGTCGCACAGATATGCAAGAGCAACTCCATAGGCCGCTCCCAGCTCCAGAAACTGTTCCGGTCCAGAAGCGGCTATGGCGCCATTGAATATTTTTCACGGCTGAAAATCGACTTTGCCAAGCAGATGATCCGGGAACGCCACTATAATTTCACACAGATTGCGGATGCCCTCGGCTTTTCCTCCATCCACTATTTTTCACGCCAGTTTAAGCAAATCACCGGCATGACCCCCTCGGAATATGCATCTTCCATAAAGGCACTGTCCGACAAACCGATTTAGCATTCCGCAGTTTTATGACTGCCCAAGCATTGCCGCTTTCAAAGCGGCGCGCTTAAATATCCGCTATTCCCACAGCTTCTGCGGATAACATCCCTGATCTTTCAGGGCCTGAATAGCATTTACCACAACCGGCTTATCCTCTTTGTAAGTCACCCCATACCAGCGGTCACGGGACTTCAGCACGGTAACTTCCGCCTTATCCTCCCGGATGAGTTCGTCTACCACGAACGGAAGGAAGTATTCACATTTCAGAGGATTTTTCGCCAAGTTATCCTTCAGGAAAGCCGCAAACCTGTCGTTAATTTCCTGCAGCATGCTTTGCGTGAATCCCCACATATTCATGGATACTATCGTGTCCCCGGCCAGCCCGGTCCAAGTCTTTCCCTCATCCTCCGTAAAGGCAGGGCCGTCTGCCCTCTTTTCAATGCGTACCCGTTCGGTAATTTCCGTCAGCTTCCCGTCCCCGTCCGTTTCACAGACGCCACGTGCCACATGCCCGTTTTCCGTCAGCGTATTTTCCAGAAGATAGCCTACCATAGTATACTGATACTTTTCATTATCCTCATGGGATGCAAGAAATTCATAAATCATCCGGAATGCCTGCTGCCCGTAATAATCATCCGCATTGATAACCGCAAAGGGACCGTCAACGACAGACAGGCAGGACAGAACCGCATGCGCCGTGCCCCAAGGTTTTACACGCCCTTCCGGTGCCTCAAACCCTTCCGGCAGATTATGGATATCCTGAAAAACATATTCCACCTGCAGCTGTTTCTCCATCCTCTCCCCGATGCAGGCCTTAAAATCTTCCTCATTTTCCTTCTTGATAATAAATACCACTTTCTCAAATCCGGCTTTTACCGCATCATAGATAGAAAAATCCATGATAATATGCCCCTCCGCATCCACCGGGTCAATCTGTTTCAAGCCGCCGTAACGGCTTCCCATTCCTGCTGCCATAATAACAAGTACTGGTTTCTTCATATCCTTACATTCCCTCCTTAACCATATTGTTTTCCGTTCTTCCCTGCGCCGCACATCGCCGCAGTCCATGAAAGAAAATATTCCTCCGGCCGAATCTCTGACTGTAGGAATCCATTGTATGAACGGCCTGTTACTTTAAGTATATACATTCCTCCGATTTCCGGCAATAGCACGATAAGCGCTTTTTTTTGTCAAAAAAGACGGAAGTCACGTCCCTTTCTTGCAATCTCCCCGTCTTTTTGCTAAAATCGGCTCAAGATGTCAGAGAATCTTTCGGCAAGTCAGCACCTCCCCGCAGCAGTCGCCAAACGGCTCACCAGTGCTTGCTTTTAAGCAGCTTCCCGACTTGTTGCCTACGGAAATTAAGCCGGCATTATGCAGGAAGCATTTTTCAGACACGCACCCGGAAAACAAAACACCGACAAAGAAAAACAAAAATAAGGAGGATATAACCGTGAATTACAATATACATACAATCGGATGTGAAGAGGAACTTTCCGACTGTCCGCAATTTCCCGTGGACTGCTATAACTGGGGCGGCGAATACCGCCCTGCCACAACCGGACGGTTGGGGTTCCTCCCCGGCACCGGCCTGTTATTGGAAATGGAATGCCGGGAAGAAAACCCCGTCCGCCAATATACATGCGACGGCGGCCCGGTCTATATGGATTCCGCCATGGAAGCATTCTTCTGTTTCGCCCCGGCGGAAAAGCCACCCTGTTATCTCAACTTTGAAATGAACGCAAACGGAGCCATGCTGGCCTGTTACGGCAGAAGCCGGCAGAACCGCATGCCTTTCCCCGAGTCAGCCCGGCAGGGGCTTTCCTGTCATGCACGGATTGACGAACACTCTTGGAGCATCCGCCTTGTCGTCCCGGCTTCGCTGATTGCTTTCGTTTATCCGGAATACACACTTGCAAAAGGCAGCTCCCTCACCTGCAACTTTTACAAAATAAAAGAAAGCGAAGGGCTGACCCATTTTGCCAGTTTTTCCCCCATCGCTTCCCCTGCCCCGGATTTCCACCTTCCGGAATTTTTTGCCGAAGCTTTTATTGTCTAACCTTTTACGCCGCCCACGACAATGCCCTTCACAAAATATTTCTGGAAAAACGGATAAATGCATAGTATCGGCAAAATACCGATTACCGCAATCGCCATCCGGATACCTGTGCTGGGCATAGTCGCTACCGCGGCAGCAGCCCCGCTTTGCGACGAACTCTGTAAAAAGGTAATGTTATTTATTATATTATTCAATATGGCCTGCAGGCTGTACAGCCTTTCCTCGGTAATATAATATAAGCTGTTCATCCAGTCATTCCAGTAGCCAAGGCCTATCATCAGCGAGATAGTGGCCACCATTGGCTTTGACAGAGGCATGACTACCTGAAAAAGTATCCGATATTCCCCTGCCCCGTCTATCCTGGCGGCCTCCACCAAAGAATCCGGAATACTGCTGGTAAAAAAAGAACGCATCATAATGACATAAAAAGCATTCATCAAAAGGCTCGGCACTATCAGCGCCCAAATGGTATTCTTTATATGAAGGTTCTGTGTATACATCATATAAGTAGGCACCAAACCGCCATTGAACAGCATAGTGAAAAAAATAGCGAAGGAAAAGAAATTTCTTGCCGGAAGTTCCTTCCTTGATAACGGATATGCAAACAAAACCGTAATCAAAACCGATGCAACCGTCCCGAACAGCGTGACCCCTACCGTAATCCCCAGTCCTTTTATAATCTTTCCACCGCTCTGGAATAAATACTCATAAGCATACATGCTGAATTTTTTCGGGAAGAAACCATATCCGTGCTGCATCAAGGCCGCTTCCTCCGTCAGTGACGAAGAAATCAGCAGAACAAAAGGCGCTACGGCCGCAATGCACAGCAGGACGAAAATAAAGTGCAGACAAACCTGTTCCGTTTTATTATGCGATACCATATTTTATCTCCTTCCTCTAAAACAACGCACTGTCCTTATCCAGTTTGCGGACAATATAGTTAACTACCACAATCAGCATAAACCCGAGAACAGACTGCAAAAAACCGGCGGCCGAAGAACGCCCGATATCGTTAAGCTGTGTCAGCCCCTTATACACATACACATCAATGGTATCTGTCACATCCGCCAACAGTCCCGAATGCATGGGAACCTGGTAAAACAATCCGAAATCCGAAAAAAACATCCTCCCTACCGACAGCAGCACCATCGTGATAATCGTTGTTTTCAGCCCGGGCAGCGTAACATGCCAGACCTGTTTCCACCTGCCCGCGCCGTCAATGGCCGCCGCCTCGTAAAGGGCGGAATCAATACCGATTACCGTCGCGTAATACAGTATGCTGGTATATCCGAAACTTTTCCACAGATATACGATAGTCAATATGTAAGGCCAATACTTTGACTGCGTATACCAGCTGATGCTCTCTCCGCCAAAACCAACAAGCATATTATTCAGGAAACCCGATTCCGTGCTCAGGAATCCGTATACTATATAAGAAACAATGACCATAGACACCAAATAAGGAATCAAAATCAATGTCTGGTATATTTTTTTACTCAATTTCCCTTTCAGAAAATTAAGCATAATCGCCACTGCCACTGCCAAAACAGTTCCGAGTACAATAAATCCGAAATTATACAAAACCGTATTCCTGATAATGTTCAGCGCATCCTTCGTTTTAAACAAATAAGTAAAATTGCTCAGCCCGCACCATTCGCTTGCCCACATCCCTTTACTGAAATCATATCTCTTAAAAGCAATCACCAAGCCTGCCATAGGCACATAATTATTGACAAGCAGATAAATCAGCCCCGGCAGCATCATGCTGAAAAGTGCAATTGCGTTTTTACGCTGTAAAATTCCTTTCCCTTTTTTTAAGGTTTTCGCATTCATAAAGGCCTCCTTACTTATGCGGCCCGCCCGAACGCAGGCCGCATTCCTGCCACAGTTAAACTGCCTGTCATTTCTGCCCTGCCAGCCATGCGTCAAACTGGGACTGCTTTTCGGCTATGACCTTATCCAATCCCGCCGCTTTCAGTTCCTCTGTCGCTTGGGGCAATATTTCTTCCGGATCAACGGCTCCCATCATCAGCGCATCATAGTACTTCTGCTTTACGTTGCAGCATGCACTGTATTCGTCCACCACATTAGCCGTGTCAAAACAGAATCCGTAAGCCAAGCTCTTTTCCACGGTTGCATTATATGCGGCCAAATTCTCGTGATACGCCGCCCCGTCCTCTGCCCTCGGATACCCCAAGCTGCTGTTGGGAAACAGCCACTGCTCCATCATGCCGCCGTAACCGCAGTTATTATAATCTTCCCCTTCCGGAAAGGAGGCCGTGCCGTCTTCATTTAAAATATAGTGTTCTCCCTCAACCCCATTTGCAAGCAAAGTCGCTACATCCGCATCATAATAAAGCACTTCCAACATCTTCCACGCGGCATCCGGATTTTTAGAGTTGGAGTTAATTCCCCAGCACATACCCGAAATTGTCGTAGTATCCGCTTTGGCCGGCGTGAGAGCCACTCTGACAACTCCGTCCTTATGAAAATCTTCCTCTGCATAATATGCTCCGTTGTCCATGCTGCTCACCGCCCGGCCGTTGGCAATCATAGACGAACCCGTCTCTGTATTGCTCAGGCAGTCAGCCATCATATACCCGTTCTCATACCACATGCGGCTATGTCTTGTGAACTCCACAAACTCTTCCATTTCAAACAGATTCTGGACCGTCGTGTCGTTCCCCGATATGCTTATGACACCGATAAAATCTATGTCGCCTAAACCGTCCCATTTCCAGCCTCCGTTCGACATGGTGGTGTTGCCCTGCGGGACAATAGCATATCTGTCAGGATACTTTTCATGCACCTCAGCCAAAAATGCATCCACCTCATCCAACGACATGGAAGCGCCCGGCTCAATACCGCATTCTGCCGCAATATCTTCATCAATTGCCAGCACTACCGTATCCCCATGATTTCTGCTGTTAGACATAGCATATATATTGCCGTTCACCGTAAGACACTTAATGTCTTCCTCCGTAAATACATTTTCTGCAGCCTTTTTGAACTCCTCGCTTGCATTTGCATAGTAATCATTCAGTTTCAGAAGCTGTCCGTTTTTGACATAAGACAAAAGCGGCGTGCCAAAAATCATAATCAAATCAGCTTCGTCCCCGGTCAGAAGCATGTTTGACTGCTGTGTCCAGTTACCGAATTCCACAAAAGTCAGTTTTATCTTCATCCCATACTTGTCTGCGGTAATCCCGTTGATTGCATCCTCAACCATCTGTATCTCCGATGTGTCATAAATATTTGGCACGCAGAAATTGACCACCGGCATGCTGCCATTCCCGGCCGATGCCCCCGCAGAAGCGTCGTCTGACGAACCGCCTCCTCCACAGCCGGCAAAGGAAGCCGCCATAGTCACTGCCATCAGTCCGGCAGCCAGTTTTTTCATCCACTTTTTCATACCCATAAAACCTCCTCACGATTTATTTTGTTAAATTATACAAAACCATAGCTTACGCATCTACCAAAATTATGAGACATTAATGTGCGTTTTATGTTTTTCCTTCTTAAACTCATCTTGCTATTTGACATTTTCTGTTATTTTTGTAACTTTTATGGCGACTTTCTCCTCGCACGCATATTTCCTGCAAATTTATGTGATAAACACCGGATTATCTGTTACAATGAGCCTGTGATATTTCGTTTTGCGTTTACCCGAACCCTCCGGAGTATACCGCCACGATTTCCGGAAATTTAAAATCCAAGAGGTTTATCTATGAAAAAGAAATACATGAACCGCACAATAATGAAAATTGCCTTAATCGGCTATGCGGCATTATTGATTCTCCTTCTGACACTGAACATTCTAATGCTGCGCGGCAATTATACAGACAGCCAAAATAGGATTATCGGCCTCATACAGGAAACAGCCGACGAAATAGAGGAACGCCTGAGCGCAGCGGATAGTTTCCTCTATAATATTTATGCCGATAACGCTAATTTCCGGTTGCTGACCTCCGCCGTTTCGGAGATAGACCGGTATTCCAATATGTATGAATTAAACAAAACATTTTCCCTCTATCAGATGACTCATGACAGTTTTGACGGTTATTTTATTATGAACGGCAAGAATGAAAACGTATTATATAAAGCGGACGGCATGTCTGCGGAAACCATTGGCAAAGCAAAAGAACTGATTTCCAATACTGTCGGCTCCGGCCATTCTGCCGAACAATATAATTTCTGCACCGAAGACGGCTGCTGCTATACCCTCATTATTTACCATCAGAAAAACATCTCCATAGCCGGAATCTGCAATCTGGGAGCATATCGGGATATATTGGAAAACACCTTGGCAGATTCTGCCCGGGTATTCCTCTGGTTCGAAGATAATTATGACGAAAGCAGCCAAACGATAGGCAAATTTCTGGATACCGCCAAAATAAGCCCGGATACTGTATCTTTTGCCAAGAAAAACGGAAAAGACAATCTGTACGGCATAAAAATAAAAGAACGCGGCATCTGGCTGATCGGACAAACCAGCCGTACTATATTCACCTCCCTTTCCCTTTTGCAGATATTCCTATTCCTGATCACCCTTGCCTCGGTAGCAGGAACCATCTGCCTGTACCGTGCCCTGATTAAGCGTCTGGTCAAGCCAATGTACCGGTTAATGGATGTCATGGAAGGCATCCAGAATAACAGCATCAGCAAAATTCCGGAAATGAACCTGCCTTTTTATGAAATGAATCTGATGAGCATCACTTTGAAAAATATGGTGGAAGAAATACGGAATCAAAGAATCCATTACTACGAAGAAAAACTAAGCAGGCAGGAAGCCCAGCTGCAGTTTATGCAATTACAGCTTAAGCCTCATTTTTTCCTGAATTGCCTGAAATCCCTTAACACCATGGCTGCCGATGCCGGCATGGAAAATATGCAGGAAATCATATTAAATATATCCGATTACCTCCGGTACTTCCTTAGAATAGACAGAAAGACTACTTTGCTGCGTGAAGAAATCATTTTTGTGGAAAATTATATAAAACTGCAGAACCTGTTGGCCAACCGCAAAATTATATGCAATTTCCTTATGGAGGAAGACTTAAGCCATTGGGAAGTTCCCGTATTATGCATCCAGACTTTTGTGGAAAACAGCATAAAATATGTAAAACTGCCGCAAGGAAAAACCGAACTCCCCATCCTCATTCAAATCAACCGGTTAATAACGGAAAACGGAAAAGAATTCCTCAACCTTATTGTCAGCGACACCGGACAGGGTTATCCGCAGGGACTCCTTTCTGACTTGAATAAACGGTATTTTTACGGCACAAACAGCATTGGCATCAACAATATCAAACAACGGTGCGATATTTTGTACGGAGAACGGGCAGAATATAGTTTCTACAATATGGGCGGTGCAGTGAGCGAGCTCTTCCTTCCTGCGTCACCGGAAAGAAGCAAAGAGGATATAACAGAAAATGAAAATCTTATTGGTAGATGACCAAAAAGCAATTGTAAACAGCCTGAAAAAAGGAATTCAATGGGAAAAATTGGGAATCGATGAAGTTTTTACTGCCTGCAGCACTGCGGAAGCCAAACTGTTGCTTGTAAACTTCCCCATTGACATCATGCTGACAGATATTGAAATGCCGGGAGAAGACGGCCTCTCCCTTGTCCAGTGGATGAAAGAAAAATCCATGGATGTCTGCTGCATTTTCCTCACCTCCCATGCCGATTTTGAGTATGCAAGAAAATCCATCGAACTGGGCGGCTTCGACTATATCCTGCAGCCCGCCCGCTATGAGGATATCGCCAAAGCCGTAGAAAAAGCGTGCGGAAACGTGGCGGAAGCCAAACAAGTGAAATGGCTCCAGAAAATGCAGAAAGAAATGGTGCAGCAGCGGGATATTTTCCTTGCCGCCCTTATCCGGCAGCTAGATTTAAGAAATTATCCGGAAGCTGCCGGCATTCTGGCACAATTAACGGAACTGTTGCAGATGAAGCCGGAACACACGGCATTCTTTTCGCTGCAGGCATTTGTCAGACAATCCCACCCGGAAAAAGATACTTGGGAACCGGCTCTGAAAGCCTCTCTGCTCCGAAATGTAATGGAAGAATTATTTCAGGACGAAGATGTCAAGGCATGCGTCATTACCGGAAAAGGAAGCTCTTTCTGCCTGCTGCTGATTGCCCCGGAAGACAGAATAAACCATGAATCTTTGGAAAAAGGCATAAACCAGTTTTATCACTTTATCAGCGAAACAATGAAAACCCCTGCCATAGTCTATGCTTCCGAAGGCATCCGGGATTTCACCCCGGACAGCCTAAACAAACTGGCCGCCCCCTACCGGCAGTCTCCGGAAAATATAAGTCCTGCCTCCCAAGGGATTATCTGGGAATCACAGGAGACGGAAGAGCGAGATTCCAGGATAGAAACCGCTAAAGAATACATAAAAACCCATATCAGCCGAAACATCTCCCGCACGGAAGTTGCCAGCCTGGTCTATCTGGACGAAGACTACTTTTCCAAGCTGTTTCGCCAATACACCGGCTGGACATTTAAAGAATATGTCCTGAAAGAAAAAATGGGTGTGGCCAGGCATCTCCTAGCCAACACCAACCTTTCCGTAGGCCTGATTGCTTCCCGGCTTGGCTTTGATAATTTTTCCCATTTTTCCAGGACTTTCCGCAAAATCACTGATATGACACCACAGGAATACCGCAAAAAACATCAGAAATTAAATAACCCGTAAAGCATTTCATTCCGACTGCACAAAGAATTCCTGTTCTCCCCCCAGGCTGGCCAAAGTCTCCTGCACTTCCGCCGAACCGTCATAATAATGCAGCAGCAAACCCACTACCCGTGTATAGCTTAAGATTCCGTCTTCCACTCCGTTCAGCACCATAGAGGTTTCCGACAGCTTATCGGAGACTTTATCCACCACTTCCGTACTGATGACCGCTTTCTGCTCCACCTGCTCCCAGGCCTTTTCCTCCAGAAATACATTTTCCCGGCGCACCTGAGCCGAAATCTTTACATGAGAAGCATAAACCGCAGCATTCCTGCCAATCGCCTCGTAAAATTCATTATTAATATAATTCAGCACACTTAAATAACCGCTATATTGAAAGGTCGCCTCGGAAGAATGAATGCATGCCAGAAACCCTATCATATTCGCTTCCTCTTCATACATAAATCCCTTCAGATGGGCATATTCATGGCATACCGTCGCCGGCCGGTTTATCTCATGCATTAAGGAATTGTAATTCACTTCCATGGAAAACGGGAAAAAATACCCTTTCATCATTTGCTGGCTGAAAAATTCGGAAAAAGCAAACTGCTTCGGCTGCGGATAATAACCCCCTAACTGACTGCAGTCCAAACTCAGGTTCCGCATAGCCTCCGCCGCAAGTTCTTCCATATTTTCAGGATAAATAATATTTCCATCCTCATCCCGTTCCACTTGTTTTGCCAGTTCATTGCATTTCAGCACTACATAGTCCCGCAGCTGCCCCAATTCCTCAATGGTGTATTCTTTTTCCATCAGTTCCTGAAGCATCGGGTCCTGAGCCGTCATCCTATGAATCAGCCCATATTTTTCTTCCAGCGAAGAACAATGATAAGGAATAAAACAGTTTAATGTCATCACCACCGCAACCCCTGCAAATATCCACGCATAGGCCGCCATGTATCTCTTGCAGATTCCCGCTGCCCTTCCGTAAATCTTCCTCCGCCTAAACCCTGCCCTTAAAACAGCCATAGCCGCTCCGGCCAGCAAAAACAGTACCGTCAGCACAACCCCGGCCGCTAACATCCATTCCCCCACCGAAAAAGAAAACATCCCCGTGAACCTGCCATATGTACTGACCCACAGAGGATAAATGCAGCGGACATACCAATCGCAAAACTTACTGCTTTCCCATGCTACGGCATTGACTGCCGCTACCGATGCCCCTATCCCCAGCCATACAATCCATCTCCGCCGCTTCATATGCATACCCCCTGTCCCCGTTCCCGCTTGGCGGCCGCTGATACCTCCATCCGAAAATGCCCTTCCGTCCCTTCCGAACATCTCCTCATGGAATTCACCATATGTTTCCATAAAGCCTACACCTTTTACAGGCTTTCCCGTTTTTTATACATAAAGGATAGCATACAGTTATTAAGCAGAAATAATAGTTTGTGAATATTTTGTAAATATTCTATAAATTATATCGTTTTGTATTCATATATTTGGAAAAATTATACAAACTTTCAACCCTTGTAAAATTACATGCTCTATATATTGCCTGATTTTTTAATCATTCCTCTGTTTTCCTTGGCACTATGTCCAATTCCATATTTGTCCCATCATCAGAGTCCGCCTCTTCCTTTTTCCCTTTCCTATATACATATTGCAAATTAATAATTTTTTATTGATTCTCAATAAATTCTTATTGACTTTCGTTTTGGCTAATGCTACTATGAATTCAACAGGAGGAGATTGAAATGAAAGACCGACTAACTATAGCGACCAAGCTGCTTTTAGATTTTATGTTTTATGCCGGCATTCTTGTAACAGCCACCTTGCCCTTAAGCATCCGCTTTTACGGCAAATACAACTCCTATTTTGCCGCCAACTATATACCGCTGATATTGCTTTTCTTCTGCTCCGGCACTTTGGCTATCCTGATTATCTACGAATTACGGAAAATGTTTCGCTCCGTGCTGAACGACAACTGCTTTATTCGGGAAAATGTTGTCAGCCTCAGAAGAATGGGAACCTACAGCATGCTGATTGCATTGATTACCGCAGGGCGGCTGTTCCTTTATGTTACCCCGTCGGTAATGATTGTCATCTTAGTCTTTGTCATTGCGGGATTGTTCAGCAAAGTCCTGTCCCGTGTTTTTGACCGGGCCGTCACATATAAACTGGAAAACGACCTGACGATATAGCAATATGATTCAATTAACCAAGCAAATGCTTCACTTTATCACATTGGATCATAAGACCATACAAAGCAGGAGGTATCCCATGGGAATTATTATAAATTTGGATGTGGTCATGGCACAGCGCAAGAAAGGGCTGACCGAACTTGCCGGGGAAGTAGACATTACCCTTGCCAATTTATCCATCCTGAAAAACAATAAAGCCAAAGCCATCCGCCTCACCACCCTTTCCGCCATCTGCAAAGCACTGAATTGCCAGCCCGGCGATATTCTGCAATATGTGGAAGACAAGGAAGAAACCGAAACCAATTAATTGCGGGCTGCAGAAGAAAGAACAGAAGCCACAGCGTCCGTAAAACAACAGAAACGAGGTAGAATATGAACGAATATGCAGATCAATACCAAACAGCCACACCGCAGGAAACCGGCAAACCGGCAGATGCCGCACAGCCAAAACTCACACCGGAAGAAAAAGAACAGCGCCTCCTCCATTTCCGTTTTTTCGGCATAGGAAGCCTGCTCTATGCATTCTTTTACACATTTTGCCTGTATAAGAACCCGTCCGGCATTACCTACCCTTTTTTCATAGGCGGAACCCTTTGCTTTTTCTTCTTATCTTTAAAAAAGTTTGGGATTTCCGCCAAAAAAAGTTCCGTCTTTTACATTGCCAGTCTGCTCCTGCTGGGAATATCCAATTTCTGCACAGACGATGCCAACATTATTGCCTTTAACAAAATAGGCATACTGATATTAAGCTTTGTGCTCCTGCTGCATAACATTTATGACGACAGCCGATGGGAGCTCCCTACTTATATGAATAATATATGCCGGCTTCTTTGGGGAACTGTCTGCACCATTGGAAGACCCTTTTCCGACCTTCGTCTATATATGGAAAAAAGAAAATTGTTGAAAGAAGAAAACGGTTCCAAAGGAAAATATATTTTTCTCGGAATCCTGATTTCCATACCCCTGCTGCTTTTTGTCATCCTGCTCTTAGCCAGCGCAGACGTGGTATTTGATTCCGTAATGAATTCCTTTTTTTCCTTCAATTATATCCCCAATCACTTTTTCGGCATTTGTTTTACGATATTGACCGTTTCCCTGGTTTCCTACTGCATATCCGCTTACTTGGAAAAACGGAAACCGGCCGGTGCCGTATCGAATAAACGTACCGGCGAACCGGCACTTGCCATTACCGTTACTTCCGCGCTTTCCGCTGTCTATCTGCTGTTCAGCGGCATCCAGATTGTCTACCTGTTTTTCGGCGGCATGGAACTGCCATACCATTACACCTATGCCGAATATGCAAGGAAAGGGTACTTCCAGCTGCTGTTTGTCTGCGTGATGAACCTGATGTTGGTATTGATCTGCCTTGGACGTTTTAAAGAACACAAGGCTCTGAAAGTCATACTGACCGTTATTTCTCTATGCACTTACATCATGATAGCTTCCAGTGCCATGCGTATGATTATGTATATTCGCTGCTATGCACTTACTTTTTTACGGATTTTTGTATTATGGTCTCTGGCGGTCATTTTCCTGCTTATGACAGGCATCATCATTTCCATCTATAAGGGACATTTCCCTTTGTTCAAATACAGCATGGTAATGGTAACCGTATTATATCTTGGCCTCTCATTCAGCCATCCCGACTACTGGATTGCCAAATACAACCTTGGCATACTTTCCGTCTCCGAAAAATCCGGCCGATGCGCAGACGGCCGTTATCTGTCCAAACTATCGGCCGATGCCGCCCCGATACTGCTGAACGCCGAAACCTTAGAAACCTATTATCAGGATATGGAAAAAGACGAAGACGGACGCTTAGCCGACCGGGAAGGCCCATGGCTGGCCGACTATATCCGCTCCGTCCAAAGTCACACCGAACATATAGAAAAAGAAGGAACCAAAATACGCACTTTCAATATCTCCCGCTTCCTTGCCAAAAGATATATTTCAGCCGCATCCTCACTTCAGCAGTAGTCACGGAAATCAATTTTTACTATGAACCTGCGCGTCGGCCTACCAGAAATCAGTAGGCCGACGTTCCGCCTATGCCTGCCCGTTCCCTTCCTGCCCTTTCATCTCCTTCAGCACGCTAAGGCAGAGAGGGACAGCCAGCGCAAAAGAAAAAATATCCGACACGGTCTGGCACATCTGTATGCCGGACAGGCCAAACAGCCGCGGCAATATTAGAATCAGCGGGATAAAGAATACACCCTGTCTGGCTGCCGCCAATATAGAAGCCTTCAGTGCTTTCCCGATGGACTGCAGCATCATATTGGACATCACAATCCATCCCGTAAGAGGAAATGCGATGCATTGCATCCGCAGAGCCAAAGCCCCCACTTCTATTACTTCCATATCATCTTTCCGGAACAAAGCAATGACTTGGGGGGCAAAAACCGCCCCTATAACGGCCACGCCAACGAGAAATATGGTTGCGTATTTCACGCAGAACGCAAAGCCTTCCCTCACCCTATGGTACAGCTTTGCCCCGTAATTAAATCCGCACACCGGCTGAAAGCCCTGCCCGAAGCCAATCAGCGCAGAACTGGCAAACATCGTTACCCTTGATACAATGGACATTCCCGCAATGACGGCATCCCCATACACCCGTGCGCCATGGTTCAGCAGGATTCCCGCAATGCTGGCAAGCCCCTGCCGGCACAAGGAGGGAAAGCCCCCGCGGCATATTTCCTTTATATAGTGAAAATTAGGCCTGAAATTGCCGAAACGAATCTGTACATTGCCGCCTTTCCTGCTCTGGAACAGCAGCAGCAGAAAACTGCAGAACTGGCTGAATACCGTGGCCGTTGCCGCTCCCGCCACTCCCATCCCAAACCCGAAAATCAAAATAGGATCCAATATAATATTGATGACTGCCCCTGTCACAATCCCGACCATGGCATAAGCCGCGCTCCCTTGGAAACGAAGCTGATTGTTCAGCACCAGAGAAGAAGTCATAAAAGGCGCCCCCATCAGGATAACCCTCAGATATGCCTCCGTATAAGGAAGTATCGTCGGCGTGGAGCCCAAAGCCAATGCCAGAGGCTCAAGAAACAGAATTCCGCCGGCCATCACTGCCAGCCCACAGAGAAAAGCCAGGAAAAAACCGTTGGATGCCATCATAGCAGCTTCCTCAAATTCCTTGGCCCCAAGCTTTCTTGAAATATAATTGCCCGATCCGTGCCCGAAGAAAAACCCCAGTGCCTGAATCACCGCCATGACGGAGAATACGACTCCCACCGCCGCCGTTGACTGGGTATTTATCCTTCCCACAAAAAAAGTATCTGCCATATTATAGAAAGAAGTAACCAACATGCTGATAATGGTCGGCACTGCCAGTTCCCCCACCAACCTGGGAACCGGTGTCGTTGTCATGTATATGTATTTCTCTTCCTGCTGCATCTTTTATCCCACCCCTGCTTTCTAAATCTCTTTTCCGTTCTCCCCTTGCTTATTTTCTCTTCTTGCTTACCTTCCCTCTTTGCCTGCTTACTCTTCTTGACTGCCTTCTCCTTTTACTTACTTTCTCTTTACTTACTTTCTCTATACCCACTCCCCTTTATTTATTTTTCCTTACTCACTTGCCCTATTTGTTTATTTTCCCTTTGCTTATACCCATTACTTATATACTCCCTTCGCTTATACCCATTACTCACTTACTCCCTTCGCTTATACCCATTACTCATTTACTCCCTTCGCTTATGCCCATTACTCATTTACTCCCTTCGCTTATGCCCATTACTTATTTACTCCCTTTACTTATTTTCTTCTCCCGTACTTTCCTTTATCTCCCCAATTGCTTTCTCCTTCCATTTTCCCCATCGATAACAGATAAAGGTAATAAAAGCCCCCAGCATCCAGGAAACCAAAAGGGAAACAAACACACTCTCGCAGCGTCCGTTGGGATACTGTTCACTTCTTGTCAGATAGGCAATCCCATATGCCACCGGCACCCGGATTGCCACCGTAGTCGCCAGCGAAATCCACATCGGGGTCATCGTATCGCCGGCTCCCCGCATTACCCCCGACAACGACTGGGTAACTGCCATGGTCACATACCCTACTGCCAATATACGCATCATCCGCATACTCATATCTACCAAAGCTTCCGTTTCCGTAAAAATTCCCATCAGATGCTTGCCGAATATAAGAATCAATATCGTAATGGATGCCGATACCCCCATGGCAATGAAAGTACCCTGTTTCGCCCCCTGCTCCACCCTTTTATATTCCTTTGCGCCCACATTCTGCCCGGCAAACGTAGTCATTGCCGTTCCGAAGGAAAAGTTGGGCATCATGGCAAAACCGTCCACTCTCATGACAATGACATTGGCCGCAATGAACAGTTCCCCGAAACTATTCGTCAGCGACTGTACCACTATCATTGCCATGGAAAAGATTGCCTGTGTCAGGCCTGACGGCAAACCCAGCCGTATCGTCATTAACGCATATTTTTTATGTAATTTAAGGTATTCCTTTTTAAAATCAAAAATATCCGACATCCGCATCAGCTTCACGAGGCACAATGCCGCGGAAATCGCCTGGGCTATGGCGGTAGCCAATGCCACCCCTGCCACTCCCATCTGAAAATTAGCCACAAACACAATGTCCAGCACGATATTTATGACCGTAGATATCAGCAGATAGACAAGCGCCGACACGGAATCCCCCAGCCCTCTGAGAACACCGCTTAAAATATTGTAATAAGACAGCCCCACTATCCCGATAAAAATGATATTCAGATAAGACTCGCACCATCCCATTATGGATTCCGGAGTACCCAGCAGTTCCAAAAGAGGCCTTGACAGCAGAGGACCCAAAATCATAATGATAAGGGAAGATATGGCCGTCAGCGTGACGCAGCTTCCGATTGTCCCTGACAGTGCCTCCCTTTCCTTCGCACCGAAGTACTGGGATACCATAATCCCCGCTCCCACGGAAATCCCTACAAAAAGAACAAGAAGCAGATTCAGGATAGGCCCCGCGCTCCCCACCGCCGCAAGCGCATTATCTCCCACATATCTTCCTACGATTATGCTGTCCACCGTATTATAAAGCTGCTGTGCAATATTGCCGATCAGCATCGGAATGGCAAACGCAACAATTTGTTTTCCCGGAGTGCCTGTCGTCATATCAATAGGCACAAATAATTTCTGTAATCCTGTCATACCAAACCTCCTTGTTAACTGTCCGCCGGATACCTATATGCAAAAATATGAAAAATACTCTTGCATTTTTCCTTCTGTTTCGTTATAAGATATAAATAGCGGATTAAAGTCCATTTTACAAGATTATAAAAATAATATCAACCATTATATACAATACTACATGGAAATCCGTAACCGTTCCGCCTACGGCTTCCCTGTTACGGAAATCAGAAATAATAACCGGAAAGGAACAAGATATGAAACAAACAAGAAATATGCTTTCCCGCCTTCTCAGAACCGCCGCGCTTTTCCTTATAACAGCCTCCCTGACAGCCTGTGCCTCCAGCCGGCCGCTGGCTGCTGCCGGACATGCAGACATCGATACAGTAACCGTCCATATTCCCGGCATATCCCGGGAATACAGCCTGCTCTTTTTGACGGACATGCATATTGTCGTCCCCGGCGAGTCGGCGGACGGCAGGCTGCAGGATTATGCTTCCGAAAGGCTGTCCCATTTCACCGACGAAACCGGCCATGTCTCCTCGGAGCTCTTTGCCTCATGGATGGATTATGCCAATCAGACAGAGCCGGATGCCCTGCTGCTTGGCGGCGACATTATAGATTCCCCCGCCCCCTCCAACATAGAGTACTTAGGCCAATCCCTTGGGAAGCTGAAAGTTCCCTACCTCTATGCCGTCGGCAACCATGACTGGACATACCCTTGGGAATACATGACGGAAACCGGAACCGAAAGCTACCTTCCGCTCCTGTCCCCGTACATGGATTCCAATACGGCAATTCACAGCCTGGAATTGGACGATTTCATAATAGTTGCCGTGGACAACAGCAACAACCAAATCCATCCCGATGCATTGGAAGAATACCGAAGCATCCTCGCCCGAAACAAACCGGTCATCCTTCTGCTGCATGTCCCGTTCTATACGGAAGAACTGTTGGCAGAAGCTTCCGCCGTCTGGCCCAACAGCGTCGTATTGGGCGGCGGCGTTCACGGAGGCATCTATCCCAATGATGTATCCGCACAGTTCATGTCCCTTACCACAGCCGCCGACAGTCCGGTTGCGGCTGTCTTGGCCGGGCATGTCCATTTTTCCAACGTCTCTTCCCTTGCAGGCGAAAAGAACATTCCGCAAATCGTAGGGGATGCAGGCTATAAGGGAAAAGCCACACTGATTCGGATAACCGCAGACTTGGAAACGCCATAGTTTTTTCCTTTTGCCGTTGTCTATAGCATATCACAGATTTCGACAGCTTCTCATAATATATAGCAAAACACTTATGGAGAAATCTGTTATGTACCTGTTCTTTGGTATCTTTTTTCTGGTACTTCTTTTCTTTTTCTGCCTGAACCACTGGCGCAGAAAAAAAATCATCCAAAAAGTCCGCTGTATGTGCATGAAAGAAAAATGCCGCATACTGGACGGACTGATTGCCCCTTTCGGCTATGCCTATCTGCCGGCACAGGATATCTTCACCTCCCGCCTGGACGTATGGCAGCGGGACTTCGGCTACTGTGCCCTGTACGACAAGGCGGCTTTCCGCTTTAACATGGTATTTGACTGCCTTCCCGTCTATTTCGAATATGACGGCAGAACCTGGCTGCTGGAACTGTGGAAAGGCCAGTACGGCATCAATACAGGTGCCGAAATCGGAGTATACTACGCAGACCGCCTCCTGGACAAAAGCGAATACCGGACCACCTTGTTCCAAAGCGTGGAAGACCGTGATATGCCGGCTCTTTCTTTCCGCCTTTTCCGCAAAGGAATACAGATTGCCGACGTATGCGCCAGACATTGGTGGCTCACCGCTTTTTCCATGGGCCGGTTTTCCTGGCCCGCGGATTTATACATGCAGGCCTGCATTACCTTTGCCACCCACTCCATGGCGCATGCTTTCATCAAAGGCTTAATCAGCGCAGGATACTGCCGGGATAACATTCATTTAAGCTGCAACACCGTCACTTTTTCCTTCACCCAATCCTCCATGCATTGGAACTGCCTGGACAGAATATGGGTAAGGATTGCTCAGTGCATCAATCATTTCTGGTGCCGTGTATATTTATTCGTGACAAGACCTTTCTGCCTTTCCATAGACAGAATCCTCTATCTGTACTTCTATCTTCCCGCAGCTTTCCGTAAAATGTTCCGTATAAGGAAATATAAAAAGCATAAACAAAAAAATCATGGAAGAGGATAGCCGAATGAGTTATTATTCCCGTCTTACCAAATCTTTCGAGGGAGCTTTGCGGCTCCCTCTCACCGACCGCTCCAAATATGTCCTGATCAGTGACTGCCACCGGGGCGCCGGGACTTCCAATGACAATTTCCTGAAAAACCAAAATTTATATTTCGCAGCCTTACAGCATTATTACCGAATGGGATATACCTATATCGAACTGGGTGACGGAGATGAACTGTGGGAAAACCGCAGCATGGGACAGATCATAGAAGCGCATAATAACGTATTCGGACTTCTGTCCCTATTTCACCGGCAGGGTCGCCTTTTTATGCTGTACGGAAATCATGACATAGTAAAGAAAAACAGTCGGTATGCGGCCAAAAATTACCATGTCTGCCGCTGCGGCTTCGAAGACCGCCCTCATACCGGGGAACAGCCCCTCTTTCCCGATATTACCTTTCATTCCGGCATCATTCTGGAAAACCATCTGACGCCGTCCAGGGCATATTCCTTAACTGCCGGCCGTCCACTGGACATTTATCTTACCCATGGCCACCAGACGGATTTGTTCAATTCCACCCTCTGGCGGCTGTCCCGTTTCCTTGTCCGCTATCTGTGGAAGCCACTGGAACATTTCGGCGTTCTCGACCCTACCAGCGCGGCCAAAAATTATACGCGGAAAGACAAAGCCGAGCAGCGGCTTCACCACTGGGCGGAAGAAGAAAACCATATTCTGATTACCGGCCACACCCACCGCCCTGCATTATCGGAAAGCGACCTGCATTACTGCAACAGCGGAAGCTGTGTCCACCCCCGCTGCATTACCTGCCTGGAAATCGAGCGCAGGTACATCCTTCTAGTGAAATGGACACTGGCCACCAAGCCGGATATGACACTCTATGTCTCCCGGGAACTGCTAGCAGGCCCGGTGTGGCTGGCATAAGTATATTAATAGGCTTAATCCTTAAGCAGGAATTCCGCCCCACAGTGAATCGGCACTAACTGTTCTCCCATAATCGGCTGCATCAGGCCTATGGCTTTCCGGCCTGTGCAATGGCCGGTATAAAAAACAGTTTTCATTTTCTTCAGTTCCTCCGCCGTCCGACAGATAACCGCCGCTTCCTGCTCCGAGTAATCCGTTTTTTTCATCATATGGAAACCGCTGACCACCGCATCCGGGCAGCCACCGTATTTCTCCTTGTAGCGATCCAGGATATTCAAAATCCCGTTATGAGCACATCCCGACACAAGCAGGTTCTTTTTCCCTTGTATGACCACACCTTGCTCATGCCGGAACTCATCCTGCACCCGCTTCCCGTTCACGTCCTCGGACAGACCCAGATTGCTTTCCGGCCAGAACCGTCTCCCGCCAATCCCCGCAAATACCGAAATTTCCTCATCCAGCCGGAAATCCCCGTTCAGCAGTTTGATGCCCGGTAAATCCGCAATCCCTTTATCCACCCCGATATACCGCTCCCCATGATAGAAATCCCCAAGAGCCGCCTGCTGCATGAAAATAACAGCCTTCCGGTTTATGCTCCGGAAGGCAGGCAGGCCGCCGGAATGGTCATAGTGCCCGTGACTCAGTATCACCGTATCCACTTCCGACAGGGCAACCCCCAGCTTCTCCGCATTGGCCAATGTCTTTGCGCTTGCCCCGGCATCCACCAAAATCTTATGCGCGGCGGTTTCCACATAGACACTCAGCCCGTGCTCATATTCGCAGAGCGGATTCCCGCATGTATCTTCCATTAATATAACAACTTTCATCATCTTCTCTGCCTGTTTAGTGGCTTCCGCAGGAATGCCCGCCGCAGTCATGGCCATGGTCTCCGCAGTTATGTTCCCCCTCATGATGCGAACACATCGTATCCGGATCATAAGACAAAGTACCGTTCAGCAATGCCTCCACCGCTTCATCCGCATTTCCGGAAACCCCCGGATAAAGCCGGATTCCCATCTCGGCAAGCGCATTCCTTGCACCTCCCCCTATTCCGCCGCAAATCAGGGCATCCACCTTATAGGAATTCAGGAAACCTGCCAAAGCCCCATGCCCCTGCCCTTCCGTTCCGTAAATTTCGGATTTCACGATTTTCCCATCCGCCGTCTCATAAATCTTAAAATTCTCACTATGCCCGAAATGCTGAAACACTTGTCCGTCTTCATAAGTTACCGCAACTACCATCTTTCCATCCTCCGTTTCCTTTCAAAAAATTTCCGTCATGCGGCCTGCCGTCCGACGGCTTGCCGCATAACAATATTATACTATATTAGCCGGAAATTTCATCAGAAATTTTCCAAATCAATAAAAACCGTCCCGATTTTTTCCACGAAGCTTTTATCATGCTCTACCATAAAAATAGTGGGCTGATATTTTAAAATCAGGTTTTCAATCTGCATCCGGGAAAATACATCGATAAAGTTCAGCGGCTCATCCCATACATATAAATGCGCCTGTTCGCAAAGGCTTCTGGCTATCAGCACCTTTTTCTTCTGCCCTCCGCTGTACTCCTCCATCCTTTTGTCAAACTGTGTCCGGGAAAAATCCAATTTCCGGAGCAAAGCCTTGAACAGAGTTTCGTCAATCCCGTATTCCGAAGCATATTCCTCCAGCCTCCCGTGAAGATGCCCCGTATCCTGCGGCACATAGGACACCTTTAATCCGGATGCTGTTTCCAAAGTCCCCGTGACAGTCATTCCTCCGCTGTCCACGCCGCTGCATGCCGCTGCCAAGACCGCTTTCATGACACTGGATTTTCCGCTGCCGTTCCGCCCCCGCAGAACCACTCTGTCGCCGTTTCTGATTTCCATGCCGAATTCTTTCAGAATCTGTTTTCCGTTCTCCGAAAGCCGCCCCCGGCCGCTCTCTTCCTCTTGTCCCGCATATGCCTGCATACGACCTTCTTCCCCGCCGGACTGCCATGCCGGATATTGTATGCTTATTCCTTCCAGCTTCACAAGTATATCTTTATGATGCCGCAGCGGAAATAATTTGAGATCCTCGGCCGTCTCGATATTTTTCAGCAAGGAAGCTTTTTCATCTATTGCCCTGTTCTGCCGCCGCTCCAGATTCTTCCGCCGCATCTGCATGCGTCTGGACTTCTCCCCGATATATGCCCGCCTGTCTATGCTCTTTTCGTATTTTTCCGACTTTCTCCCTATTTTCGTTGCCTCCACATTATCCGCCCATTGCCCCGCCTGCCTGGCAGCCGTCTCCAGCTTTCTGATATCTTTCTTCAAGCGTTCATTCTCTGCCAGTTCGTACTCATCCTGTCTTCTTTTGTTTTCCTCCCAACTGGAGAAATTTCCCTGCTGCACTTCAATATTGGCCTTATTGATTGTCAGCACATGGTCAATACATTTATCGAGAAATGCCCTGTCATGGGAGACTAACAGAAAGCCTTTCTTTCGGTTCAGGTAATCGCTGACCATTTCCCTTGCCTCCATATCCAAATGATTGGTAGGCTCGTCAATCAGCAGAAATCGGTTTTCTCCCGAAAACAGCAGCGCCAGCATCACCTTTGTCTGTTCTCCGTTACTAAGAGTATGAAAAGGACGGTACAGCACATCAGCCTCCACTTGAAGCAGCGTCAGTTCCCTGCAGATTTTCCAAAACTCATATTCCGGATTTATCTCCTCTATAACGGAAAGCGTATCCTTTTCCTTATCCGAAACAGGAAACGGAAAATAGTCAAATTCCACCGAAGCCGTTATCTTTCCCCGGTACTCATAGTTTCCCATCAGCAAATTCAGAAAAGTGGTTTTCCCCCGCCCATTCCTGGCAATAAACCCCAGTTTCCAGTCTGTATCGATCTGGAAAGATACGTCTTCAAATATATTATCGTAGCTTCCGTCGTAATAAAAAGTTAAGTTGTTTACACTGATCTGTGACATACGCATACCTCCCGACCCAATTCCGCGCCGCCCTGCCGAACTGCCTTTTGCGGATATGCACACTTTGTCCTTCGGTCATGACAGACGCATCGCCTCATTAAAATTTGTCACCGAACGGCATTACGGCATGCCTTAATGTAATTTATCCGCACAAAAAAAGCACAGAAATAATTTTCTGCACCCATAAAACCCCAGTCCTCGGAAACTCTAAGGCATTATATGGCTCTGTGCTGTCAGCCAGCCATAATCTGTTTCCGGACTGCATTATATAAAAGATATCAGATAATATTATTCCTGCCTGCACAATAAATAGTCCGTCTTCAGCCATGTTGCTCTTTATAGGCAATGCCATGCACTGCCTCTTCAAAGTTAATGCCGGCCAAAACGGTTCAGCGGCTTATCGTGCTTATATTGAGTTACTGATTAGCAAGAATAATTTATCATCTACTCATCTCCTATCTGTTAAAACTTTCTTTAGTATAACGGCAGGGAAGGGAAATGTCAATCGTAAATTGATTTGATACGCGGGATTGAAGATTAATTTCCGTGGTTTTGGTACGGAAATATGTTATTCCGTGATTACATCATACGGCCAGTCAATGATTCCGCCAAAATCCCTGATGTCAGTATAGCCAAGGCTTGACAAGGTTTGTGCGGCTATGGCGCTTCTTCGGCCGCTACGGCAGTATACAAGGATGGTCTGCTGCTTATCCGTGAGTATTTTTTCGGCACTTTCCTCTATTTCGTCATAAGGTATAAGCAGGGCTCCTTGTATATGTCCCTCGGCATATTCATCCTTTTCCCTAACATCAATAAGAAGATAGTCCGTTGTGCCGTCCATAATTTCTTTTGCTTCTTCGGCCGATATTTTCATATATGCCTTCTCCTCTTGCCCGCTTTCTTTGCCGTCTCCGCCGGTCTGACAGCCGGTCAGGGATAATATGCCCATAGCTGCTAAAATTAATACAGTATTTAACTTATTTTTCATATCCGTTTCCTTTTTATCATTTTTCCATTTTATCATTTTTCCTTACTGCCTCATAGTCTCACAATACCCATAATACAGCTGCATACTTTAGTCGTTCATAATTTTCTGCTCATAATAAGCCTAATCCGTTATCCCCAAAATTCCGTTGCCTGTGTGCATAGAAAAACCGCCGCCGGCTTGCCGGCGGCGTTCCCTCACATCATTTCTTCACTGCGCCCTAAAATCAGTATTTTATAATCGCATATACGCCTGCACCGCCTGTGGTTTCAAAGGTAACGGTATCGGAAGCCTTATCAAGATCCTTCAAAACAGTATATGCCCCACCTTCACGCACACATACGACAGCATAGGTCTTGTCTGCCTGCATGAAGCTTTTCGGAATCCCTATAACCAATCGGATGGCCGACCCGTCGGAAGGAAGCAGGCTGTACTTGCCGGCTGTCATTTTTCCAAGTTCTATGTTAAGTATAGGTCCCACAGCCGCACCCTGCGCAGCTGCCGCAGAATCAATGGTTTTCTTAGCCAAAGGACTCTTCTTGGCATCAAAATTAGAAAACTTTGCATACGGCTTTTCATTATTTGCCAAACTATAGTTCTGCGCAATAGCGGACTCACTTGTCGTCACGATAGTTCCGTTTACATTAGTCGCCATATATGCACCGTTGGTCGCCGACTTCACCCCTCCTACCACACTGGTAACAGGAACTATAATAACTTCCTTTTCCGCAGATTTTCCGGATGACTCACCCAATCCCCCGCTGCCGCCATTGCTGCTTCCGCCGTTTCCGGAATTGCTTCCTTCATCGCCGCCGTTCCCGGGATTGTTTCCTTCATTTCCGCCGTCCCCAGGGGTATTCCCTTCATTTCCGCCGCCTCCGGGGGGATTTCCTTCATTTCCGCCGTCCCCGGGAGTATTTCCTTCATTTCCGCCGTCCCCGGGGGGATTTCCTTCGTTTCCGCCGTCTCCGGGAGTATTTCCTTCGTTCCCGCCGTCTCCGGGAGTATCTCCGCCGCTGCCGTTGTCCACCACATTGATTGTCACCGTTACCGCTGCGCTTCCCACCGAAGCAGTAAGAGTCGTGCTTCCCGCAAAGTGGCCGACAATCTTTCCGTCTGCGACAGATGCAATGGCCGCATCACCCACCGACCAAGCAGGGTTCACCACCGTAACGGCCGCACTTCCGCCGGCCGGCCAGAAGGAAGGCGCAGCCGCAACCGCATTGACCGTGGGCAGGTCTATGGAATTTCCGGATACGGTCTGATAAGACTCCTGAGCCGTGGAAAGCGACTGAATGGAAGAATCAAGTATTTCAATCGTCACCGTCTGATTTCCGTCAACTCCCGAATCTCCTGCCGAATTCACGTTCCCCAGTTCCATTGCCCAATAATGAACTCCGTTGCTATATACATGTCCCATTCCTATTGCATCAAAATTCGAATTCAGCATATTTCTTCTATGGCCTTGGCCGTCATAATCGTCTTCATCTTCACGCCACCCTACAAATACGCTCTGTGCGCTTGCATAACCGGCCGCAATATTCTCACCGCTTGCCCTGCCAGTATAACCATATTCCGAAAACGCCGTAAAACAGCTTTCCCCGTTTACCCTTGTATGGCTATAGCCAAGGGCAAGTTCCGCAGCCCGCTTCATAGCCGCCTGCTCCAACGTCTTATCATAAGTCAAAGTCCCCAGATTATTGCACACGGTTTTGGTCGTATTATCCTCATTCCAATACCATGCCTCACTTCCCGTACGGAACTCATTGACCATATCCGTTATTGTCCTGGCCTCAACCTGTCCATATTGTACATCCAACTTAACATTCACTGTGTTTTCTGCGGCAGACACTTTTGCGCTACCCATGCTCAGGCTCAGCGCAGCCACAAGAAAAAATGCACCTACTTTCTTCCATCCACTTCTCATTCTTTTTCCTTTCTTCTCCCTCCGCCAACCGACGCACCTCCATCTATGGCATAACGGCACGGCGGAAATTATCCGGCGGAAGCAAATACATTCTTAAAATGATACGTTCAGCGGCTCCTCCCGTAATTCGGTTCCGAAGGCACTTTTATACTTACCATATCCGCCCTCCTTCCAAATATTATTTTTCCCAACGGACAGCAGCCAATGAATGATACCCGCCCAAAACATTATTACAGCCATTGATACCCCGCAGCTTCCGAAAGTCAAAAAAACGGCCTCCCTCCCTGCATAGGGAGGAGCCTCCGCATATTTTAATCATTATAAATAGAATGACTCATTTTGTCAACTTAAAAGCTGTTACGGACACGGAAATCAATTCTTAACCGTGAGCCTGCGCACAAACTTCAGGCCACGCTCTCCATCCGTTCAAAATTAACCGACGCAATAATCATCATAACGGCCGTCATGCCTGCCGTCATCAGCACCAGCACAGTCAGCCCCACCTCCAGCGAAAACAGAATTGTCCCCAGTGCGGCTCCCAAAATCCCAAAGCCAATCACAATCCCCTCAAAAAACAACCTGGCGAACTGTTTCCCCACTGCCCCCAGAATATTTCCGAGAAAAGCTTCCACCATGACCTCTGCATACAGCTTACATGCCTGAAGGCATATATAAACCACTATAATCAGTACAATCTGAAGAAAAGGCAGCCCTACCGCCAAGCCTGCGGGGAGTGTCAGCAGGCAGCCGTCTGCCAACGCCCTGAAATGCTCCATCAGTGTGGCATACCACAGCTTCCGGAATGCACTGTCGGGAATAAGGTAAGTATATGGCTTCGCCAGTTCTTTCCCCCATTTCCCTGAATAGGCGGCAAATATAAAAGTAAGGTACGCCATAGTGCCGAGAATGACAAATGGTGCCATTTCCCCCATATCTCCCCGTTTCCCTACTATAGCCAGCCCTATGCCTACACAAAGGCAAAGCAAAGTATAAAAGCCAAAGATAAAAAACCGGTTTTTCTTATATTCCAAAAGCTGCCGGTAAAACAATGCCTTTGCATAACTTCCTTTATAAGAAACGGTGGCTTTCCCGTATTTCTTTTTCCAGCCGGCAATAGCTACTTCCCCCTTCTTTCCTTTCTGCCTTGCCTCCTCATAATCCTCCGCAAATTTTATGGCATCTTCATAATATTCCCCGGTACATTTCATCTTGACCGCTATCAGGAAAAATACGGCCACTGCGGCAAAATATAATACCGCTCCTATGATATTCACGGTTGTCGGTCCCATAAACAGCAGATGAATCAAAGCGATAAACCATCCGACCACAGGAACCAACTGAATTGCCGGGGAATGCAGATAATCTACTACCGCGCGGAGGCCTGCACCCTCCCTCATATATACCGCAATGCCAAGCAGCACAAAAATTCCCATCACCGCATAAATTAAAATCTGAAGAAGCAGCATCTGCCGCCGGTTTAACCTCTCATTCCCATAGCAAATTATCATCATAGAAGCTTCCAATACATTTTCCGCCACACAGGAAATCATAAAAAAAACAAACATTTTCCAGATAGGCATACGAAACCAAAACACGCCGCCTATCGAAAGAATGAAATAGGTAAGCAGACCCAGTAAAACCGTTTTTACATGAGCATACAGAAGCACCCCTTTCGGATTCACCGGTGCCGGAAACAGGAAATGTATATCCGACTGCCGAAACACCAGACCTTTTCTTTTTCCGTAGGAAATCAGATTGGACGGAACCAGAAAAAACGTAAGGACAGTGAGAACAACAGTCAAGGCCGATGCACTGTCAATCCCCCGTTCTGCAAACATTGCTTCAAATGTAAGTTTAAAAGAGCCAAAAATCATAACAAAATATAAAACTGCAATTACCAGATAAACATAGGTCACCGGCTTATGCAGAGCCTTCTTTACCCTATTTTTTAATATCTTTTTATAAAGAAATGAAAATGTTGCATAATCTGCAAATTTTGCCCCCATAGGAAATCCCTCGCTCCCTTCACTCTTCCTCTTTTTCATGTTCCGCATCCGTAACATGGAAAAACAGTTCTTCCAAATCTTCTTCTTTTACATCACTCTTCCGATAAGAAGCAATGACATGCCCCTTGTCCAGCACAAACATAATATCCCACAATTCCTTCACCATCTCCAGCATGTGAGTACTGATCAATATCGTTGCGCCTTCCTCTTTCAGTTCCAAAATCACTTGCTTCAGTTCCTTAATTGCCGCCGGGTCCAGCCCTACCATAGGCTCATCCAGCAAAATCACATCCGGGTGTATGATAAGCGCACAACAGATGCTTACTTTCTGCATCATTCCTTTGGAAAGTTCATTTCCCAGCTTATCCTGCTTATCCAATAGTTCAAAACGCCCCAGAAGTTGCCGTATCTCATCTTCCGTCACCTGCAGATGATACGCATGAACAATGAAGTCAATATGTTCCCTTACCGTCAGTGCTTCATACATCACCGGGAGTTCCGGCACATAGGCAAATGCTTTCTTTGCCCCTATGCTCCTGGCATCCAGCCCTTTTACCGAAATCCTTCCCTGATACCGCAAAAGACCCGCAATGCTCTTAATGACCGTGGATTTTCCGGCACCGTTAGGCCCCAGCAGAATTCCTATTTCACCGTTTCCTACGGCAAAGCTTACCCCATCCGCCGCCTTATATTTCCCATACGCTTTCGTCAGCCCTTGAATTTCCAACATTTCTTTATCCTCCCGCACTCTGTTCCTTCCCTTACTTTTTTCTGAATATCCCCTGCATGTATCATTCATCTAATACAATAATACTCATTCTCTCGCTTGTCAACCCTCTTCTCTTCGGAAACATATTTCTTTCACCTATGCCGGAAAACAATTGAATATTTGGCTTTGGCACTGCCTTGCGGAAATAAAAAACGGCATATTGACAACTACAAAATATAAGGTAAAATGTACTATAAAACATTTCAGCCGTGTACGGCTAAAATACTACACACAGCTTTTACACAACAGGAAACATCCCTACATATCACATGCATTACATATTACATGCATTGCATATTACATATAGCATGCAATACATATTGCATACCTTGCATGCCATGTGCATTGCGTACTGCCTACATCACTTATTGCAAAGGAGAAAAAATATGCCGATTGATTATAAAAATAAAGGCCTGAACCTCTTAAAAAAAGGGCAGAAAGGAATTATCCACGCCATATTCAGCCGGTTCGGGCTGATTTTGCTTTTACTGATTATACAGGTTCTCATCCTGCTCAGTATTTTCCAATGGTTTGAAGAGTTCCTCCCCCACGTCTGGGGCGGGGCCGTACTGCTTACCTTCATCATAGTGGTCTGCCTGCTGAACAGCAAACTCAATCCTACCGCAAAAATCACTTGGCTGATTACCATCATGCTGCTGCCCGTATTCGGCGTACTTCTATTTTTATATACTAAAAGCGACATCGGCCACAGAGCCTTGAAAAAGCGTATGAATGAAATTCTTACGGATACAAAAGAACATATTCCCCAGTCGCAGACTGTCATGGAACGGCTGGCCAAAGATGACAGAGGAGCGGCTTCCCTTGCACATTATATGCACCGGAGCGGCTGTCATCCTGTTTATGACAAAACATCCGTCACTTATTTCCCCCTAGGGGAAAATAAATTCACGGAAATGCTGAAACAGCTTGAACTGGCAGAACACTTTATTTTTATGGAATACTTTATTGTGGACGAAGGACTCATGTGGGGCCGGGTTCTTGAGATTCTGGCCAAAAAAGCGGCAGAAGGAGTGGACGTCCGCGTAATGTATGACGGAGCCTGCGAGTTTGCCTTACTTCCTCATGATTATCCCAAACGCCTAAAAACATTGGGCATCAAGTGCAAAGTATTTGCACCCGTAACCCCGTTTATATCCACGCACTATAACTATAGGGATCATAGGAAAATACTGGTCATTGACGGTCACACCGCCTTTAACGGCGGAGTGAACCTGGCAGACGAATATATTAACCAAAAGCCGAAATTCGGCCATTGGAAAGATACTGCCGTCATGCTGAAGGGCGAAGCGGTAAAAAGCTTTACTCTGATGTTTCTGCAGATGTGGGGCATTGAAGAAAAAGAGCACGAATATTCACACTTTCTTTCCTATCCCGCTTACCCCGCCGAAAATGCCAAAGGATATGTCATCCCCTATGGCGACTGTCCTTTGGATGACGACCGGCTGGGTGAACGGGTCTACATGGACATACTGAACCGTGCTTTGGAGTATGTACATATTATGTCTCCTTACTTGATCTTGGACGGCGAGATGGAAACCGCACTGAAATTTGCCGCCGAACGGGGCGTAGAGGTAATATTGCTGCTGCCCGGCATCCCCGATAAAGCCGTTCCCTATGCACTGGCCAAGACACATTATGCCTCGCTTCTGGAATCAGGGGTGAAAATATATGAATATACGCCGGGGTTTGTCCATGCAAAAGTATTTGTCTGCGATTCCAAGGAAGCCGTAGTAGGAACCATCAACTTGGATTACCGCAGCTTATACCACCATTTTGAATGTGCTACTTATTTATACGGCACCGACTGCATCCCCGATATCGAAGCTGACTTTCAGTCCACACTGGCTAACTGCCGCCAGGTTTCCTTGGAAACTGCCCGTAAAGAAAAGCTGGGAGTTAAGCTGACCGGCCGTTTAATGAAAGCGGTAGCGCCGCTTCTATAGAAGATACAAGCTGTATTCTCAATCAGACACTTAGCACAGACTAAGTGTCTTTTTTTTGAACAGCCCCGCGGTCTGTTCACATATTTTTCACATTTTTATTAGCACTCCCTATTGACGAGTGCTAATTTGTATGTTATATTACATCTAGAACAAGCAAAAGGGGATAAAAATCAGAGACATGCAAATAATAAAGGAGGAATGACATATGTTGATGCCCACTATCTTTGGAGAAACCTTTTTTGATAACTTTTTTGAGAATACTTTCAGCAGCCCTTATCAGGACGCCGGCCTGATGAGTACCGATATCCAGGAGAATGAACAGGGCTACCTGCTGACAATGGATATGCCCGGAATAAAGAAAGAAGATGTGAAAGCAGAACTGAAAGACGGTTACTTGACCATTCAGGCTACTTCCGGCAGCAGCAATGAGCAAAAGGATTCCGGCAGCAATTATATCCGCAGGGAACGCCATTACGGTTCTTACAGCAGAAGCTTTTATGTAGGCGAGCAGATGACACAGGAAGACATAAAAGCCAAATTTGAGGACGGCACATTAAAGCTGCTGATACCCAAAAAAGACCCCTCAGCGGCAGTGGAACAGAAAAAATATATTGCAATTGAAGGTTAATGCAGAACACAGACAGGAGGAATGAATTATGTTAGTACCCAGCATTTTAGGAAAAGATATGTTTGACGACTTTTTTGGATTCCCGTTTTACGACGACAAAGACTACAGAAAAATGGAGAAAAAGCTTTACGGGCACAGGGAAAAGAACCTGATGAAAACCGATGTGAAAGAAAGCGACAGCGGCTATGAACTGGAAATGGACCTCCCCGGCTTTAAGAAAGAGGATGTGAAAGTCTCCCTCGAAAACGGCTATCTTACTATCAGTGCCTCAAAGGAATCCGGGGACGAAAAGGAAAACGGGAAATATATCCGCCGGGAACGCTATTCCGGCACTTGCCAAAGAAGTTTTTACATTGGCGAAGAAATTGGCCAGGAAGATGTGAAAGGCGAGTTCAAGCACGGAATACTGAAACTTTTTATCCCGAAGATAGAACAGAAACCGGCTATCGAAGAAAAGAAGTATATCACCATTGAATAACAGTTGCTGCTCTCCCTCCGCCCGCCGCCGAACCGGCAGAATCTCTGCCGTTCCGGACGGCGGGCATTTTTTATGCCCGCATCATTCATGCCGTAACCGCCGGCTTTTAAAATCTGCCCTCCCTCAGATTCCCTGAAGCATATCACCACAGCCCCCGGTAAAAAGCAAGAACCGCAGCCCGCTTCCGGAATAACATCGGGAATAAACGGCAACATACAAAATACTCTTGAAATTGGGGATAATGGTGGTAGAATAAGAATAAAAAACAATGCCGAAAAGGTATACTATATGCAAAGGCAAAGAAATCACGATAAAGGTATGGCTTATGAGAGAATTTATTATTTTTACAGACGGTGACGTAGATGTACCGAAACAATATGAGAAAGACATTTATCTTCTGCCTCAATATTACTACTTTGATGAAAATACAATATATGGGCATGAACAAGTCTTATCCAGAGAAGAATTTTTCCGGCAGTTGAGCGGACAGAGAGCATATACTTCCGGTGTCAATCCTTTCTTAGTGCATGAACGGTTTGAAAATGCCGTGCAGGCCGGCAGCGACATTCTCTGCATTACCGTCTCTTCCGGCTTAAGCGGCTCATATAATACGATTCGTATGGAAGCCGAACAGCTGAAAGAAACCTATCCGGAATGCCATATTGAAATCATTGACTCCTTAAGTGCTACGCTGGGAAGCGGATTCTTATGTATGGATGCCCTGAAAATGAAACAGCAGGGAAGCAGCCTATCCGAAACCGCTGCCGAAATCCGAAGGCGTGTCAGCCTTATCGATATCTATTTTGTAGTAGACGACTTCAAATATTTAGTGCAGGGAGGACGCGTGTCCCCGGCAGTAGGGAAAATCGGGGATATGCTGAATATAAAGCTGATACTTACCATGCGCGGAGGCCGTATTGAACCATACAAAAAATGCAGAGGGCTAAATGCAGCCTTACGGGATATTCAAAATATCGTAAGCCGCGGCGAAACAGCGCAATTGGGAACTATCTATGTCGGGAATCCGGAAATGTTTCATAAGCTGCAGTCCTATGTCACCGGTCAGTGTGAGGCAGAACTGAATTTAATCGTCTCTTCCCATGTAGGTCCCAACACTACCGGCATTGCCATAGAATGGGCCAAAGAAAAACCATAATCCATCTGCACTTTTAAGAATCCGGCATAAATAGCCAGGCAAAAACCCAATGACATTCCGCCAAGTAAGCGCAAGCTGCGGTTTGGCGGAATGTCATTGGGTTTTGTGTGGTTTATTTAAATATATAGCTTTTCTTCCATCATTTTTACATATTGGACAAACTGAAATAAAGTCCATATCCTATCCCTACGGTCTTTCGGGTATGTCTCTATATAGGGCTTCGGCACAACCAATATAATATTTTCGGCCTGCATCTCATCCATCTGCGCCCCGGATATTCCTTGCTGGAGGGTACAAAGATATTTGGGTTTATCTCTTAAGCGATTCGCCTCATTCAGTACCTGCCGCCACCGATCCTTGCAAGTTGTCTTTGCCGCCAAAGATATAATGCCGCTTGCCGGAAATGCATCATCATGGTATGCCTCTATTGACGGGAACAGAAAATCCGGTTTTTTATTCCCCTCTGTCACAGCCTGCGAAGAATACCGTATTTCATTTCTGTCAAATATCGCTGCCAAATGATGTTCCAAACTTTTTCCCGCACGGCTTTTCCTTCTGTTCAATACCATATTGGCAACCTTGACAAATTCCTCCACAGACTGAAATCCTTTGGCAATGATTTCCCCATATCTCGCGTATTCTACTGCCCGGAAAAGTGCATACTCCATATTTGTCCAACTGATAATTTTTTTATCAGGATTCGTAATAGCATCACCTTTATGACGGTACACTTTTTCCTCAATCATTCTGGCAGCTGCCGACATCACATCTGATGCCGGAAAATCCGTATCCAGCTTTCCTATAAATTCCTGAATGGCCAACTTTTCCTGAGTCTCCGGTGACATTTTATCTGCATTAATCAGACGGTTCGTTTCCGTCGGGCTGATACCGAATGCATCCAAAAATTCTTCTATTTCTTCATCAGTATCCAAAAAATACCCACTGAAATCAGTATCGGAATGCTTTGCAAAGACAAACAACGCACCGGTTTGTTCCGGCTTCAGGAAAGGAAATCCTCTCCCAAAGCGCGTAATCCTCAATTCATTTTTACTTTCGTAATATGTAAAGCAGCTTTCTGTCACAAAGTCTTCCTGCCACCGAATCTTTACCGTCTTTTTAGCTATGCTGCCCATGGCAAGTTCCTGTTTTGTAAACATTATTTCTGCCGCCGCCTTAGAGATTAGTATTCCTGACTGATGACTGCCGGTTAATCCTGCATCATTGGCTGAAAGAAACTTACAAAATCCCTTTTCACTGTTCAAAACCGATTTTACAGCCTGTCCGGCAAATCCCATACTCACCTATATCACCGCCCTTTGCATATCCTTTCTTTCAAGGGAATTCACTTCTTCCATATTATCCAACTTCTTAATTATCAGTTCGGCTACGTTCTCCATCAACGGCACCACCACAGAATTTCCGAACTGTTTATATGCCTGTGTATCGGATACCGGGATTTTAAAGCTGTCCGGAAACCCCTGTAGCCGCGCACACTCGCGCGGAGTAAGTCTTCTCGGATTCTTTCCTTCCTGTTCAATCAGTATTTCCGAACCGTCTTTATAATACCTTGCACTGATTGTCCTTGATACGCCGTCCAGTGGCGCAATACCATACCCGAATCCGTTACCTGCCGCTTTATGCTTTGCCGCATAATTCTGTAAATATGTCCAAAGCTTATCCGATAATGTATACTTTGCATCAACATTTACTTCCAAAATATCCCGAATTACCGGCTTCGGCAATTTGGGTGTCAGTTCAAAATCAAAACCTATATTTTTCCCATACCTTTTGCAGTCAAAACCCACAAGCAAAATACGCTCCCGGTGCTGCGGAACATAATCCTGCCCATCCAACACGGCATGAAATACAATGTAATTTAATTCTTTCAGCGATTCCAGTATTACTTTAAAAGTCCTTCCTTTGTCATGGCTGCACAGATTTTTCACATTTTCCAACATAAATGCCTTTGGCCTTTTTTCTTTCAAAATGCGGCAGACATCAAAAAAAAGAGTCCCTTGCGTTTTATCCTCAAAACCTGTAGCCCTTCCAAGACTATTTTTTTTGGAAACTCCGGCAATTGAAAACGGTTGGCAGGGAAATCCTGCGACTAAAATATCATGAGCCGGTATTAATGCAGCCGGCACCTGAGTAATATCCCCTTCCGGCTGTTCCCCAAAATTAGCGAAATAAGTCTGTTGGCTGTATTTATTCCACTCACTGGAATAAACGCAATGCCCGCCGGCTCTCTCAAAAGCAATTCTCATTCCCCCTATTCCGGCAAACAAATCTATAAATGTGAATTGTCTATGTTCTGTCTCTGCCCTTAAATGTACTTGTTTCATCCTGTCTCTCCTGAGAAATGATTTACACCTGATTTTTCCCTAATTATACTATCCGTCCGTTCGAAAAGCAAGAACATTCGCGAATATATGTTCTTTCCCGTCAGGACAGATAAGCCGAAAGCAGAACCGCCAAATGCCCTAAGGGCTGACCGACCTCCTGCGCACCAGATTCGTGCTGATTTCCAGCTTGACCGGCACAAACCTTTTCGCACCCAGCACATCCATAAGCCGTCTGGCTGCCATCTCCCCCATATACTGCTTCGGCACATGAATTGTCGTGAGAGACGGTTCCAAATAATCACCCATGGGAAGATTATCAAAACCAATAATGGCAATATCCCGAGGAATACGGTACCCTGACTTCTGCAAAGCTTTCATTGCGCCGATTGCAATCAGGTCATTATCTGCAAAATAACAAGATGCCAATTCCCCTCCCCCCTGAATCCATGCCAGCATATCTGCCATAGCCCCCTCGATAGACGGCGCAAGCTTATGGACAATACATTTAGAGGGCGACATGCCATGGGTACGGACCGCTTTATAAAAACCGTCTGCCCTCTCCTCAAAATTACTGATCGAATAGGAAGATTTCAAGTATCCCGGCTGCTTCTGTGTGCAGGTAATCAAATGATCCGTAGCCTGGTATGCCCCCTGTATATTATTAATCAGCACACAGTCCCTTTTAGCATCCGGCAGATAAACATCCAAAAGCACCACCGGAATATTGAAATGCGCAAACGGCGCAAAATCCTCTGCCGCCATTTCCGTCCCCAATAAAATTAAACCGGCACAGTCCGAATAGCGGATGTCCTCCACCTGATGTTCCAATGTATCGTCTCCGTACAAATATATAATATTTAATTTATATCCCTCGTCCTTGCAGGTCTTCTGAATCCCTTCTGACAGTTCTGAAAAAAAAGGCGTATCCGCCACCACCGCGCCGTGCTTCCGGTACAGAGCGAAGCAAATGGTTTTCGTCCCTTTATTCCTGCCGGATATTTTCGTAAAATCATATCCGTATTTTTCCGCCGTCTCCAATACCTGACGGCGTGTTTCCGTGCTCACGCCCGGCTTTCCGTTCAGAGCCATGGAAACCGCCGCTTCCGAAAGCGCCATCTTCTTTGCCAATTCTTTCGCCGTTATCCCCATCTGCGTCCCTCCGTTCCTTTTTGCCCCGCTGTCCTATAGCATTCCGCATCTGCTTCTTACATTATGCACGACATATCCGTATTTTGCAATTCTTAAGTGAATAATTTAGTTATTTATACTTAATTAATTAATGAAGTTAAGTTTCTTTTCTTCTATAATTCAAATCAGAAACTATTTGGCAGACAATAGGACACTCACCTTAGGAACAGTTAGTTCCTTACATAAAAAACAACAGAAAAAGAAACCGGTGAGACATAAGTCTGCAGAAACTGCAAAACAAGGAGGGTAACAGGGTGGCAAAAATAAAAATCGGGTTAGCACCTACAAGAAGAAGCATTTTTTCGGCTCCGGATGCCGTAAAGTATGCGGACTTAACAAGGAAAAAATTAAGTGAACTGAATGTGGAATTTGTAGATATCGACGACATATCAGAGGACGGGCTTCTGCACGACGATGCGGACAGAATCCGGATTGAGGCAAAGTTCAGGGAAAACGGAGTGGACGGCCTTTTCTTCCCCCACGGCAACTTCGGAACCGAATATGAAGTGGCACGTCTTGCCAAAAGCTTAAACGTACCGGTTCTTCTCTGGGGTCCCCGGGACGAACGTCCGGACGAAAACGGAATCCGCCTGCGTGACAGTCAATGCGGGCTTTTTGCTACAGGAAAAGTACTCCGCAGATTCCGTATTCCTTTTACCTATCTGTGTAACTGCCGGCTGGAGGATCCGGAATTTGAACGGGGCATCCGGAATTTCTTAGCCGTATGCAATGTAGTAAAGGCATTCCGCCGCACACGCATCCTTCAGATTGGTCCCCGCCCCTTTGACTTCTGGTCCACCATGTGCAACGAAGGGGAATTGCTGGAAAGATTCAATATTCAGCTTGCCCCGGTACCGCTGGCGGAACTGACCGCCGAAATGAAAAAAGCCAAAGAGGAAGGAACGGAAGTTTCCGATGTCATAGCATATTGCCGGGAACATTTTGACATCAAAATCAAAGAAACGGAACTGGAAAACGTAGCGGCACTGAAAGTCGCAATACGCCGGCTGGCAGACCGGTACGGCTGCAATGCCGCCGCCATCCAATGCTGGAATGCACTGCAGGGTGAAATCGGCATCATGCCCTGCGCAGCCAACAGCCTGCTGAACGAAGAAGGCTTCCCCGTAGTATGCGAAACCGACATTCATGGTGCAGTCACGGCAATTCTCTGTGAAGCAGCAGGCATGGACGAAGCCAGGACCTTCTTTGCCGACTGGACCGTACGCCATCCGGACAATGAAAACGGTGAATTGCTGCAGCACTGCGGCCCTTGGCCTGTCAGCTGCGCCGGCTGCAAGCCTTCCATCGGCTACCCTCTTGCTTTTGACCATCCGGGTGCCGTGGAAGCGGAAGCAAAACACGGCGACATGACACTCTGCCGTTTCGACGGAGACAACGGAGAGTATTCCCTGCTGTTGGGCAAAGCAAAAGGCATAGACGGACCTTATACCAAAGGAACCTATGTATGGGTGGAGGTGGAAAATCTGAAACGTCTGGAAGCCAAAATAGTGGAAGGCCCCTATATCCACCACTGCGTAGGCATTCATAAAGATGTAGTGCCGGTATTGTACGAGGCATGCAAATATATAGGCATTAGGCCGGATTTATACGACAACAATGATGAAGAAGTAAAAGCATATATAAGAGGTGAATAAAATGACAAATCTGAAAGCAAAATCCTTTGAACTGCGCCAAGTCGTCCTTGATATGATTATGAAATCCGGAGGCGGGCATATCGGCGGCGATTTCAGCGTCATGGACATCTTGGTGGCACTATACCACTGCCAAATGAATATCGGCCCGGAAAATATGGATGACCCTAATCGGGATTTATTCGTCATGAGCAAAGGACATTCCGTGGAAGCTTATTATGCGGTGCTGGCCGACAAGGGATTTTTCCCGACGGAACAGGTCGTCAATGAATTTTCCTCCTTCGGCTCTAAATTTATCGGACACCCCAACAATAAGCTTCCCGGCATTGAAATGAACTCCGGCTCCTTGGGGCACGGTCTTCCGGTCTGCGTCGGCATGGCATTGGCCTGCCGCATGGACGGAAGAAAGAACCGCGTCTATACAGTCATGGGAGACGGCGAACTGGCAGAAGGTTCTGTCTGGGAAGGTTTTATGGCCGGCGGGCACTATAAACTTTCCAATCTCTGCGCCGTCATAGACAGAAACCGGCTGCAGATATCCGGGTCAACGGAAGAAGTCATGAGTCATGAAAGCCTGAAAAACCGCATTGAAAGCTTCAATTGGCATGTCATCGTGACGGACGGCAATGACATTGACCTCATGAACCATGCATTTGATGAGGCAAAGAATGTCACCGACCGCCCCACATGCATCATTGCCAATACTGTCAAGGGATTCGGCGGAGGAGACATCATGGAAAATAAAGCCTCTTGGCATCACCATGTGCCCACCGAAGAGGAATACGAAACCATCCGGGCAGAACTGCTGCGCCGGCAATCCTGTCAGGAACAATAATTGACCGAAATTTACAGCAACTTATCATACGAGGAGGAATATGATGAATAAAATTCCAAACAGAAAAGCAATCTGTGATGTTTTATTAGAAAAGGCGGAGACGGACAGAGATATCGTCGTGCTCTGCAGCGATTCCAGAGGCTCCGCTTCCATGGCTCCTTTTTTCCAACGTTTCCCGGAGCAGTCGGTGGAAGTAGGGATTGCAGAACAGAATCTGGTCAGCATTTCTGCCGGAATGGCAAAATGCGGCAAAAAACCTTTCTGCTTTTCCCCTGCCAGCTTTCTCTCCACCCGCAGCTACGAACAGGCGAAAGTGGATGTGGCATACTCCAATACCAATGTGACGCTGGTAGGCATCAGCGGCGGTGTCAGCTATGGAGAGCTTGGCATGAGCCATCACTCCGCACAGGATATTGCAGCCATGTCGTCCATTCCCAACATGCGTGTCTACCTTCCCAGTGACCGTTTCCAGACCGCAGAACTGATAGCTGCCCTGCTTCAGGATCAAAAACCGGCCTATATCCGTGTAGGGAGAAATCCGGTAGAGGATATTTATCCCGAAAACTGTCCCTTCGTTATGGATCAGGCTACCGTAATCCTTGACGGCAATGCCGCCGAAGCTCTTCCTTCTTCCCGGACGGACTGGGAAACGCTTCCTTCGGACCTGATAACCATTGTCGCCTGTGGGGAAATGACACGCCCATCCGTTTTGGCCGCACGGCTGCTTGCCGGAGAGGGGCTTCATACAGCCGTTTTGGATATGTACTGCGTAAAGCCTCTGGATAAGGAAGCCGTCATTCAGTGTGCACTGCGCTCCAAACTAATCCTGACCGTGGAAGAACATTCCCCCTTCGGTGGCCTTGGTTCCATGGTAAGCCAGATTATCGGGCAGCAATGCCCGCGCAAGACAGTAAATCTGTCGCTGCCTGACGAACCGGTAATTACAGGCAAATCTCAGGCAGTATTCGATTATTATGGCCTGAATGCGGACGGAATCGCCAAAACAGCCAAGGAGAACTACTGATATGGCAGATAAAAAATATATAGTAAGCATCGATCAAAGCACCCAAGGCACAAAAATGCTGCTTTTTGATCAAAACGGAAGGGTGGTTACACGGGTGGACCGCCCCCACCGCCAGATTATCAATGAATTGGGCTGGGTATCCCATGATATGGATGAAATATATGACAACATTATCTCCGGGCTAAAGGAACTCTTAGCCCGGACCGATATCCATTCCAAAGAGATTGCAGCCGTGGGCATCAGCAATCAACGGGAAACCACCGTTGCTTTCGGTTCCTCCGGAAAGCCTTTCTGCCCTGCCATTGTATGGCAATGCGGACGGGCGGCAAACATTGTGAAGCAGATGGAAGCAGAGGCAGAAACCGTGCGCCGGATTACCTGCCTGCCGCTTTCCCCCTTTTTCCCTGCGGCCAAAATGCGCTGGCTTTTAGAAAATGACTGCATGGGCATAGACAGTAAAGAATTGCATATGGGAACGGTAGACAGCTATTTAGTATACCGTCTCACGGGCGGAAAAGTATTTGCAACGGATGCCTCCAATGCCTCCCGGACACAGCTTATGGATTTGGACACCATTAACTGGAGCCAGGAACTTTGCACTCTTTTCCGCATACCGGCAGAAACACTTCCCGAAATCATGGACAGCAACGGTAATTTCGGGGAAACGGATTTCGAAGGTGTCCTTGACCATAAAGTCCCTATCCGCTGCGTAATGGGAGATTCTCACGGAGCCCTGTACGGACAGTGCTGCCATGAGAGCGGCATGATGAAGACTACCTATGGCACAGGTTCTTCCATGATGCTGAACACCGGAAAACGGAAAATAACAAGCCGGCACGGACTGGCTTCCTCACTGGCATGGCGCATCGACGGCGTGCCGAACTATGTGCTGGAAGGCAATATCAATTATACCGGTGCCGTAGTCAGTTGGCTCAAGGATGACCTTGGACTGATCCGTTCCGCCAAAGAAGTAAATGAACTGTGCTTACAGGCAAACCCGGAGGATTCCACTATATTTGTGCCGGCTTTCACCGGCCTTTCCGCCCCGTACTGGAATGATGCCGCAAAGGCTGCGGTTCTCGGCATGAGCCGGACTACCAAAAAAGCCGAATTTGCCAAAGCCGCGGTAGAAAGCATTGCCCAGCAGGTAACCGACGTATTTGAAGCAATGGTACCGGACTTCGGAGCCGGCATCAAAGTCCTCCGCGCGGACGGAGGGCCTACCGGCAATCCTTACCTGATGCAGTTCCAGTCCGATATGGCCGGATGCGGCATTCTTGTTCCCGATGCGGAAGAACTGTCCGCCATCGGCGTAGCCTATCTGGCAGGAATTACCGCAGGAATCTACGATAAGGAAACAGTATTTCAGAATATTTCATATCGCGAGTATCAACCGGATATGCCGCTCTCCGTACGGGAAAAGAAGCGCAACGACTGGAAGGAAGCCATCCGGACAGTGATTGGCAAAACGTGATATACCAAAGCGTGTTTGAAAAATCATTCCTTCCATCTGTAAAACGATATATCGTTTCGCCACTCTGCGTGATTTTTGACCCAAATTCAGTCAACGCAGCCCGCTACGGTTCTTTCATTTTTTTCAAACACGCTCCAGAAAGGAGAAAGATGATAATTATGCAGACAATAGAAAGATGGGACATATTTGAAATCAGTTTGCACGGCAGAAGCGACGGCAATCCGTTTACGGATTATACCGTCACTGCCACCTTTACAGGAGAAAACGAAGAAAAAGCAACGGAAGGCTTCTATGACGGCGAAGGTATCTACCGTATCCGTTTCATGCCGTCCTATGAAGGCATATATCATTACCAAATTGAAGGAACTTTTCAAAACGAACTGACCGAAAAAGAACAGCTTGCGGGAAGTTTTACGGCTGTCCCGGCCGGTGAAAACAATCATGGACCCGTGCGTGTGGCAGATCAAGTCCGGCTCCGTTATGAAGACGGCAGCTGCTACTATTCCATAGGAACCACCTGCTATGCCTGGGCAAACCAAACCTTAGAATTACAGGAGCAGACTCTGGAAACCTTAAAAAACAGCCCGTTTAACAAAATCCGCTTCTGCTTTTTCCCTAAATTTTACCTATACAATACCAAAGAACCGCTGACCCATCCCTTTGAGCGCGGGCACGGCGAGGGACTGGATCCTTCCCTTATTGAACTCAATCAAAAAGAGCAGGTTCACTTCCCCGGAATGCCGCATGCGGAACCGGAACTTGACTTTGACTACACACGTCCCAATCCGGCACACTTCCGCCGTTATGATGAACGGATTCGGCAGCTGCGGGATATGGGCATCGAAGCGGATATCATCCTTATGCATCCCTACGACCGGTGGGGAAATATCTTGATGGATGCGGCAAGCTGTGACAATTACCTCCGCTATGTTGTTGCCCGCTACGGAGCATACCGCAATGTTTGGTGGTCGCTGGCAAACGAATACGACCTGATTCGGACAAAATCCATTGAGGATTGGGAGCGTTACGGGGAACTGATTCAGAAAAAAGACCCCTATCAGCATCTTCGTTCCATCCACAATTGCGGTGACTTTTATGACCACAGCAGGCCATGGATTACCCACTGCTCCCTACAGCGCACCGATTTTTACCGGACTACGGAGGATACCGGCATATATATGGAAAAATACGGCAAGCCCATAGTCTGGGACGAAATCTGCTATGAAGGCAATCTGGAACTGGGCTGGGGCAATATTACCGGACAGGAACTTGTCCGCAGATTTTGGGAAGGAATGCTGCGGGGCGGCTACTGCGGGCATGGGGAAACCTTCCTTGCCGAAGATGAGATTCTCTGGTGGTCCCACGGCGGACCTCTGAAAGGAGAAAGCGTCCCACGGCTCCGTTTCCTTTTGGATATCTTAAAAGAAGTTCCGGGCGGATACGTCAAAGAAGGACAGGGCATCTTTGACGAGACGGTAGGAATCGCCGCAAACCAGAAATATGAAAAAACAGAGGGCTTCAAGCCGCCTTTTACCTTACAGACCAGCGGCTATGAAATCCATTATCTGGGAATTATGCAGCCTGCCTGCCGGGAGCTCTTTTTACCGGAAGGACGTAATTTTCAGGTGGATATCATTGATACCTGGGAAATGACAATTACCGATGCCGGTGTACATAGCGGTATGACCAAAATAAAAATGCCCGGTCACCAATATATGGCAATCCGGATTATTGAAGTATCATAGTATGAAAACAGGGCTGTTTGTCAGTAATGCCGCTCGTGATGCCGTATGGGGTGTTCCCTATACGGCACTTTTTTCTGACGTAGACATAGTTCGGAATGGGATGTAAAAGTTTATGTTAATATGCACTGAACTTCGCAGGAAAATCCCGGAAGCCCAGTGCATATCTTAAAATCATGTCTATTCACCCACAAACCGGCATATAGCAGTAAGCTTACAAAAGCCACTCCATCAACTCACGGATAGTGCCAAGGGGATGGTCTGTCAGCGGGCTTCGGGCGGCCTCCCCAATCCCCGCGCTCACGAACCCGCCGTCATGTGCCGCACGAATGCCCGCCTCTGCATCTTCCACCACAACACATTCTTCCGGCTCCAGCCCCAACATCTGTGCCGCCTTTATAAACACCTCGGGATCCGGCTTGGAACGGGCAATATTAGTTCCGTCGCTCACCGCATCAAAAAAATCCCCCAGCCCTATCCGCTCCAAAATCTGTTTCGTGTTCTTGCTGGATGAGCCGACTGCCAGCAGATACCCTTTACCTCGCAGCCCATACAAGGTGCTTTTCACCGCACTGCTCAAATCCTCCCTCGACATTTCGGAAAGCAGCCCTTTATAAATCTCGTTTTTTTCTTCTGCCAGCCTTTCCTTCTCTTCCCCGCTATAAATACGTTCCGCCTTTTCCAGTATGATATCCAAGCTTTCCATCCTGCTGACTCCTCTCAGCCGGTTATTAATCTTTTCATCAAAATAAATATGTTCCCTGTCGGCAATCGCTTTCCACGCCCGATAATGAAAATTATCCGTAAAGCAGATTACGCCGTCAAGATCAAAAATCACGCCTTTTATCGCTGCCATTCTTTATGATACTCCTTTCCCTGATGCTTATGCCGATGTCAGTCTCTGAGCCGCCAGCCATTCCAATATCGTAACCTCTTTCCCTTCCCAAACTACCGGCTGCCGGTCAAAATCCAACCTGCACTGATTATTCAGCATAGGTATCCATGACCAATGGCCGATATAAGTATAAGGTGTTCCGTCTTCGTTAAAATACCTGCCCGTCCGATCCGTCACATGCTCCCATAGCGTAAGATGAACATTTTTTCCTCCGGCCGCAAGCAGTCTCCGGTAAGTAGGTATTACATAATGCTCCGGCGGCACCACCGGGTCGTCCTTGGCATGAGTAAACCAGATGGGCTTCCCCGCAATCCCTGCTATATCTTCCTCTGACATGGCCGCATCCGGCAAGGCTTCACACACAGGAAAGACCGCAGCATACCTGTCAGGATTGCGCAGCAGCATTTTCATTGCCATAAAACCTCCGTTGGAATCACCGCCAAGATATATCCTTTCCCGGTCAATCTCCTCATGAGCATCAATATAGCCCGCAATCAGCCGTTCCAACGGCTCCACATACATGGATGACCCATCCTTCGTATATTCCCCGGTTCCGTCATCCATCCACATGGTAGGAGCCTGCGGCGCAAGCAGCCAGGCTCCGCCAAACAACTGCTGAATTTCTGGCGAAATAAGATTTACTACTTTATTCCCGATTGCCGCAATCAGGGGTTCTCTTCCCCCTTCCCCCGCACCGTGCAGCCAAATCAGCAACGGCACTTTATGCATGTCCGCCTCCTCCGGGCGGTAATAGCAATACCCGAGAGAAACTTGGTCATCTTCAAAAACAGCCGTTTTCAGCATATCTCCGTAAACAATATGATTTCCGCCGTTGCGTGCAAACACAAGCCCCTCCGTCACACCGTCCGCCGAAGAAATGGGCGCCGTCTGCTCTACTTTGTATGCCACCTTCACCGTCACATTATGCTCCCCGTCAAACCGGATAATGGAACCCAGCCCTTCCCTCGGGTCACAATGCATGCACAGTGTAATATACTTCCCCTCACCTGTTCTTCTGCCATCTCCATCCGATACATATGCTTCCTCAACTCTTCTGATACCTGTCATAGTATCCTCCGGCTTTTCCCCCATAAATACCGGCCACACAAAATCCTCCCCCGATACTGCCGTACGCTTAACCGACACACGGAACTGATCCGCAGAAAGTTCCGCACCCCTCAGCAGCTTTCCGACATGTAAAATTACTTTGCTGATATGAGGCCCAAAATCAAATACCTCCGTTACCGTTACATATTCTCCGCTCATCTTATTCTCCTATTCCAGTACCGCAAAGCCCCCTACGAACACCAATCCCATCCGTGCAAAAACCGTCTGCTTTCGCAGCCGGTTTTTCACGGGGCGTTCTCCCGGGGCTTTGCTGTTTTCCAGTTCCGCAAAGCCCCCTACGAACGCCAATCCCATCCGTGCAAAAACCGTCTGCTTTCGCAACCGGTTTTTCACGGGGCGTTCTCCCGGGACTTTGCTGTTTTCCAGTACCGCAAAGCCCCCTACGAACACCAATCCCATCCGTGCAAAAACCGCCTGCTTTCGCAACCGGTTTTTCACGGGGCGTTCTCCCGGGGCTTTGCTGTTTTCCAGTTCCCCAAAGCCCCCTGCGAATACCAACCTCATCCGCGCCAAACTGCTGCTTCCTCATCCCTTCACGCCGCCCAGCGTGATTCCTTTTACAAAGTTTTTTTGAATAAAAGGATAAATAAGCACAATAGGCAAAATGCCGAGAGTGGCCATTGCCATACGAATGGATACAGAAGGAATCTCAGCCAACCCTTGGTTCACATTCCCCACCTGACTGGCATTCTGGGTCAGCGCACTGATATTCTGCATTAACCGGTTGAGCAAATTCTGAATGCTGTACAAATCCGTCCTTTTCACCAAATAAATATAACCGTTGTTCCAATCATTCCAGTAAGCGATTCCCGCAAACATCCCTACCGTGGCAATAATCGGTTTGGACAGCGGAACCGCTATCTTTACCATCGTCTGAAACTCACTGGCTCCGTCAATATATGCCGCATCCAAAATTTCTTCCGGCACACCGGTCATAAAATAACTTTTCATCAGCAGAACATTGAATGCACTCATCAAAAGATTGGGAATCAGCAACGCCCAGAAGGTATCCTTCAGATGAAAAATATTTGTATAATTGATATATGTAGGAACCAATCCCCCATTAAACAGCATAGTAAACACTACAAAAAATGTAAAGAATCCCTTACCCGGCAAATCCTTCTTAGACATTCCGTAAGCCAAGCCGATGGTCAGCAGAAGATTGCATGCCGTGCCCAGTCCCGTTATTAGGAAAGAAATCCCATAAGCCTTCAGCACCGTGCCGCCATTGGAAGCAAAAACCCACTGATATGCATAAGCGCTCCACTCTTTCGGAAAAAAAGAATAGCCGTCACTTAAAAGGGCGCTGTTCGATGTCAATGACGAAATCACCATCAGAATAAAAGGAATAATCGCCATGGCCGTCAGCAGAATCATCACCGCATGGCCCACTATATTAAATATTTTATCTTCTCTTGTCTTCATGACCATATCCTCCTTACTCTTACCAAAGTGCGCTGTCCCGATCGATTTTACGCACAATCAGGTTTGCCGACAGAATCAGAATAAAACCTACAACGGACTGATAAACACCTGCCGCCGCCGACATGGAAATATTACCCAACTGCAGCAGCCCCCGGTAAACATAGGTATCAATGGTCTGCGTAGTGGAATACAATGCCCCTTGATTCATGGGCACCTGATAAAACAGCCCGAAATCCGAATAGAAGATACGCCCTACGGACATAAGGGTAAGCATGATAATCGTAGGCTTCAGCATCGGTATCGTGAGATAGCGTATCTGCTTCAGCTTCGTCGCCCCGTCAATCTGAGCCGATTCATAATATGCACGGTCAAATCCGAGCAGCGTTGCCAGATAAATAATGCAGTTATACCCCACCGATTTCCATGCACTTACAAAAACCAAAATAAACGGCCAATATTTCGGCTCCGAATACCAACTGACCCCTTCCTTCCCGAACAAAGGCAGAATCGCATTATTTATGTATCCGTTCTCCACGGAAAGAAATGCGAATACCAGATAGCCTACGATAACCGAAGAAATCAGAAAGGGAAGCAGTATCGCGCTCTGATAGAACTTTTTCGCCCTCCCCCAAATTTCACTGAGAATAATGGCAACCACAATCGCCAATACTGTATTTACCACGATGAAAACCAGATTATAACAAATGGTATTCCTGGTAATCACCCAGGCATCGTCAGTGGCAAAGAGATATTTGAAATTCTCAAATCCCGTCCAGTCGCTTTTGTATATTCCTTTTCTGGCGTTATACTGCTTAAACGCCACCACCAGCCCCGGCAAAGGCATATAATTGTTGACAAACAAATAAATCAGCCCCGGAAGCATAAGCAAATAAATCGGGATATAACGGCGGAATCTCCGCCATGACATTTTTTTGCGGCCGCCTGGAGCCGCGGGTTTCTTCTGCGCCATTGTCATTTTTACGCTCCTTTCATTTTCGCCGTATCATCCTACGGCGCCGTTTTTCATGCTTTTATTATAAATTGCCTTTCTTAGGCAAAAAACAACAATCCTGACTTATATTTGCATAATCCGGACATCCGGCACATACCGCCTTGACATTGAATCCCAATACCGCTAGACTGAAATCTGTCCGGCTTTCCTTGTTAAATGTAAACTTTTTGTCATGTTCCTTAAGGTGGTATTTATAATCATGAAAAAGAAAATGCAGCGATTATCCATAAACACATATAGCCTTTTTCTGCTCCTCGCCGTGCTTTCCCTCTTTTTTATCCTGATAAGCCTAAACGGGCGCACCGCCCTGCGCCTGCTGCTGAACCGTATTTACCGTAACACGCGGGATACGGTGGAGTTATATCAGAAACAGATTGATTCCGAACTGGACCGTATCGAAACTTATCTGTATATGGTAACCATTGAAAATGCCAATTACAGCAGCCTGCTTTATCAGGAGGCAAATTCCACCGCTTGGTACAGTTCCCTGTACCATCTGGACCGCGACTTCTTAAGTTCCCTCTCCATTTATACGGCAGACGGTTTTTTATTGTATTACCCGGAAAACGACACCTTTCTGATGACCAGACAGAGCAGGGGCAGCGGCATCGACCTGCGCAACTCCCTCCGTGAAATCATTTCCAATGAAGAATATCCTACGGGCTGGGAAATTGTGGAACTGGACGGTTCTTGGTATATGCTCCGCACAATCCATATGCCCACCGCCAGATTGGGTGCCTATGTCAGCGTGGATGCCCTTTTAGGCTCCGTTACCAACGCATATCCGGACGATGTGGCTCTTTATCTGACCACACCCGACAATCGGCTCTTCGGCCGAAAATCCGCCCCTATATCCCTGCACACGGAGATTCTGACCGATTCTTATAAAATCAGCCATATAGGCGGTCAAAAAATGCTTATCGTACAGCAGCCCCTTACCAACAATGACCTATACCTGACAAGACTGATTCCTTATTCCGAAATACAGGCCATGAACACTTCCCTGATACGGGATTTTGTCCTTACCACAGGAGCATTCCTTGTTCTTTGTCTTCTGTTTGTGTATTTTGTGAAAAAAAGAATTATCCAACCGGTGGCAAATCTGACAAAAGCATTGGAAAAAGTCTCCGAAGGCGACTTGGAAAACCAGATTTCCACCACCGGGCAGCTGATAGAATATGAAAAGATGTCCGAAGCCTTTAACGGAATGGTAAGGGAAATCCGAAATCTGAAAATAGATATTTATGAAGAGAAACTTCAGCGGCAGGAATTGGAAATCCAATACCTGAAGCAGCAGATAACGCCGCATTTTATGATAAACTGCTTAAATACCGCCTATCAGCTGACAGAAGCCGAGCATCTGGACTTGGCCCGTTCCATGCTTACGGATCTTAGCCGCCACCTGCGCTATACCCTTTCCTCGGGTCTGGTGGTTCCCCTTTGCGAGGAACTTCAGATGGTAAAAAATTATGTAGATATGTCAGGAATCCGCTATCCCGGATGCCTTGCCCTATTTATCGGCTGTCCCGATATTTTCCTGCAGGCATCCGTGGTTCCCCTGCTTATTCTGAATTTTATTGAAAATACCGTTAAGTACGAAGTCGTTATGGGTAAAATGCTGGAAATGCATGTTGATATCACATCCCACGAAACAGAAGACAGGATATGGCTCCACATATGTATATGGGATACGGGAAAAGGATTTTCGGAGAAAATGCTGCTTCGGCTGACAGATCCCACATACCCCGACCATGCCGACATCTCCCATATCGGAATTACAAATGTCATACTGCGCCTGCGCAGCATTTTTCCCGAAACCCGGTTTTCCTTCAGCAACCGTACCCATGCCGGAGCACAGATTGACATAGACTTTCCTTATCAGCCGCAGGAAGACCCTGCCGGATGAACGGAAATACCATTTACATTAAAGCAAAATATCATTTACATTAAACCAAAACACCATTTATCTTAAAACAAAATACCATTTACAATAAAACAAAAACCATTTAAAAATGAAAAGAGGCAACGATGAATCTGCTGATTGTGGACGATGAATACTACAGTGCGGAAAGCACGAAAAAGAAAATTGCTGAAAACACCCGGTTCTTTGATGAAATCTACTGTGCCTACAACCTTACACAGGGATTGGAATGTTTTGCCCGTCATGATATTGCGGTCATGATTTTGGATGTGGAAATGCCGGGCGGCAGCGGGCTGGAACTTCTGGACCATATCCGCAGACAAGGTCTGGATACCATCTGTATCTTCCTCACTGCCTATGCCAAATTTGAATATATTTCCAAAGCCATGCGGCTGACCAGCATCGACTATCTGCTGAAACCGGTGGCCGTGGAAGAACTCCTTGCCGCCGTTTCCAAAGCCGTTGAGCAGTACCGGCGGCAGGCCAGCGCAAAACTGAACATGCAGCAGGCCGGCTACTGGAAAGAAAATGCATTGTATTTATGGGAACTGTTCTGGCTGGACCTCTCGGAAGGAGCCGTCGCCAGCCAACGGCAGGATATTATCAGTGAATTAACCAGAAGGAATTTAAACCCTGCCGCCGCCGAAACATCCTACCTGATACTCCTGATTCAATGCAATCATATGGAAAAAATACCTATCGAAAAAGACCTCTATGAATTTACCCTGAAAAATATTGTCCGGGAATATTTTTACGTCCGGGAAGAAACACCTATTACCGTCCGCTTAAACAGGCAGTTTTACTTCCTTCCTCTGCCCGAGGCGGGACGAAGCAGAGACGCACTGTTATCCAAATGCAGGCAGGCATTGCATGACTTCGTGCCCCGCTTTCCCAATACCTTCAATTTTTATGTCCCTGCTTCCGGCTGCAGGATATGGGAATTTCCGGATTTCATGCATGATTTGCTGGAGACGGCCGGAAAAAATGTCTCCAAAGAAAACGATGTCTTTGATCTTGCCACCCACCGGCAGGCGGAAGACAAAGAAGAAAACCTGGAATTTCCCTCCGGGCATTGGGCAGACCTGCTTCTTCAAAGGAAAGAAAATCAGCTTTTATCGCTGGTAACCATCTTTCTGAATTCCCTGCAGCATTCCCGGCACGTGACAAAAGACACCTTGGCCAATTTTTCTTACAGCTTCCTGCAGATTTTATTCAGCTGCATGGAAACCACTAACGCGGAAGCCCTTCCTTCTTTCCGGGAACAAATTTCCCGATCCTCACTGGAACAGGCATACTCTTCCATCCAGGATCTGATAAACTGGGTTTCCCGCTCCTTGGAACTATACGGCAAATGCCTCACCGACCATACTGCCGGCCAAGACAGGGCTGTCATGGCTGTAAAAAACCATATCCGCACCCATTTGAATCAGGAACTTACCCGTGAATCACTGGCTGCCATGGTTTACCTGACCCCGGACTACCTGTCCCACCTGTTCAAATGGGAGACCGGCTTCTCCCTGACTAATTACATTATTTACGAGCGGATTGAAGAAGCCAAACGGCTGCTGGCAGGCTCCGATATGAGCATAAGCGACATTGCCATCCGGTGCGGTTTTCAAAGCATTTCTTACTTTTCCAAACAATTTAAGAGATTTACGGGCGTAACGCCCAGAGAATTCCGTGGATGAACAGCCAAGCAGTCTGCAAGGCGGAAGAGGGAGACGATGCAGCGGCATCGCAGACCGGAGATAACACAGCACCGGCGCAAAAAGGCAGGAACCGTCTCCTGCCTTTCTCGTAACAGTTCAGCCTGCGGCTTCCCTGTTACCCTTTCTCCTTTTACCGTATGTTTACCCTTTTATTTTGCCGCTGCCCATGCATCAAGCTGCGCCTGCTTTTCAGCGATAATTTTCTGAAGCCCTGCCGCATTCAGCTTCTCCAGCATTTCCGGTATCACTGTCTCCGGATCCACAAACCCGAATTCCAGGCTCCTCTGGTATTCCGAATACACATTGGAAACCGCAGTCAATTCCGTTGCAATGGCTGTGCTGTCAAAGGCAAAACCTGCTGCCGGGGATTTTCTTGCTTCATTGTTGAATTTCTCTGTCTGCTCCCACAAATCCGCGCTGTTTCCTACAGGAACAGTGCTTGCAAACTGATTCGGGTACAGCCAGCCTAATGTACCGTAGTCATCCGGGTTAGTGCCTGCACCGGCATCCAGAAAACCGTCTTCCGTAATTTCATAGTGCCTGCCTTCTATACCGTAAATAATCAAATCAGCCAATTCCGCATTGGTATAAAGTTCGTTCATCAGAATCATGGATGCTTTCGGGTCGGCTGCCGTAATCGGGATAGTCCATGGATAAGAAGCCACGGAGGAAGATGACACATAGTCTTCCCTTGTCTGGAACACAGTCATATCCCGCCCGCATCCCACGGATTCCTGCGCCCTGCTCCCCGGTTTTCCTCCGGTTCCGTATGCCATCAGCACACCTTCCTTTATCAGCGTTACCACGCTGGTTGTATCGGTAGATGCATCTTTGCTGATATATCCCAGTTGATTCCAGTTATATACTCTCTTGCAGAAATTCTTATATTCTTCGGATTCGAAAAGATTGACAATTTTCAGTTCCTCGCTATCCCCAAGGATAACTCCGAAATTGTCTCCGCCGATTTGGTCTATCAAAGTCTGCTGCACCAAATCAACGGCTGCCGGACGGTACACTTCCAAATTCGGATATTTTTCATGAAGCCTTGCAAAAATGTCTTCCAGTTCTTCTGCCGTAATCGATATAATCTCTTCGGCTCCTTCCGGTATCTCATAGCCGATGCCCTCCAGATATTCCGTTCCGATGGCCATACAGCCGCGCCCTACCGCATAATCACGAGTATTCGTCACTCCGTAAAGCACACCGTCCACACGGCAGGCATCAATGTACTCCTTGCCGATTACTTCCGTTATGCCCTGTCCGTAATCCTGGAAAATATTATCTTCTTCCAAATCAAGCAGATATCCTTGATTTACCATTGTAGAGTATCCGGCAAACAATGTACTCATAACATCAATCTGTTCTCCGCCGGAAAGAGCCAGTGTCATATTCTGCTTATAAGATCCGGAATCGCTGATTTGGAATTCCACTTCAATATTATATTTTTCCGTCAGAATTTCATTTACTTTTTCGGTTACCATTTCCGTATCCACCGGAGAACCTGTCCAAGTAGGGAATGCCACTACCAAATGCTGCCTCTCGTTAAAATAAACGCCGTCCTCCCCGGATGCAGCCGCTTCCGATTCGCCGGACGCCCCGTCCGCCGTTGCGGAACCGGAAGTCCCGCCGCCGTCACTGCCTCCGCAGGCCAGCAGCCCCGTCGCCATTGCCGCTGCAAGCATAAGTGCCATTGCTTTCTTTTTCATAACCTATTACCTCTCTTTCCTGATAAAACGATATTCTATAATTTGATTTTATGCAAGAACCTAACCCGAAAAAAGAACAATCTTGCTGTCAATTGACACATTTCTGTCAAAAAGAAACAGCTTTGTTCTGTTTTCTTCCGGTTCCTGTCCCTATAATAAGGAACTATCTAATCCAACAAGGAGGTTTGCGATGAAAAAAGAAATATCAGTCGGCAGCAAGGATACACCCCTTACGCTGCTTTCCGGCATCACCTTTGCACAGGTTCCCTACTGGTTCCCTTTTTATGAGCAGAAAAATCTGAAGATGGACATTATACTCCCGTTCCGCCGAACGGATGAAAAGCCGCGTCCGCTTCTCCTATGGGTCTGCGGCGGCGCATGGATCACTATGGATCGCTCGGCACATATCCCTTGGCTTTCCCATATCGCACGCAGAGGTTTTACCGTAGCCAGCGTGGAATACCGCCTGTCCAACAACGCACATTTCCCTGCCCAGCTGGAGGATATAAAAAAGGCAGTCCGCTACCTACGGGCACATGCCACTGCCTACGGCATCGACCCGGACAGAATTGCCGTCGGAGGCGAATCCGCAGGCGCCTATTTGGCCGCCATGGCAGGTGCATCCAACGGACGGAAAGAATACGACAAAGGAGAATACCTGGAGCAGTCCGGCGATGTCCAAGCTGTCATTGATTATTATGGCCCTGCCTGCTTCACCTTAGAGCCACCATGCGCTTCCGCTGCGGAAAGCCAAGTAACCGCCTCTGCCCCGGAAAGCCTTTCCCCGGCACACATGCTTCTTGGTTATGATCCCATGAAGCATCCGGATAAGGCTGCGCTTTCTGCCCCGCTCTCCTTAATCACGCCATCCGCCCCACCCTTTTTCATTGCCCATGGCACGGAAGACCATATTGTACCTATCATAAACAGCGAACTGCTCTATGCGGAACTGGAAAAAAATAACGTGCCGGCAGAATTTTACGCCATCCGCAATGCGGGACATGCGGACATGCAATTCTACCAAGAAGAAATGGCAGAAAAAATAGTCGATTTTTTGCTCTGTCATTTAGGTTCATAGTACATATTATGGCAAATGACACAAAAAATAATTTGCCGTATTCTATAAAATAACTTTTATACCATCATAATATAAGGAGGAAACACTTATGGATTTACGAAGCAAGCCCTTTTATTTAGACGACGAAAAAATAGCTTGGGTAACCGATACTTTGAATAAAATGACAGAACGGCAAAAACTCGCCCAACTCTTCTGTGTCAATGCCAGAAGCGGAAGCGATGAAGAACTCCGAAAAATCCTTGCATGCTTCGGCACCATACCGGGCGGAATGATGTACCGTCCCCTTCCGCTGGAAGGAGCCGTTGCATTGTCCAATAAAGTATCTCAGCTGGCCGAAATTCCCCCGCTGATTGCAGCCAATCTGGAAAAAGGCGGGGACGGCATAGTAAAAGAAGGCACCACCTTCGCTTCCCCCATGGAAGCCGCTGCCACGGACGATACCGAAACAGTCAGGAAAATGGCAGCCGTATGTGCCAGAGAAGCCGCTGCCGTCGGCGCAAACTGGGCATTTTCCCCCATCATAGATATCGACTATGAGTACCATAATCCCATCACCAATACCCGCACCTTCGGCTCCGATCCGGAAAGAGTAGCACGGATGGGAACCGTGTTTGTGGAAACTATTCAGAAAGAAGGGCTTGCCGCAACCATCAAACATTTTCCCGGAGACGGAACCGACGAAAGAGATCAGCATCTGGTTACCAGCGTAAACCGCTTTTCCTGCGAAGAATGGGACAGAACCTATGGGATGTGCTACAAAGCCTGCATTGATGCCGGGGCAATGGCATGCATGGTAGGTCATATCATGCAGCCTGCCTATACAAAATTACTGAACCCCCGAATTCAGGAAGAAAATATGCTGCCGGCCAGCCTTTCAAAAGAACTGATTACCGGTCTTCTGCGGAATAAACTCGGATTTCAGGGACTGGTGGTGACAGATGCCACCACAATGGCCGGCTATACCATTCCCATGCCCCGCAGGCTGGCCGTGCCTACCTCCATTGCAGCCGGTGCCGACATGTTTTTATTCAGCAAAAACATGGAAGAAGATTTCCGTTTCATGCAGGACGGACTGAAAAACAATATTCTGACGAAAGAAAGGCTGGAGGAAGCCGTAACAAGAATACTTGCCCTGAAAGCAGCCTTGGGGCTTTTCCGGCAAAAAGAGCCTCTCTCCCAAACACATGCAAAAGAAGTTGTGGGCTGCCCCCTGCACCGGCAATGGGCCGCCGACTGTGCAGACAGAGCCATCACGCTAGTCAAAGAGGAAAAAGGCGTGCTTCCCCTCATCCCCGGAAAAAAAGTTCTATTCATCCCGATTGAAAGCGAAACCGGTTTCCAGTATACCGCAAAAGCAGGAGTTGCGGCCGATGTCTGTGCGAGGCTTGAGAAAGAAGGGCTTGCCATGGATTACTTTACCCCGTCCCACGGGGAAGAAGGAAACCTTCTCCCTACCACTGCATATACCGAACGCTATGATTACATTATCTATCTGGCAAATATGGTCACCAAGTCCAACCAGACCGTAATACGGATTGAATGGGCGCAGCCTATGGGTGCCAACTGCCCCCATTATGTAACGGAAATACCCACTATTTTCATTTCCGTGGAGAACCCTTACCATCTGTTGGACGTTCCGCGCATCCGGACATTTATCAACTGTTACAACTCCAATGATACCGTTCTGGATGCCCTGATTGAGAAATTAATGGGCCGAAGCCAATTTAAAGGAAAAAGCCCTGTGGATGCTTTCTGCGGTAAGTGGGACGCAAGGCTACCCTAGAATTCCATCCGGACAAAAATTACACTTCCGCTCCTCACCAGAACTACCTTCGTGCTTGGCACGTTGGTAGTTTTAATAATTGCCAAATTATCTTTATGGCTCGTGTTGCTCCGATTCGATGCATTATCGATGAAGTTTCTGTCCTTCATCAGACTTCCAAATTCGCTTCCCATGCAAAGGCGGCTATCGTTTTATTATTCGGGATTGCCGCATTTTTGGTTTTTCAGAGTGTAAAATTTAACGATAACTCATTTTTTAAAGAGGCTATCGTTATTTTTTGCACCCAATGCCTCTGCGCTATATTTTACCAGAATAAGCGGCGGATTTCCATTCCTGTGCCAGCCTTTTCATTTTCTGCCCGGCTGTTTCCGGGGCATCTCCATCTGTCCCCTGCGGCTTTTTAGGGGCATTCGTGGAAAGCCCTTTCCCTCCTTTAGTTCTGAGCCTC
>CAJTVK010000001.1:20018-98843 GCA_910579645.1 uncultured Lachnospiraceae bacterium | reverse complement strand
TTTTTTATCTTACCACAAATCATTAAATTTGTGGTAAGATAAAAAAGCTTTTTAGTACTGTCTTGTCCGTATGGAATTAAGGAGGTGTACTGAGTTGCAAAAACAGCAAATTGTGAACGGAATTCGTCAAGGAATTTTTTCCTTCGATTTGAGTAAATGCCATGACGAAAATGAAAAGTTCTTTGACGAATTTGTGGCATATACGCATCTTTTTTACTATGAATTTTGGAGGTGGTATTTGTGCAAACTGCTCAAAAAATGTTCGAACTTCACAGCGAATACAAGCCCACCGGCGACCAGCCGCAAGCCATAGAAGCCCTAGTCAAAGGGTTTCAGGAAGGCAACCAATTCCAGACTTTACTGGGGGTTACGGGTTCCGGGAAGACCTTTACCATGGCGAATGTGATCGCACAGCTTAACAAGCCGACTTTGGTAATAGCGCACAATAAGACATTAGCGGCACAGCTCTATGGTGAGTTCAAAGAGTATTTTCCGAGTAACGCGGTAGAATACTTTGTCTCCTATTATGATTATTACCAACCGGAAGCATATGTGCCTTCTTCGGACACATATATAGCGAAAGATTCTTCCATCAATGAAGAAATTGATAAGCTGCGCCTGTCCGCCACTGCCTCACTGACAGAACGGAGGGATGTGGTGGTGGTGGCCAGCGTTTCCTGCATATACGGACTGGGCAGTCCGGACGATTATCAGGATATGATTGTCTCGCTGCGGCCGGGAATGACGAAGGACAGGGATGAAGTCATCCGGGAATTGATTGACATTCAATATGACAGGAATGACATGGAACTGAGCAGGGGATGCTTTCGGGTGCGGGGCGACGTATTGGAAATTTATCCGGCGCAGGGAGGGGATTATCTGATCCGGGTAGAGTTTTTCGGGGATGAGATAGACAGAATCGTGGAGGCTGAGCCGCTGACAGGCCAGGTGCATGCTTCTTTGGGGCATATTTCCATTTTTCCGGCATCCCATTATGTGGTATCGCAGGAAAAAATTAAGACGGCATGCAAAAAGATAGAGGAGGAAATGGAAGAGAGAGTGCGTTATTTCAAGGGAGAGGACAAGCTTTTGGAAGCGCAGAGAATCGCGGAGAGAACTAACTTTGACATTGAGATGCTGCGGGAAACGGGGTTTTGCTCCGGCATCGAGAATTACTCCAGGCATCTGAACGGACTGCCGGAGGGGGCGACGCCGCTGACGCTGATGGATTATTTCAAGGACGATTATCTGATTATTATAGATGAATCCCATATGACAATACCGCAGATACGGGGGATGTATGCAGGGGACCGTTCCAGGAAAACTACATTGGTAGATTATGGTTTCCGGCTGCCGTCTGCATTGGATAACCGCCCGATGAACTTTACGGAGTTTGAAGAGCATATTGATCAGATGCTGTTTGTTTCGGCAACTCCTTCCGATTATGAGAGCGAACATGAACTTATGCGGACGGAACAGATTATCAGGCCTACGGGCCTGTTGGATCCGGAAGTGGATGTACGTCCGGTGGAAGGACAGATTGACGATTTAACGGCGGAAATCAATAAAGAAGTGGAGAAACACAATAAGGTGCTGGTGACGACGCTGACGAAGCGGATGGCAGAAGATCTGACAGATTATATGAAGGAAGTGGGGATCCGGGTAAAATATCTCCATTCGGACATTGATACTTTAGAGCGGGCGGAAATCATACGGGATATGCGTCTGGACGTATTTGATGTTCTTGTGGGCATCAATTTGCTGCGGGAGGGGCTGGACATACCGGAAATATCGCTGGTGGCAATATTGGATGCGGATAAGGAAGGCTTTCTGCGTTCGGAAACTTCGCTCATTCAGACGATTGGGCGGGCGGCCAGAAATGCCGAAGGGCATGTAATTATGTATGCGGACAATATGACCGATTCCATGAAAGCCGCCATTACGGAAACGAACCGGCGGCGTGCGATACAGAACAAATATAATGAAGAACATGGCATTACGCCTCAGACAATAAAGAAAGCAGTCCGCGATCTGATCAGCATATCCAAGGTGGTTGCAAAAGAAGAACTGCGGTTTGAGAAAGATCCCGAGTCCATGAGCAGGGAAGAACTGGAGAAGCTGATAGGCGACGTGCAAAAGAAGATGAAGCAGGCGGCGGCGGATTTGAATTTCGAGGCGGCCGCGGAACTGCGGGATAAGATGGTGGAACTGAAGAAACAGCTATCGGTTATGGAAGAATGATAACGGCAGGAAGCTGCGGGACCGGAAACAGCGAGTACAATGCGGCTGAATGGGGCGGAGCGGAACTGGAATAGGAGGAAAAATGGAAAGCCAGAATAGAAAAATGATGCCCAGAAGGGAATATATTAAGATTCGGGGAGCCAGCGAGCATAATTTGCAGGGGATTGATTTGGACATACCGAGGAATGAGTTTGTGGTACTGACAGGCCTGTCAGGTTCCGGAAAATCTTCCTTGGCCTTTGACACAATATATGCGGAAGGGCAGAGGAGGTATATGGAATCACTGTCTTCTTATGCAAGGCAGTTTCTCGGGCAGATGGAGAAACCGAATGTGGAGAAGATAGAAGGGCTTTCCCCGGCAATTTCCATTGACCAGAAATCTACCAACAGAAATCCCCGTTCCACGGTGGGAACGGTGACGGAAATTTATGATTATTTCCGCCTGCTGTATGCAAGGATAGGAATTCCCCACTGTCCGTCCTGCGGAAGAGAAATACGCAAACAGACAGTGGATCAGATGACGGATCAGATTATGGACATGCCGGAAGGGACGAAAATCCAGCTTTTGGCGCCGGTGGTAAGAGGCAGGAAAGGCGAGCATACAAAAGTATTGGATCGTGCGAAAAGAAGCGGCTATGTGCGTGTGCGGATAGACGGCAATATGTATGAATTGTCGGAGGAAATTAAACTGGAAAAGAATATCAAACACAATATTGAAATTATTGTGGATCGTCTTGTGGTGAAGCCCGGAATAGAAAGAAGGCTGACGGATTCCATTGAGAATGTGCTTGCCTTGGCGGAGGGGCTGCTGGTGGTGGATATAATCGGCGGGGAACCTATGAATTTCAGCCAGAGCTTCTCCTGCCCGGACTGCGGCATCAGTGTCAGTGAAATTGAGCCGAGAAGTTTCTCTTTCAACAATCCTTTCGGCGCCTGTCCGGAGTGCTTCGGGCTAGGATATAAGATGGAATTTGATATAGATCTGATGATACCGGACAAAAGCCTCAGCATTAACCAAGGGGCGATTGCAGTGACCGGATGGCAGTCCTGCAATGATAAGTCCAGCTTTACAAATGCCATATTGCAGGCATTGGGAAAAGAATATGGCTTTGACTTGGATACGCCTTTTGAAGATTACCCGGAGAAGGTAAAAGAAGTGCTGATACATGGCACGAAAGGCAGGGAAGTCAGCGTGCATTATAAAGGGCAGCGTGGGGAAGGGGTCTACGCGGTAGCTTTTGAGGGATTAGTGCTCAATGTGGAGCGGCGTTATAGGGAGACGGGTTCCGATACGATGAAACAGGAGTATGAATCTTTCATGCGTATCACGCCCTGCAAAGTCTGCGGTGGGATGAGACTGAAAAAGGATTCGCTGGCAGTGACGGTATGCGGAAAAAATATTTATGAGACTACGTCCATGTCCATCAGAAACCTGCATGAATTTCTGCAGGGGATGGAACTGACCAAGCAGCAGCAGATGATTGGTAAGCAGGTATTGAAAGAGATTAAGGCCAGAGTGGGATTTCTGATTGATGTAGGGCTGGATTACCTGTCCCTGGCAAGGGCTACGGGAACACTTTCCGGAGGGGAGGCGCAGAGAATCCGCCTTGCGACCCAGATTGGCTCGGGTTTGGTGGGAGTATGTTATATTCTGGACGAACCTAGCATCGGCCTGCATCAGAGAGACAACGATAAACTGCTTCGTACACTGCAGAATCTGAAAGACATGGGGAATACCCTGTTGGTGGTGGAGCATGACGAGGACACTATGCTGGCAGCGGACCATATCGTTGACATCGGCCCCGGCGCAGGCTCCCATGGCGGGCGCGTAGTTGCCCAAGGAACCGCGGAGGAAATCATGCAGGTGGAAGAATCCGTCACGGGACAATATTTAAGCGGCAGGAAGAGAATACCGGTACCGGAGAAGAGAAGGAAACCGACCGGTAAGCTGACGGTGCTGAAAGCGGCGGAAAACAACCTGAAAAATATAAACGTAGAGTTCCCTTTGGGTGTGCTGACCTGTGTTACCGGCGTATCCGGTTCCGGAAAAAGTTCACTGGTGAATGAAATTTTGTATAAGCATTTGGCGCGGGATCTGAACAGGGCACGGACGATTCCCGGAAAACATGCCGGAATCAAAGGGCTGGAACAGCTTGACAAGGTCATTAATATTGACCAGTCCCCCATCGGGAGGACACCCCGTTCCAACCCGGCTACTTATACGGGGGTTTTTGACCAAATCAGGGATTTGTTTGCTTCCACCTCGGATGCTAAGGCAAAAGGCTATAAAAAGGGAAGATTCAGCTTTAACGTAAAGGGCGGAAGATGTGAAGCCTGCTGCGGGGACGGCATCATTAAAATTGAAATGCATTTTCTTCCGGACGTATATGTGCCCTGTGAGGTCTGCGGCGGAAAAAGATATAACAGGGAAACCTTGGACGTAAAGTATAAAGGGAAGAACATTTATGATGTGTTGGACATGACAGTGGAAGAAGCGGTCGGGTTCTTTGAGAACGTACCCTCTATCCGGCGGAAAATAGAAACACTGAATGATGTGGGATTATCTTATATTAAGCTGGGTCAGCCCTCCACTACATTATCCGGCGGAGAGGCTCAGAGGATAAAGCTGGCGACGGAACTGAGCAAGCGAAGCACGGGCAAGACCATATATATATTGGATGAGCCTACTACCGGGCTGCATTTTGCGGATGTGCATAAACTGACCGAAATTCTGCATAAGCTGGCAGACGGCGGCAATACGGTGGTAGTCATAGAGCATAATCTGGACGTGATTAAGACGGCGGACTATATCATTGACATCGGCCCGGAGGGCGGGGACAACGGAGGAACCGTAATTGCAAAAGGGACGCCGGAGGAAGTGGCACAGAATGAAAAATCTTATACGGGGATTTATGTGAAAAGAATGCTGGAACGCGCCTGATACAGAATTCTGTATTGGCATGCAGGCTTGCGCTTCCTTTATATGGAAATGACTGATAACGGGCTTTTGTGCCTAAAGTTTTTGTGAAAATCATCCGATATTATAAAAATAAATCCATAATGGCAGAGAGGACAATTCTAAAAATTAATATTTTAAAAATTTATGAAAACCCCTTTGAAAATAACATACTTTAGGTTATAATAACCTTGTATGTTTAGTTTACCGACCAATTGGAAAACATTTAATATAGATTGTTGAATGATAAGCGACCATAGAAAGGGGTTCATAGATGCAGTATACAGATATCGGAATTGACTTAGGGACAGCAAGCATTTTAGTATATATCAGAGGGAAGGGAGTTGTTTTAAAAGAACCTTCCGTTGTGGCTTTTGACAGGGATACGGACAAAATAAAGGCAATCGGTGAGGAGGCAAGGCTGATGCTGGGAAGAACCCCGGGAAATATCGTGGCAGTCAGGCCGCTCCGCCAAGGGGTAATATCCGATTACCGTGTTACGGAAAAAATGATGAAGCATTTCATCCAGAAAGCACTGGGCAAGAAGACGTTCCGTAAACCAAGAATTGCCGTCTGCGTACCCAGCGGGGTGACGGAGGTGGAGAAAAAAGCAGTTGAGGATGCGACGATTATGGCCGGGGCAAGGGATGTTTTTATTATTGAAGAGCCTATTGCGGCCGCAATCGGGGCAGGCATTGACATATGGAAGCCTTGCGGGAACATGATTGTGGATATCGGGGGAGGTACATCCGATATTGCCGTCATTTCTTTGGGCGGAAGAGTAGTCAGCGCTTCCGTGAAGATTGCCGGCGATGATTTTGATGAAGCTATCGTCCGTTATATGAGAAAGAAACATAATCTGCTGATCGGTGAAAGGACGGCAGAGGACCTGAAGATAAAAATCGGCTCCGCATATAAGCGCACGGAAGTGGATTATATGGATGTGAGAGGACGCAATCTGGTGACGGGGCTTCCGAAGACCGTAAAGGTTTCTTCGGAAGAAATGGAAGAGGCACTCCGCGAGACAACGGCACAGATTGTGGAAACGATTCACGGCGTGCTGGAAAAAACGCCGCCGGAACTGGCGGCCGACATTGCCGACAGAGGCATAGTCCTGACAGGAGGCGGAAGCCTGCTGAGGGGACTGGAAGATTTAATTGAGTCGAAGACCGGAATCAATACGATGACGGCGGAGGATCCGATGACGGCAGTAGCCATCGGGACCGGCAAATATGTGGAATTCCTTGCAGGATACCGGGAAGAGTAGGGCAGGGCAAAAGAGGAGGAGCATTATGTTAAAAGGTCTATATACCGCATATACGGGCATGGTAAACGAACAGCACCGTATGGATGTAATGACAAACAATCTGGCCAATGCGACAACCAACGGCTATAAGAAAGAAGGGGCCACCAGCCAGGCCTTTAAGGATGTGCTGACATATAAAATCAAGGATTTGTCCGAAGCACCAAGAGTTGCCAAACCTTTGGGAATGAATAATTTCGGGGTGAAGATCGGAGAAGGCTATACGGATTACTCGGACGGCCCTATGCGGGAGTCGGACAGTCAGTTTGACTTGGCAATATCAGGCCCGGGATTTTTTGAGATATCCTATACAAATAAGGCCGGGGAGACTTCCACCAAATATACCCGGGACGGGAATTTCACGATGGATGTGAACGGCTATTTGGTGACACAGGACGGGGATTATGTGATGGGAACCAATAATGCCCGTATCCGTCTGGATCCTTTGTTGGATTTCCGGGTAGATACCAGCGGGAATATCATGCAGGGAGAAGACAATACGCCGGTAGCCCAAATCCGTATCAGAGATTTTCAGGATTACAATTATTTAGCGAAATTCGGCGAGAATATGTACCAGACAGTGGAAGGGTTCCGGACCATGGAACCGGAAGGGGCAAGGGTATATCAAGGATATCTGGAAGGCTCGAACATATCGGTGGTGACGGAGATGGTCAATATGATTAATATTTCAAGGGCATACGAAACCAACCAGAAAGTAATTCAGACATATGACAGCACGCTGGAAATAGCAGTTAACCAAATCGGTAAATTGTAAGGATTGATTAAATAAACAGGAGGAATAAGGAATGGTCAGGAGTTTATGGTCCGCGGCAACGGGAATGAATGCACAGCAGACAAATGTAGATACAATTGCAAATAATCTGGCAAACGTTAACTCGGTTGGATATAAGGCACAGGTGGCGGAATTTAAGAGTTTGCTTTATCAGACATTGCAGACGGCGACTACCACGGCTAACGGCGACCCGAAGCCGGTTACTTCTCAGGTAGGCTTGGGTGTCAGGACAGCTGCGCTGAACCAGATTTTTAAACAGGGGAGCCTGCTTGCTTCCGAGAGCGATACTGCATTTGCCATTGAGGGAGACGGGTTCTTTGCGGTGCGCAATGCCAACGGTGAGACAAATTATACAAGAAACGGTGATTTCGTATGGGCGATGTCGGGAACCGGCGGCATTATGCTGACTACATCCGACGGACTTCCTGTTTTGGATACGAACGGGCGGACAATCGCTTTGGCAGGGACGTATATGGCGAACAGAATAACAATCAGTTCCGACGGTTCTTTGCTGTACCCGGATGCCAACAATAATCCGGCGCCTTTGGGTGTTGCCATCGGAGTATATCAGTTCCGTAATCCGGCAGGCTTGTCCAGGCAGGGAGATACCCTTTTCGCAGTGACGGGGGCAAGCGGAATTGCGCTGAATGAGGCAACCAACCCGAATGTGGTAAGGAGTAAAGTAGTGCAGGGCTATTTGGAAGGTTCCAATGTTCAGGTAGCGGATGAAATGGTTAACTTAATCGTTGCGCAGCGTGCCTATGAAATGAACTCCAAGGCAATCACCACTTCTGATGAGATGCTGCAGCAGGCCAATAACTTGAAACGTTAGGAACTGTTAAGATTCATTCTGTAACAGCTCCTTAGTCATAAGGCTTAGAGCGTGCCGGGAAAATGCTTTCCGGCAGATATATGCATATTGGCGGGAGCCGTTTTAAGCCGGATAGGAGTATATATGAATATGGGAAGCGGAGTTTCGGCAGGATATACCAGTTATATTGCATCACAGGCATCTTCGAAGCTGAATAGCAGAATAAAGACAAAAGATTACAGTAAATCTTCTGATGAGCAGCTTTTGGATGCATGCAAAGAATTTGAGGCATATTTTGTGGAGCAGATATTTAAGGAAATGCAGAAGACGGTAGATGTCTTTAAGGATGGCGAGACAAATCCCAATGACTCGCTTGTGGATTTCTTTAAGGACAGCAGTCTGCAGGAGCTGGCAAGCACCAGTACGGAAACCCAAGGGTTGGGATTGGCGCAGATGCTGTATGAGCAGATGAAACGCAATTATAATATGGAGTAGGTAAGAAGTGTTCTGATATAACATATGATGGGCTGCTCTGGGAAGCAGCCTTTTTATTTATGTGCAGGGGCGCGTAAGGAAATCAGCGGCATTGGTACACATAACCCGCACGGCGGGTAGGGAAAGTCTTGCCTATACTCAATGATGCACAGGAATGTGGAAAGATATGGAACAAGTCAAGGGATATGTGGAGCATATTATTTACCGCAATGGGGAGAACGGCTATACGGTCATGAATCTCGTAAGCGGAGGAGAGGATGTTGTCTGTGTCGGCAGCTTCCGGACGTTGGATGAGGGGGAGACACTGGAAGTCAGGGGCGCATATGTGGAACATCCGGTTTACGGCATGCAGCTGAAAGTGGAAAGCTATCAGATAAGCGAACCGGATGATATTGTAAGTATGGAACGTTATCTTGGCTCCGGCGCAATCAAGGGCGTGGGCGAAGCATTGGCGGCGAGGATTGTAAAAAAATTCGGAGAAGAGACTTTCCGCATTATGGAAGAGGAACCGGAACGCCTTGCGGAAATCAAAGGCATCAGTGAAAGAAAAGCCAGGGAAATCGCCGTGCAGCTGGAGGAGAAGAAAGATGTCCGTGCCGCCATGGTTTTTCTGCAGAAATACGGCATATCAAGTGCCTTGGCGGTAAAGATATATAATACTTACGGTGCGGAAATATACGGGGTAATGAAAGAAAATCCATACCGGCTGGCCGAGGACATCGGTGGAATCGGGTTTAAGACTGCGGATGAAATAGCACGGCGGGCAGGGATACATACCGATTCGGATTACCGTATCCGGAGCGGCATATTGTATACATTGCTGCAGGCATCAGCCGAAGGGCATGTGTATCTGCCGGGAAATATACTGGTCGGGAGATGCGCCGGCCTTCTGGGAGTGGAGGAGGCAGCCATAGAGCCGCAGATTTCCAATCTTGCCATGGACAGGAAATTGGTCATTAAAACGGTGCGGCAGGATGACGAAAAAAGGGTGTATGCCGCTTCTTACTATTATGAAGAACTGAACTGTGCCAAGATGCTGCATGATCTGAGCGTCCCGCTTTTTGAGGGAGAAGAGGGCGAAAGAGGCCTCCTGCCTTTCGCGGAGGCGCACATAGCCGGGAAGATACGGAAGCTGGAGGAAGCACAGGGCTTCGAACTGGACGGACTGCAGAAAGAGGCTGTCCTGGAAGCGGTTAAAAGCGGCCTTATGATTCTCACGGGAGGGCCGGGGACAGGGAAAACGACGACAATCAACACGATTATAAGGTATTTTGCGGAAGAGGGAATGGATATCTTTCTGGCTGCGCCCACGGGAAGGGCAGCGAAGCGCATGACGGAAGCCACGGGCTATGAGGCGAGGACGATACATCGGCTGCTGGAACTGAACGGGGCAGTGACGGAAGAAGGGCGTTCCGTAAAATTCGAAAAAAATGAAGAGAATCCTTTGGAGGCAGACGTTATAATTATTGACGAAATGTCCATGGTAGATATTCATTTGTTCCAGTCGCTGCTTAAGGCAATCGTGCCGGGAACACGCCTGATTATGTCAGGGGATATTAACCAGCTTCCGTCGGTGGGGCCGGGACAGATTCTGAAAGATATGATTGACAGCGGCTGTTTTCCGGTAGTTATGCTGCAGAAAATTTTCCGTCAGGCAGAGAAAAGCGATATAGTAGTGAACGCACACCGTATCAATGGGGGGCAGCAGATTTCTCTGGATAATAAGAGCAGGGATTTCTTTTTCCTGGAGAGGAACGATGTAAATGTCATATATAAGCATATGATCCAACTGATACGGGAAAAGCTGCCGTCTTATGTAAACGCAGGAATTTACGACATTCAGGTGCTGACACCGATGCGGAAAGGAAGCTTGGGGGTGGAGGCACTGAACGGCATTCTGCAGCGGTATCTGAATCCTCCGGACGAATCCAAGAAGGAGCATGCCTATGGCGACGGTTTCTTCCGGGAGGGGGACAAAGTGATGCAGATTAAAAATAATTACCAGATGGAATGGGAGGTGGTAAGCAAGTATGGGATACCTATAGACAAGGGCATGGGGATATTTAACGGCGACATGGGGACGGTAAGGGAGATTGATGAATTTTCGCAGGAATTAGTGGTGGAGTTTGACGAACACCGGCGTGTGACTTATCCTTTCCATCAGCTGGAAGAAATAGAACTTGCCTATGCGGTGACCATCCATAAATCCCAAGGGAGCGAATATCCGGCCGTCATTATGCCGCTGCTGTCAGGCCCCAGGATGCTGTTTAACAGGAATCTTCTGTATACGGGAGTGACGCGGGCAAAGCATTGCGTGACAATCTTGGGAAGCAGGCAGACGGTAAGCGATATGATTGCCAACGAACAGGAAAATAAGCGGTATACCAGTCTGTGTGACAGGATAAAGGAAATGATGTAGTTCCTTGCCCGGAGAAACATCATGGAGAGAATATGAAAAAAACGGAATGGCTGTGGGATTTGCTTTTTCCGCGGAGATGCCCGGTCTGCGACGGAGTACTTAGGTTTGGCAGGGAAGATATCTGCCCGGAATGTTTCGGTAAAGTAAGGTTTATCCGGGAACCTGTCTGCATGAAATGCGGCAAAGAATTAACGGAAGAGGAAGAGTATTGCCGGGATTGCGCCGGAAAAAGGCATGCGTATATTCAGGGGGCGGCCGTATTTGAGTACACTTCCGTAGCGGCTTCCATTTATCGCTTCAAATATGGTGGAAGACAGGAATATGCACGGTTTTTCGGCAGGTGCATGGCAGCGGAGCTGGAGGGTCGGATGCGGCGATGGCAAGTGCAGGCGTTAGTGCCGGTGCCGGTTCATCCGTCGAGGAAAAGGAAACGGGGATATAATCAGGCGGAACTGTTGGCCGGGGTCATCAGCAGCCGGACCGGCATACCGGTGCGGAAGGATATTATAGTCAGACAGAAGAAAACGGCTCCTCAAAAAGAGTTAAATGAGAAACAAAGACAAAATAATTTGAAAAAGGCTTTTAAAATCTTAAAAAATGATGTAAAATTAGATACGATTGTAATTATTGACGATATTTACACAACAGGGAGTACCATTGATGCTATGGCAACCATGTTACATATTGCAGGGGTAGGAAGGGTTTATTATGCGGCACTGGCAATAGGTAATGGGTTATAACGGAGGGAATGCATATGGACGTAAGAAATTGTAGAAAATGTGGAAGACTTTTTAACTATGCTATGGGACCGATTATCTGTCAGCAGTGCAAAGAGGGATTGGAAGAAAAGTTCCAGGAAGTGAAAAAATATGTATATGAACATCCGGGATGCGGCATTTCCGAAGTGTCCGAGGAATGTGAAGTGGAGGCTAAGCAGATTAAGCAGTGGCTGAGAGAGGAACGCCTGCAGTTCTCGGAGGATTCAACGGTTATGCTGAACTGCGAAACCTGCGGCGCGCCGATACGGTCCGGCCGGTTCTGCGAAAAATGCAAGAACAGCATGGTTCAGACCTTGGGTAATACTTATAAGAAAGAAATGCCCAAAGAGGAACCGAAGAAAAAGAATGATAACCATGAAAAGCCGAGAATGCATTATTTGGATCGGTAAAGGATAGACGGAAGGATTTTTACGCCGCATGGAAGAAGAACGATATCCCAAGGGGATGACGGAAAATATGCGGCGTGAAAATGAGGAAATTTATGTTAAACAAGGAACGAGTCATCTTAATGACGAAGATGGCATCTTACGAAGAAAATGAAGGCAGAAAAAACCGTTCTGTCATGGGTTATTTCCGGGGGGATTATGTATGGTTCCAGATGCTGAAATCTTTGATTTACGGAACGGTGGCATTTGGGATTGTATTCGGCATGTATATCTTTTATGATTTTGAAATCTTTATGATGGATATTTATAAGATGGATTTACTGGAATTCGGGAAATCCGTCTTAAAGAAATACTTACTTGTGACAGGGATTTACTGCATCATTTCGTATGCCGTATTCAGTTACCGCTATGCGAAAGTAAGGCATGGGGTTAAACTGTATCAGAATAACCTGCGCAAGCTGAGCAGCATGTACGATAAAACATAAGCCGGAGCCGATACGGGCTCTGAAAAGAAATAAGTATGAAAACAAAAGTTTTCATAGTATGGATGACCATGCAGGCTGCCGCCCGGCAGTAATTTGCATGATGGGAGTTTACTATGACATCATTACTTGTAGCAAAGCAGTATATTAAAAAGTTCTATGCAAAATTTGAGGTATACCTGATACCGCTGATGAAATTTCTGCTTTCTTTGATAAGCCTATTGTTAATTAACAGAGGATTGGGGTTCATGGAAAGAATCAATGATTCTACCGTAGTATTGGTGGCGGCGCTTATGTGCTCTTTCATGCCCATGAATTTCATTGTCATTATTGCGGCAGCTTTTGTGCTGCTGCATGTGTATGCATTGTCATTGGAATGTACGGTTGTAGTATTGGCAGCTTTCATGCTGATGTTCCTGCTGTATTTCAGGTTTTCGCCGAGAGATACCGCTGTGGTCCTTCTGACGCCGATTTGCTTTCTGCTGCATATACCGTATGTGATACCGATTTCATTGGGGCTGCTCTGCACACCGGTATCGGCAGTATCGGCAGCCTGCGGGACAGTGGCATACTATCTGCTGACTTATGTGAGCAGCAGCGCGACTGCGTTGTCTACTATGGAAACCGAGGAAGCTACAGCCAGGTTTCGCTTCATTATTGACGGTATGCTGAATAACCGTGCAATGGTGGTGACAGTGGCGGCATTTGCAATCACTATATTTTTAGTGTATCTGATCCGGCGGCTGTCCGTGGATTTCTCTTGGACAATTGCAATTGTGGCAGGCTCCTTGGTAAATGTGATGGTACTTTTGGTGGGCGACCTGATGTTTGATACGAATGTGTCCATCGGAGGAGTCATCATGGGGACGGTGGCGGCGGCACTGATTGCGCTTGTCATCCAGTTTTTTACCTTCCATGTGGATTACAATAGGGTAGAGAAGGTACAGTTCGAAGATGATGAATACTATTACTATGTGAAAGCGGTGCCTAAAGTAACGGTATCCGTGCCGGAACGGAAAGTTAAGAAAATCAATCAACAGAAGAAAACGCGCAGTGTACAGAAAAGCGCGGAGAGCAGAAAAGTGGGCAGATAATAATTAAGACTGGAATGAACTGATATGCAACAGATTCAAGAAATTATCGAAAGGTATTTTTGGCGGATGCCAAGCATCATATGGACGGATATCGTGGAAATCGCGATAATTGCTTTTCTGATATACCATATCCTTGTGTGGATAAAGAACACAAAGGCATGGTCATTACTGAAGGGCGTAGTTGTGATTGCTGTTTTTCTGGTGGCCGCAGCGCTCTTTAAGATGAATACCATTCTCTGGATTGCCAAAAATGCAGTGGGTATTGTGGCTACTGCAATTATCATAATTCTGCAGCCGGAACTCAGGAAAGCATTGGAAGATTTGGGGCGGAAAAATATTATTTCCTCCTTGATTCCGATTAGTTCAGGAAAGACGGAGACGGGGCTTTTCTCGGACAGGACAATCAACGAGATTACGAAAGCATGCATAGAAATGGGGAAGGTGAAGACAGGTGCCTTAATAGTCATTGAGAGGTCACAGTCTTTGTCCGAGTATGAGAGGACAGGGATTGACATAGACGGCATTGTGTCCAGCCAATTGCTTATTAATATATTTGAACATAATACACCGTTGCATGACGGTGCGGTTATCGTACGCGGAAACCGGGTGACATCCGCTACCTGCTACCTTCCTCTTTCCGATAATATGGCGTTGAGCAAAGAACTGGGGACGAGGCACAGGGCAGGCGTGGGTATTTCGGAAGCTACCGATTCCTTTACCGTCATTGTTTCGGAAGAGACAGGAAGAATCAGCGTTGCTTTGGAAGGAAAGCTGGAGCGTAACCTGGACGGCGATACTTTGAAAGAAAGGCTGCGGAAGATTCAGGATAAACAGCAGCCGGAAGAAAAGAAGGTTAAGTTGTGGAAGGGAAGGAAAAAGAATGGGAAAGAAACTAACCAATAATCTTGGATTAAAAATAGGGTCTGTTCTTTTTGCGGCTATTCTATGGCTACTTGTAACGAATATCAATAATCCGTCCACACCGATTTACTTTACCAATGTGCCGGTACAGATTATCAATGCAAATCTTATTACAAGCCAAGGGAAGATGTATGAAGTATTGGAAGATACGGATGTGATAGAATCGGTTACGCTGATGGTGCCGCGTTCCATGATGGACAGTATGAGCAGCGAAGATAATATTGTGGCCATTGCCGATATGAATAATCTGACGAATCTGAATACCATCCATATAGAAATATCTACCAAACGTAATCAGGCATCCGTCAGCAGCATAAAGACCAGCAATGACATATTGAAGCTGAATATAGAGGACAAGAAGAATATATCCATTCCGCTTACCACAACTACTTCCGGTTCCCTTCAGGAAGGGTATATAGTGGGGAATGTAACGCCGGATCAGAATCTTGTCCGGGTATCCGGGCCGGAATCCATAGTTTCCAAAATTAAGACGGCAGAAGTAAATGTCAGCGTGACAGGCTTTACCAGCGATATCGGAACCAGTGCGGAAATCAAATTATATGATGCAAAGAAAAATGAAGTTGTAAAGGATAAGCTGACATTGAATATAAATAATGTAGGTGTTAAAGTGGAAATACTGGCTACCAAGTCCATACCGCTTAGATTTTCCGCATCGGGCGTGCCTGCGGCAGGGTATCGGGCTACCGGCGTGGTGACAGGTTCCGTTAATTCCGTCACTTTGGCGGGCAAGGCCAATGTACTGAATAATCTTTCGGTGATAGAGATACCGGATACGGTGATTGATTTAACCGGGGCTACGGAGAATGTTTCTGTGGAGTTAGATATTGACAGATACCTGCCGGGCAGCGTAAACTTTGCGGACTCGGAGTTTGACGGAAAGGTAGTGGTCACGGCTTATGTGGAGCAGGAGGCAATAAGGACTTTCACAATATCGGAGCGCAACATTGCGGTGAGGAACCTGCCCGCAGGCTATAAGGCGGAAGTGTCTGCATACGAAGAAGAATTCCCGATACAGATAAGGGGCTTGGCGGAGGATGTAAATGCGGTGGATGTAAATCAGCTTCATCCGAATATAGATATCAGCAGCCTGCTGGAGTCCGGTGTATTGGAGGAAGTGGCAGAAGGGCATTATGATGTGAAGCTGTCCGTAGAACTGCCGGAAACGGTGGAACTGAGGGAGAATGTTACGGTGCGGCTGACCATTACGGCAGAAGAGCAGGAAGAAGATACCTGAGACAGTGAAAAGCTTGACGGTACGGATCATGCAGGTAAAAGAAAGGAGCAATGAAATTTATGGGGAGATTATTTGGTACAGACGGTGTAAGGGGAGTGGCAAACGAAGAATTATCTCCGTTGCTGGCTATGCAGCTGGGGCAGGCAGGAGCCTATGTGCTGACCAAAGAAAAGGAGCATAAACCGACTATTATGGTAGGCTGCGATACGAGAATTTCCGGAGATATGCTGGCAAATGCGCTGATGGCAGGGGCATGTTCCGTAGGAGCCAACTGTGTTTATGTAGGAGTGCTGCCTACGCCGGCTATTGCATACCTGACCAGGAAATATAAAGTGGATGCGGGCGTGGTGATTTCGGCATCCCACAATCCGGTGGAATTTAACGGCATTAAGTTTTTCGACGGGGACGGCTATAAGCTTCCCGATGCGTTGGAAGATGAGATAGAAGCAATGATTGTAAGCGGAATGAAGGACGTAAAATTCCCGGTGGGAGCCAGGGTGGGAAAAGTAAAGTACCGTACCGATGCCAGGGAAGAGTATATCAATCATTCCATAAAAGCAGTGAATGTGGATCTGCGGGGGCTTAAAATTGTTGTGGATTGCGCGGAGGGTGCATCTTATTACACTTCTATAGAGGCATTGAAGGAGCTGGGCGGCGAGATTGTGGCAATCCATAATAACCCGGACGGGACAAATATTAATGCAAACTGCGGTTCTACCCATATGGAGGAACTTCAGGCCAGAGTCGTATATGAGAAAGCGCAGATAGGCCTTGCTTTTGACGGGGACGCAGACAGGCTTCTGGCGGTGGACGAACAGGGAAATATTGTGGACGGCGATCAGATTATGGCCATTGTGGGGAACCATATGAAGGGACAGGGGAAACTGAATAAGAACATTATTGTGGCTACTGTCATGAGCAACTTGGGATTCTTCATCATGGGGGAAAAGAACGGCATTAAAATGGAACAGACAAAAGTCGGAGACCGTTATGTTCTGGAGAAGATGAAGGAAATCGGGGCCAGCCTTGGCGGAGAGCAGTCGGGGCATATTATTTTCCTGGATGAGAATACCACGGGCGACGGGCTGCTGAGCGCGCTGCACCTGCTTCAGGTCATGGTGGAAACCGGCCAGTCCCTATCGGAACTTGCCAAAGTGATGGAAGTGCTTCCGCAGGCACTGGTCAACGCAAAGGTTCCCAGCCATAAGAAGGAAAAATATATGGATTATCCGGAAATTGCCGATGCGATTGCGGAACTGAATAAGAAATTTGCTGGAGAAGGCAGGGTATTGATCAGACCTTCCGGAACGGAACCTCTGGTGCGTGTCATGATAGAAGGAAAAGATAAGCGTCAGATTGACGAAGAGGCGAAGAAACTGGCAGAACTAATCCAGAATATCATGCTTTAGGCTTCACAAGATATGGAAAAGATGATATAGTAAATAGTAGGGAACATTTGCGTAAGATAATGGGCATATGGATTTGGAGGAGAAAAGGGTATGGTAAGCCAGAAGGTAGTTATTAAAAATCCCACCGGGCTGCATTTACGGCCGGCAGGCATCCTATGTAAAGAAGCAATGCAGTTTAAATCATTGATTACGTTTACATTCAAGGAGAATACGGCAAACGCAAAGAGTGTACTGAGTGTATTGGGTGCTTGTGTAAAATGCGGCGATGAAGTGGAATTCGTCTGTGAGGGTGAGGATGAAGAGGAAGCATTGAAAGCATTGGTTCATGCCATTGAAAGCGGACTTGGAGAATGAAAGCAGCTGTATGATACGATGCCATTAATTGCGATTGGATGAGACAATATGCCGGCTCTTTTGAGCCGGCTTTTGTATGCACAGCCCTGTGCAGATGAGATCTGCCGCTGTGCAGAGGATATCTTGAAGACTGAATGACAGGGAGGAAAAGATTTATGTTAAATTATAGCAGATATCATAGGAATCCGGTAGTGGACTACCCGGAGAGGGAATGGCCGGCAAAGGAAATTGAGAAAGCGCCTGTCTGGTGCAGTGTGGACTTACGGGACGGGAATCAGGCATTGATAGACCCTATGGTAGTGGATGAAAAGATAGAAATGTTTCAATATTTAATGAAACTCGGGTTTAAGGAAATAGAAATCGGTTTCCCGGCCGCCAGCCAGATTGAATATGATTTCCTGCGTCAGCTGGTAGACCGGAAAATGATTCCGGACGATGTAAAAGTGCAGGTTCTGACGCAATGCCGGGAGGAACTGATTGAAAAAACATTCGCATCCATTGAGGGATGTAAGCAGGCTATTGTGCATATTTATAATTCTACCTCTACCTTGCAGAGAGATGTGGTATTCGGCATGGACCGCAGCCAGATTATAGATATAGCGGTGCAGGGAACTAAGATGGTAAAAGAAAGGGCGGAGAAGTTCCCGGGGAAAATTATATTGGAATATTCCCCGGAAAGCTTTACCGGAACGGAACTGGATTTTGCATTGGAAATCTGTACCGCAGTACAGGAGACTTGGGGCGCCACAAAGGAAAATCCCATCATTATCAACCTGCCGTCTACGGTAGAAATGACCACTCCCAATGTATACGCGGATCGGATAGAATGGATGAATAAGCATTTTAAAGACAGAGAAAGCATTATTCTGAGCGTACATCCGCATAATGACCGCGGAACCGGCGTGGCAAGCGCGGAACTGTCATTGCTGGCCGGGGCGGAGAGAGTGGAGGGCACTCTGTTCGGCAATGGGGAGAGAACCGGGAATGTGGATGTCCTTAACATTGCATATAATATGTTTTCACAGGGAATCAATCCGGAACTGAATATTGAAAAAGTGAACGAGAGCATAGAAATATATGAGAGGTGCTGTAAAATGCAGGTTCATCCTCGGCATCCCTATGCAGGGAAAATGGTATTCACTGCTTTTTCCGGTTCTCATCAGGATGCTATCAATAAGGGAATCAAGGCGATGAAGGAAAGGCAGAGCGAAATCTGGCAGGTACCTTATCTGCCGATAGACCCGGCGGATATCGGCAGGGAATATGAGCCTATCGTGCGTATCAATTCACAGTCGGGAAAAGGCGGCGTGGCATTTATTATGGACACATATTTCGGATTTAAGCTGCCAAAGAGCATGCATAGGGAATTTGCCAATGTGATACAGAAGATTTCCGAAAAGCAGGGGGAAGTATCGCCGGATGAGATTATGGAGCAGTTCCGTCAGGAGTATTTGGATAAGAAGGAGCCTATTCATTTCAGGAAGCTGCGCGTGGATGATTTAAGCGGTGAAATCAACTCCGAATTTGATACTAAGGTGACTGTGCTCTATACATCCCATGGCGTGGAAAAAAGCTTTGAGGCAGTGGGGAATGGCCCTATTGACGCGGTGAAGCGCGGACTGCAGGAAGAATTGGGAGAAGGCATGAAAATTCTCGACTATGAAGAGCATGCACTGCAGAGCGGTTCCAATTCTCAGGCGGCGGCGTATATTCATTTGCTGGATGTGGACACCGGCAATGTCACTTATGGGGTAGGAGTAAGTTCCAACATTACCAGGGCTTCCGTAAGGGCGATATTTTCGGCAGTGAATCGATTGGGGATAGGGAGCAGGTAAAGAAATAATAAGAAGAATAATAAAAGACCTATGGATATCCGTTTTCCATAGGTCTTTTATTATTCTTCTTATTATTTCTTTACGGATGATTTGTAGGAAGTTCCGTCTGCCTTAAAGGAATCCCCTTGTTTTGCAATACAGATCATAGTCTTTCCGGTATTGATCTGGACTTCATTTCCGTTATCGTCATAATATTTTGTAGGTTCATAGTCCGAAGATTTTTTCCATGTTACATGGATGCCTTTTCCGTTTGTGAAGAAGTAACCGTCCCTTGTGGTGTCATGCACCTGGAAAGCAAGGTAGCCTTTGGCATCTCTGACTTCATGGTAAGTAAACTGAACGAAGATATTTTTAAAGGCAAGCTGCTGATTGCTGTTTGCGGCATCTACGTCCGGTTTGCCGTACATAGAACGGTAATACAAACCGTCGGACTCATTGTAAGAGAAAGCGGTCTTTGTCACGGAATAAGCAGGCGACATATCAATTTCCTTTGCGCTGACAGCATCGCTGTATTGTTCCAGAGTGTTCGGTTCCTTGGAAGGAGCAAACTTAAAGTGGTCAGCGTGATAATAGCCGTCACGGTAAGTCTTGGAAATACTGAATTTTTCAATGCCCTTGTTAATTCCGGATGCGCTGGCATATGCATTGTGGGGCGCTTTCTTATCGGTGGCACGGAAGAAGGTGCCTTCGTAAAGTCCGTCCGTCCTCTTGTCGCCGTAGGCACAGCCGGTAATATGGTCGGTATCTTTTTTCTCTACAATATCATTTATGTAATAAGGGCCTCCGAAATGCAGATAGATGGAATCCCATTCAAATGACCAATAAACAAAATAGTCACGGCAGCTTCTTACATTGCCGATACGGTCCAGATTTTCCCAATCCTTAATGACTGCCATAGTACGGGTGATGCCGCCTTCTACCGGAGCCTCGTATAAGATATCTGCCTTGGATATATTATAATGAGGAAGGGCGGCGGAATCATTGGGAACCATAATTGATATAGGGCGTGCTTTTTCGATGCTGCCTTCAATCCATTCATTTGTCAGCGTGCTCCTGACCATTCCTTCCTTCGGGGGAGCCTCGTCGTCCGCAGGGGCGGGAGTCTCCGCTTCCGGTGTTTCTAAAACTTGTTCCCCGCTTTGGTCAGCTTCCGGTTCCGCTTGTTTTTCAATAACCTGCGAAACTGCAGGTGCATCCGGTTCTTCTTCGTTTCCACAGCCGAACAGTAAAAGTGTGGAGGATAATGCTACGAGAAGAAGTACTTGTAATCGTTTCATATATAATCCTCGCTTTCATATAAAAGTTTATGTTGGTAACATATTTGTTAAAAATACCACAAACGCAATTATAACATAGAAAATTGGCGTAGTCACTAGAAAAGAAAGGAAAAAAGTAAACAAATTTCTTAAGAATTTATTACGGATTTGTTATGATGTGTGCATCCAAGAAATGGGTTTTGGGACAATTATATAATAACTTACACGCTATACTGGCATATTTTACCGGAAACGTCCATAGGCTTCCGGCAAGGCTGCCGCACGGCTTACAGTTAAAAATTGATTTCCGTGATATAAGCAGGAAATTACTTGCATAATGAATATAAGGGTTGTATGATAAAGAAGATACGGCAAAGTTGTGTTTGCCCCGAAATACGCAATGTCATTAACTTAATCCGCGGCCTGCAGCTTAAGTTAATGACATAGCATAAATACGCAGTTTTCGACAGAAACGAAGAATGAATAGGTATGGAGGACGATGTTTCATGAAGAAAATAATTGTTACCGGATGCAATGGGCAGCTGGGGGTTGCGATGAATAAGAAGTATGCAGGGAATGACGGTATTGAACTGGTGAATACGGATGTGGCGCAGCTGGATATTACGGACGTGGATAAAGTGCTGGAATTGGTCAGGGAAGTACGGCCTTATGCAATCATTAACTGTGCCGCGCATACGAATGTGAATGCCTGTGAGACAGATGTTGACAATGCTTACCGCATCAATGCCATAGGGCCGAGGAACTTGGCCGTGGCTGCCACGGAGGTGGGGGCAAAGCTTGTGCAGGTGTCAACGGATTATGTTTTTTCCGGAGAGGCGGATAAACCTTATCGGGAATTTGACAGGACGGATCCGAAGGGAGTCTATGGGGCATCGAAGCTGGCGGGAGAAAATTTTGTCAGGGATTTTGCCGAAAAGTATTTTATTATAAGGACGGCATGGCTGTATGGTGAAGGGAAAAACTTTGTGAGGACCATGCTCCGTCTGTCGGAAACAAAGGAAACGGTCAGAGTGGTCAGGGATCAGATCGGTTCGCCTACCAGCGCAGATGAATTGGCGGGTGTAATTGCTTATCTTCTGCCTACCGATAATTACGGAATTTTCCACGGTACATGCGAAGGGGCTTGCAGCTGGGCGGAGTTTGCGGAAGAAATTTTCCGTCTGGCAGGGAAAAGCACGAAAGTTGAGGCTATCTCTACGGAGGAGTATGTGCGGGACAACCCGGCATCGGCACCCAGACCGGCTTATTCGGTGTTGGAAAATTACATGCTGAAACTTACGTCGGATTATTGCTTCGCGGACTGGCAGAAAGCCATTGCGGAATATATGAGGGAGATACGGCTGTAAAGCTATAGGCTGTGGAGGGATATGGACATAAGATGGAATTTATAGAAAGTTTAATTCATAACAGAATTTTCATGGCATCAATCTGCGGGTGGCTGGTGGCACAGGTATTGAAAACGTTAATCCATATGTGGTTCAGCCGTAAATTTGTGGCGGAGCGTTTGGTAGGAAGCGGCGGTATGCCCAGTTCTCATTCCGCAACGGTCTGTGCGCTGGCGACGGCGGCAGGGATAGAATACGGAGGCGGCAGCTTTGAATTTGCGGTGGCTGCAATTTTTGCAATTGTAGTCATGTATGATGCAATCGGCGTTAGGCGTGAGACAGGGATACAGGCAAGGGTTCTGAATGAGATGATGGAAATGTTTGACAAGATGGGAAAGGAAATGAGCGTGGAGGAAAAACTGAAGGAATTTGTAGGGCATACGCCCCTGCAGGTTCTGATGGGTGCCTTGCTTGGTATTTTTATTGCAGCATTGATGTATCTGTGAGGAATGTTACCGTTCATATAGTACGGTTCCGCAAGGCACTTCGGTATCTTGGGCGGCTGTCGCATGCCCAAATAAGCGGTATGGTACAGATGCTAGTACTGCATTTTCAACACGTTCTAGCGGTTGGGGGCGCTGACTGCTGAGTGAACGGTAACAGTCCGTAAAAATATAATGCAGAAACTGTGATTATTAGTTATAATTAAGTAAAAAGATTTTATTGCATGGAGTATGGTATATGAGATACAAAATTTTATTGACGGGGAATAACAAAACTATAATTGATGATTTTTTTGCGAAAGCAGGCGAAGACTTTGAGTATCAAAGCACTTCTGCCCGCTACGAAGATATTTTAAGCCATATAAAATATTTTCGTCCCAATGGCTTTCTTTACTGCCTGAATCATGAGATGCCTGACAGTTTCCGCAGGATATCCGAACTGAAACAGGCTCCCGAATCGGCCGATACAGCTTTCTTCATTATCGGTACCAGAGGGGATTGTGATGCATATAGCCGGACCGCGCCCGGCGCAGCAGATATGGTAATGGAAAAGCCGATGTCTACCGGCAATATGGAGGAGCGGATGAGGGCTTATTTTTCCAGTCTTCCGGAAACGGGTGCAGTTCATTCCGATGAGGCAGACGGTCAGACAGGAAAGATTTCTCAGACGGCGCAGCCTTTGGCAGAAAAAGTCCCGCAGGCGGCGGCGCAGCCTTTGGCAGGGAAAGCCCCGCAGGCGGCGGCGCAGCCTTTGGCAGGGAAAGCCCCGCAGGCGGTGCAGTCTCCGGCAGGGAAAGCCCCGCAGGCGGCAGCACAGCCTTTGGCAGGGAAAGCCCCGCAGGCGGCGGCACAGCCTTTGGCAGGGAAAGCCCCGCAGGCGGCAGCGCAATCCACGGCAAGTCAGCCGGTTCCGGCTGCAGCCCAGCCACAGGCGGCCGTTTCTCAGCCACAGAAAAATATATCCGTGCCCGGCACTGAGATGGCTCAGGAAAATAAGCCGCAGCAGCCCGCTGCTGCTTCGGCATCTGTGTCCGCCGCTGCGGAGGACCCCAATGCCGCACTTTTATCCGCCTTATCGGCACAGGTCAGCGAAGCGGCGAAAGTGCTTGATTCCGTGGCGGATTTAGATTTGGATTTGAACTTGGAGCCGGTGGAAGGCGTGGAGGGTGTAACCGTCGGCACTGCGGGGCGCAAGCATATCCTTGTTGTGGATGATGATTCCCGTATGCTGAAAATCATTCAGCGTCATCTGGCCGACAAATATGATGTTGCTACAGCATTAAACGGTAAAATAGCCTTTAAGTTTCTGGAGAACAGGAAAACGGATTTGATTTTGCTGGATTATGAAATGCCGCTGGAAAGCGGGCCTACCGTACTGAAAAGACTGCGGGAGAATCCCCTTACGCGAAATATACCGGTCATATTCCTTACGGGCATTTCCGACCGCAACAGGATAGAGAAAGCATTGGCCCTGAAGCCGCAGGGTTATTTATTAAAGCCTATTGACCATATTAAGCTGTTGTCCACGATCAGTAAGTTTATTGATTAGACAAAAAAGGGCAATGTCATTAAGTTATGCCGCCGGGAGCAGGCAGCAGCTTAATTTGATGACATTGCGGAAAGGGAGAAGACAATGCAGGAAGAATTACATATTACTGACCTGATTGATGTAGATATTCTGCAGCAGGTACAGAATGCTTTTTCCAAGCTGACCGGGATTGCTTCCCTCACTACGGACGCAAATGGGATTGCCGTTACGGAAGGCACTAATTTTACCGAATTCTGTATGAAATATACAAGAAAATCAACTTTGGGATGCCTGCGCTGTGAGCAATGCGATAAATACGGCGCCGAGACTGCCGTAAAAAACGGCGCGACCACAGCCTATCATTGTCATGCCGGACTGTTGGATTTTGCCGCCCCCATTATGGCCGGGAATCGGATGATTGGCTGCTTTATCGGCGGTCAGGTATTGACCGAGGCACCTCAGATGTCTAAAATCATGGAAACTGCCAGGGGCATTAATGTAGACCCGATTACCTATTGGAATGCTGCAAAGGACATAAAGATAGTGTCCAAAGAAGCTTTGGGAACCACGGCGGATTTCCTTCAGACAATAGCCGGTGTGCTGTCCAATATTGCCCAGCATAAGCTGATGATTAATCAGGCTAATATTGAAGTGGAAAAGGCGGCACGCATGAAATCGGACTTTCTTGCCAATATGAGCCATGAAATCCGTACTCCTATGAATGCAGTCATCGGAATGGCGGAAATGGCGCTCCGTGAGGACTTGCCTCCGGCGGCCAGAAGCCATGTAAACCAAATAAAATCTTCGGGAAAAACTTTGCTCACTATAATCAATGATATTTTGGATTTTTCCAAAATAGAATCGGGCAAATTGGATATTGTATCCAGTGAATATGAGATATTCTCCGTGATTAATGATGTCAATAATATTATAATGACACGGATTGACAGTAAAGATGTGGAGTTTATTTTGGATATTGCGCCGGATATTCCCACAAAGCTGCACGGTGATTTTATCCGCATCAAACAGCTGATTATTAACATTGCCAATAATGCGGTTAAGTTTACGGAGCACGGGCAGGTATTGCTGAAAATTGACTTTATAAGGAAACACAACCAGCAAATTGACTTACTTGTTTCCGTTACCGATACAGGGATAGGCATAAAGAAAGAGGATTTCGGAAACCTGTTTCAGTCTTTTCAGCAATTGGACAGCAAACGGAACAGGAATGTGGAAGGCACCGGATTGGGACTGGCCATTTCCAAGCAGCTGCTTACACTGATGCAGGGGAATATATGGGCGGAAAGTGAATACGGGAAAGGAAGCCGTTTTTCTTTCATTGTTCCCCAGCGGGTGGAAAATACGTCTCCCTGCGTTGCCGTAAAAGATATAAAGCCTTTTACCGCATTTATATATGTCTCCAATCCTTATGTAAAGGCACAGCTGGAAACCGATATACGGAGGTTCGGCGGGAAATATCAGCTGCTGACATCTTCCAAAGATTTGGCGGACCTGCAGCCGGATGAAAATACTTTTTTCTTTATTGAACATTGCGTATTTTCGGATCAAATGGAAGGGTATATCAAAAGTCATCCGCAAATTACGGGTGTGCTGGTGCTGGATTTCCGTTCTACTTATTCCAGTGAGATAGAGAACCTTTTAGTGGTAAAGAAGCCTTTGTATTCCTTGAATATTGCATCCATACTGAACCATGAAGATTTGCAGCTTTACTGCTCCCATTCTTCCGATGATGATTTTGAGTTCATTGCGCCTGACGCGGAAGTGCTGATTGTGGATGACAATACGGTGAACCTGACCGTGACGGAAGGACTGCTGGAGCCGCTGCAGATGCATGTTGACACTGCTTTAAGCGGTAAAATTGCGTTGGATAAGATAGCTTTGAAGCATTATGATATTATTTTTATGGATCATATGATGCCGGAATTGGACGGCGTGGAAACTACTCATATTATCCGCCGCTTTCATGAAGATTATGATGACGTTCCGATTATTGCCCTCACTGCCAATGCGGTATCCGGAACCCGTGCCATGTTCCTTCGGGAAGGATTGGATGATTTTGTGCCGAAGCCGATTGAACTGCGTTTCCTTATTTCCACTCTGAAACACTGGCTGCCGAATGAGAAGATAATGAAAGTCAGCCAGCGGGGTCATGCAGGGAAGAAACAGGAGCAGAAACATATTCTGAAAATCGAAGGCCTGGATGTGGAAGCTGCGCTGCAGCTTTTAGGGAATGAGAAATTATACTGGTCGGTACTGAAAGACTATTATCATTTGATCGATAAAAAGGCGGAACTGATTGACGGTTACGAAAAAAATGAGGATTGGCATAACTACACGATAGAAGTGCATGCTTTAAAAAGCGCTTCCCGCCAGATTGGGGCGATTACCCTTTCGGATATGGCTGCTGCCCTGGAGCAGGCCGGAAATGAAAGAGATGCGGAAACCATACATGCACAGACACCCGGGCTTTTAGAGAAATATGTGGAATACAGCCGTATTTTACAGCCGTATTTTCCGGAGGAAGTTTCCGACGATCAGGATAAATCGGAAGCCGGACAGGAAGTCCTGTCGTCTTTGTTCCTTAAATTGCGGAAGGCACTGGATGCTTTGGATTTAAATGAAATGGAAGAGGCCTTGCAGGATATGAAGCAATACCGTTATGAAGGCTGGCAGCACGAATTATTTGAACGGCTTGTCACTGCGGTGGATGATATCGATGTGGATGTCTGTGAATCCATCCTGCAGGAATGGGAAAACCATGCCTGATAAAGAGGGCGGGAAATTATTTTATTATAAGTATACTATGCACAGAGACACCCGGCGGACATATGTCCGCCGGGTGTCTCTTCTGACTATAAATATTGTGTCTGCCCCCGTTCTTCCAGAAGCTCCACAACTTTTTTCACATCCTGTGCCCGGTCTTTGTCGCAGACAAGGACAGCATCCTCTGTCTCTACAATTACCACATTGTCCAGACCTATGGTAGCTATCAGTTTATCCTTTGCATAAGCAATGCAGTTCTTGGAACCGATGTGAATCTGATTGCCGTAAATCACATTGTTATAGGCATCGGCTTCATATAAGGCATCCAACACATCCCAGCTTCCTACGTCATTCCAGCCAAAATCACCTTCCAGCATAATCACATTGTCGGCACGTTCCATTATCCCGTAGTCTACCGATATTTTGGGGATGGCAGGATACACCTTGTCTATCGTCTCTTTTTCCTTCTCCGTTCCGATAGCCTGCCCGATTTCTGTCAGGCATTCATATACATCCGGCAGCAGTTCTTCAAAATATTTCAGTATCACTGATGTTTTCCAGACAAACATTCCGCTGTTCCAGAGATAGCAGCCTTGCTCCACATAAGACTTTGCCGTGGATAATCCCGGCTTTTCCACGAAGTCGGCTACCGGATAGGCAGCTATCCGTTTCCTGCTTACTGCCCCTATGGTATGTGCCACCTCTTTTACGCGTTTGTTGTATTTAATGTAGCCGTAGCCGGTAGAGGGACATGTGGGGCGGATGCCGATTGTCACAAGACGGTCTTCCCGTTCCGCCAGCTTCATGGCGAAATCCATCACTTCCGAATAAACCTGTATATTTTTAATATAATGGTCGGATGCCAATGCGCACATAATGCAGTCCCCGTATTTCTTCTGCAGCATTATGGCTGCATATCCGATGCATGCCGCCGTATTCCGGGCTTCCGGCTCTTCCAATATTCTGTCCGGGGCAAGTTTTCCCGCCGTAACTTCCTTCATCAGAGGAGCCTGTGAGATATTTGTTATGATATATATGTTTTCTTTCGGCACGCTGCCTGCAATCCGGTTGATTGTCTCGTTGACCAGGACATCCTTGCCGGTCAGGTTCAGGAATTGCTTGGGCATTTTTCTCCTGCTCAGAGGCCAGAATCTTGTTCCGCCTCCGCCTGCCATTATTACGCTATATCTGTTCATCATTCGATATCCGGTTCCTTTCTTTAGCGTCCTTCCATTCTGGCACAGCCGATATTTTCTTTGAACCATTCATAAGCCAGCTTTACGCCTTCTTCCAATTCAACTTTGTGATGCCAGCCCAGTTCATGCAGTTTGTCAACTTTTGTCAGTTTCCTTGGGGTTCCGTCCGGCATTTCCGGATTCCACCGGATTTCTCCTTCAAATCCTACCGTTTTGCGGACGGTTTCCGCCAATTCTTTAATGGTCACTTCTTTGCCCGTGCCGATGTTCACATGCTGTTCTCCGCTATAGTTTTCCAACAGGAATACACAGGCATCCGCCATATCGTCTACATAAAGAAATTCCCGCAGGGGGCTGCCCGTTCCCCATAGTTCCACCGTTGCCTCTCCTTTTTCCTTTGCCTCATGGAACTTACGGATCATGGCAGGCAGAACATGGGAATCCTGAAGATTGTAATTGTCGTGAGGGCCGTATAGATTGGTGGGCATGCAGCTTATGAAATCATCGCCATATTGACGTTTGAAAAATTTGCACATTTCCAGCCCGGCAATCTTTGCTATGGCATAGGCTTCATTGGTTTCCTCCAAAGGCCCGGTCAGAAGGGCATCTTCCGGTATCGGCTGGGGAGCCATCCTTGGATAAATGCAGGTACTTCCTAAAAACAGCAGCTTTTTCACTTTAAAGTCATGGCAGCATTTGATGACATTGCACTGCACCTGCATATTTTCGTAGGCGAATTCCGCAGGTTTTGTATTGTTGGCATTGATGCCTCCCACTTTGGCGGCAGCCAATACCACAATATCCGGCTTTTCCTCTTCAAAGAAACGGTTCACATCTGCCTGATTGGTCAGATCCAGTTCTTTATGGGTTCTTCCCACGATATTGGTATAGCCTTTCTCCTGCAAACTTCTTACAATAGCGCTGCCTACTAAGCCTCTGTGCCCTGCCACATAAATTTTATCTGTCTTATTCATAGATTCTATGATTCCTTTCCGTTTAATTTTTGTATCTGAATCCGTTTTCTATACCGTTTCCCCTAAACTCCAGATCCGTTTCCGAGGGGGAGGAAGGAAATGCCTCATAGCCTACCCTGTCTCCCTCTTTTGGATAGTAAAAAGTGACTCCGTTTATTTCGTAGCTTTGAGACTCGAAATTTTCATAGTCTTTTTGGTAAATAAAATAATCTGCCGAAAATCCTTTCGCGGTTTCCGTTCCGAACATTATGGCCTTATAGCAGCCTGCCAGAAGGATTCCTGCATATACAAGCCGCCGGAAGAGCATTCCGTATCTTTTGTCTCCGACTGCCCAAAGAGACAGTCCGCCAAAGGTAACGGGAGCCGCCAGCCAGACATATACGCAGCCATACCGAATCAGCGGCGCCGAAAGCAGCCAGAAGAAAAAGCAAATATTGATTGTCACGGCCGCCAGCATAAGATCCCGCTGAACCTGATTTCTTTTCAGGCAGGCTGCTGCCAAGGCCGCCAGCGATATAGGGGCTGCCGCAATTCCGGTGAGAATAAACAGTTTATCCACTGCCCCCTGTCCGGCGAACCACCCCGGCAGCCATTCCGCCGGCCGCTTTCCGTACGCCGCCACGTCATATAATCCCCTCCCCCATACTTGTATCTCTTTGGCATCATAGTCTGCGATTTCCTTTGGTATTTTCCAATCTACGGGAAATAAGTCAATAGCCGTAAAAGGATAAACAAGCCATCCGGATATCCATACATTCCGAAGCAGGCAGGGCAGCAGAATCAGAAAGCCCAAGCCTAGGAAACCGGCAATTGCTTTTTCGTTTTTCGCCTGTATCAGCATGGCGGCAGGTTTGACTGCGAGAAGTATAATAAGCGCTGCCGATAATTTTATGCTTACCGTAAAAACACATAATAAAGCCAGCAGACCGTAAGGAAGCCAGTTTTTCTCCCCGGCTTCTGCCAATTCCAGATATCGGATGATGATATAAAACACAGTCAGCACCATGAAATAATCCGAAGCCGGGGAGACCATCTCGTCAAAAATGATGAGCAGGTAATAAATGCCCATCAATCTGGCAAAGTCTGACAGAAGCAGTTTTTTTCTCCGCAGCGCCGACACGATTTTACTGCAGGAACCGGCCAGAATCAATGCAAAGACGCCGGCCATGCAGTGATAGGACTGACCGCCCAGGAACCGGAAGCTATACAGTGCGGACAAGGCAAAGGAGGAACTGTTGTAGGCAAGCCGGCAATGCAGGTTCCCCAGCCCTTTTACCAAGCCGTATTCTTCTATCCAGCGGATGCTTTGCGCATGATACAGACCGGTATCATAATGAATGATTCCCCGGGAGGTGCCATAGGCCATCAGGAGAAAAAGCAGCAGATAAGCAATCTTCCTTCCGTTGCTTACCGCCCTGTACTGCCGGAGGAGTTCTGCCTTCAGCTGTCTGCGGAAAGCAAATGCCGTGGCGGCACAGACGACCGCCAGCAGAAGATTTGCCGCCAGCCCTACTTTATAAAACAGACTGAAAAACTGTGCATAAACAGTGACCGCCGTCAGTCCCGCCATGATATAGCCGTCCGCCCCAATCCTGCAGCTTCCATAAATATGCCGAATGCCCTGCAGCGTTAAGAAGCCTGTTAAATATGCACTCAGCAATACATATAGAAAAATCAGACATACCGAAAGCATATTTTTCCCTTTCTCTGCATAGCAGGCCGGTGGTTATCGGTTATCCAAACTGTTTGATTTTGCTCTTCCTCTAGGGAGTATACTATTGTATAATACAAGTATCAACATATAATATTGCCTTAAAATAGGAAAATATTGCTATGCAATATATGGTATATTTACATATGAAATCTGAACCATTTCCGGGTGCGGGGAGACAAGTGGCGGCCTGCGGCGGGGACTTTAGTTCAGGAAGGAGACAAAGCTATGGCAAAATCCACATCCAACCGAATTATATCCACACCGTCTCCGTATGCAAAGGAGCACTATTTCTATGTGCAAGAAGTAGGGACTTTGCAAAGTCTGGAACCTCATGTCAGCAAACGGCAGAATCTGAATTCTTATCTTTTCTTCGTGGTTTTAGACGGGAAAGGGACGGTGTCTTATGAAGCGAAAAAATATCCCATATCTGCCGGCGACTGCGTATGGCTGGACTGTACGCGCCCATATTCCCATGAGAGCAGCGCAAACGAGCCTTGGAGCCTTATGTGGGTGCATTTTAACGGCAAAGACGCGGCGGACTACTATGAATCGTATGGACAGCAGGGAAATCCCTTTCTGTTCCGCCCGCGGAATCCGGTACCGTTTACGGACGCGCTCTCTCAGCTATACCAGACTCAGAAAAATAAATCCTCCTTCATGGAACTGCTGACCAATAAATATATTACCGACCTGATTACGCTCTGTTTCACGGAAAGCAGGGCGGAACATTCCGGGGAGTATTCCATTCCCGAGAAACTGAACCAAATACATTCCTATCTGGAAGAACATTATGGCGAACACATTACCTTGGAAGGACTTTCCGCTCAGTTTTTCATCAGCAAATTCCACCTTTCCAGAGAATACCGGAAAACTTTCGGCTCCACTTTGCTGGGGGACCTTACTGCCAAACGCGTCTCCCAGGCAAAATCCCTGCTTCGCTTCAGCGATGCGTCCATAGAGTCCATTGCCCAAAGTTGCGGATATCAGGATACAGGGTATTTCATTAAAGTGTTTAAGAAATCTGAGGGGATGACACCTTTGGAGTTTCGGAGGAAGTGGTAGGGGTGTGCGGAGCGGACGCTGCCGCCATGATATAGTTGTCTCAGGGACACGCTTTCGCTCGGCGTCAAACGCAGCGGTACTAAGCTCGAAATCTGCCGTTGGCAGATTTATACCTCGCTAAGTACCGGCGTTTTCCGACGGTCCCTGAGACAACTATATCATGGCAGCAGCTGTGTGCCGGCACAATCCAGGGGAGGGGTATTTGAAAACGTTGGATGCTGAGCGGAAGCGGGGGCTGGACGGCTTATATTATCTTCGGTGTGTCCTTTCCTGAAAATGACGAAAAAATTGCAGGATGAATTGATATTACAGTCTGTCTATGATAAAATTATTAAATCAGAGCAGCATGAAAAATGAGGGACAAAAGGAGAAGGAAATGGCATATGTAAGTTTGAAGAGAATTATAGAAAAAATGAAACTGGAAAACCTGACTCCGGATTTGGATATCGCTAAGGTGAAAATTACTCAGCCGGATATTAACCGTCCTGCTTTGCAGATGGCAGGATATTTTGAGCATTTTGACGCAACGCGCTTACAGGTTATCGGATTTGTGGAATATACTTATATGGAGGGCCTGCCGGAGGATAGGAAGAAGGAGATATATACTAAGCTGTTGTCCCGTGAGATTCCGGCCATTGTTTTTTGCCGGGAATTGCAGCCGGATGCTTTGTTTCTGGAAACGGCCGTGGCTAATAAGGTTCCGGTTTTAATGACGAAAAAGGCTACTTCGGCATTTATGGCGGAGATTATCCGCTGGCTGAACGTGAAGCTGGCTCCGTGTATCTCGGTGCATGGGGTGCTGGTGGATGTGTTCGGTGAAGGGGTGCTGATTACGGGGGAAAGCGGCATCGGTAAGTCGGAGGCGGCACTGGAACTGATTAAGAGGGGGCACCGCCTTGTGACGGATGATGTGGTGGAAATACGCAAGGTCAGCGATGAGACGTTGGTCGGCTCCGCGCCGGATATTACGAAGCATTTTATAGAACTTCGGGGTATCGGCATTGTGGATGTCAAAACGTTGTTCGGTGTTTCCAGCGTAAGGGATACGCAGAATATCGACCTTGTCATCCGGCTGGAAGAGTGGGATAAGGACAAGGAGTATGACCGGCTGGGGCTGGAGGAGGAATATACGGAATATCTGGGGAACCGGGTGGTTTGCCATAATATTCCGATTCGGCCGGGACGGAATCTGGCGGTTATCTGTGAATCGGCGGCAATCAATCACCGTCAGAAGAAGATGGGATACAATGCGGCACAGGAATTGTATACCCGCGTGCAGAAGTCGCTGGCAAGGCGCAGGGATGAAGAAGAGGAAGAGTGAAATCATTTTAGATAAAAATTAGGAATCAAATAATAAAAAAGGAAAGAAAGGCAGGGGTAAGAGATGGGTAAGTATGTATTTGGCGTGGATGTAGGAGGAACTACGGTAAAACTGGGATTGTTTGATGCGGAGGGGAATCTTTTGGACAAGTGGGAAATCCCTACGAGAACGGAAAATCAGGGAGAGAAGATTCTTCCGGATATAGCCGAAAGCATTCAGGCCAAGATGAAAGAGAAGAAGCTGGAGAAAGAAATGGTGGCAGGGGTAGGACTTGGGGCACCGGGGCCGATTGACGCAGCCGGAACGGTATACGGCGCGGTGAACCTTGGCTGGGGAACCTTCAGCATCAGTGATACTCTTTCCGGCTTGGTAGGTATGACGGTAAAAGCGGGGAATGATGCTAATGTGGCCGCACTGGGCGAGATGTGGAAAGGCGGCGGCAGGGGCTGCCGCAATATGGTGGCAGTGACTTTGGGAACCGGTGTAGGCGGAGGCATTATCGTCAATGGAGGGATTCTTACCGGCGCATGCGGGGCCGGAGGCGAAATCGGGCACATTCATGTGGAGGACAATGAGACGGAAGCCTGCAATTGCGGCAATGCCGGATGTCTGGAAGAGTATGCTTCGGCTACCGGTGTGGTCAGGCTGGCGAAGCGGATGCTGACGGCAACGGAGGAACCCAGCATGCTGCGGGAAAGGCCTTTGGAAAAACTTTCTGCCAAGGCCGTATTTGATGCCGTTAAGGCAGGGGATGCCTTGGCGGTTAAGATTGCAGGGCAGTTCGGCGAATATTTGGGCAAAGGCTTGGGCGTGATTGCCGGGGTGGTGAATCCGGAAATGTTTGTAATAGGAGGGGGAGTTTCTAAAGCCGGGGAGATTTTGTTTGACTATATCCGCCCTCCTTTTGACAGGACGGTGTTCAAGGGATGCAAAGATGTGAAATTTGCCTTGGCAACTTTGGGCAACGATGCGGGCATATATGGCGCTGCCAAGTTAGTGTTGGAATAAGTTATTTTAAAATGACATATTATAATAAAAAACGGGCAGGGGTCTAAAGTGAATTCGGTAATTTTTGACTATATTAAGGAAATAGTACCGCAGGAAGATATGTTATTTAATGAACCGATGAGCAGGCATACTACCTTCCGTCTTGGGGGAGAGGCCAAATGCCTGCTGAAAATAAAGGATAAGGGGCAGTTGATTAAACTGATCCCTTATCTGCAAATTACAGGGCAGGACTATTATATCCTTGGAAACGGGAGCAACCTTCTTGTCGGCGATAAGGGTTACTCCGGCTTTATCGTAAAGCTGGATGGCAGTATGGGGAGAGTCATCGTATCGGACGGGCGTATGACCGTGCCGGCGGGGACACTGATGGCAAAGGCAGCGGCAACGGCGAGGGATTATAGCCTGACGGGAATGGAGTTTGCTTCGGGCATTCCGGGAACCGTGGGAGGCGGCATTGTCATGAATGCCGGCGCATACGGCGGGGAGATGCGGCAGATTGTGGAATCCGTAGAAGTGATGAACCGGAAAGGGGAGATTCTTGTCCTGGATAATGAAACGATGGAGTTCGGCTACCGCACCAGCGTAATTAAAAAACGTCCGTTTATTGTTTTGGAGGCAGTGCTGAAATTGCAGGCAGGGAATCGGGCGGAAATAGATGCCAAGATGGAGGAACTGTCCGTGAAGAGACGGGAAAAGCAGCCTTTGGAATTCCCGAGCGCAGGAAGCACATTTAAGCGGCCGGAGGGCTATTATGCCGGAAAGCTGATTATGGAAGCAGGGCTGAGAGGATTTTCCATAGGGGGCGCATGTGTATCGGATAAGCATTGCGGATTCATAGTGAATGCCGGCGGGGCTACTGCGTCGGACGTAAAGGAGGTTATAGAGGAAGTACAGAAACGTGTGGAGGAGAAGTTCGGAGTCAGGTTGGAACGGGAAGTTATATTTTTAGGAGATTTTTAACGGAGGCAGGGACGGACTGTCAATAGTCTGTCCGGATTTGAGACATGCTCTAAGGTACGGAGGATGAGAGGCGTATATGAGATTCGTGGTTGTGACCGGGATGAGCGGAGGGGGAAAACGGACGGCACTTAAAATGCTGGAGGACGTGGGCTTTTACTGCGTGGATAATTTGCCTATCCCATTATTGGAAAAGTTTGTGGAACTGATTGCCATGCCGAATTCGGAAATAAATAAAGTGGCGTTGGGATTGGATGTCCGTTCGGATCAGCTTTTTAAAGAGGCCAGGAAGGCTTTGGAAAATTTGGAGAAAAGCGGCTATGTATTTGAGATATTGTTTATGGATGCTTCCAATCAGGTGCTTCTGAAAAGATATAAGGAAAGCCGCAGGATGCACCCGCTGTCCATTGGGGGCAGGGTGGAGGACGGCATCAACAGGGAACGGGATATATTAAAGACAATAAAAGAAGAGTCGGATTATGTGATTGACACTTCGAATTTACTGACTAGGGAATTGAAGGAAGAAATTGACAGAATCTTTGTCATGAATGAGGAATATAATAGTCTCATGGTTACCATTCTTTCTTTTGGGTTCAAGAACGGGATACCGGCGGACGCGGATTTGGTCTTTGATGTGCGCTTTCTGCCCAACCCGTATTATATAGAAGAACTGAAGCACCAGACCGGAAATGACCGTCCGGTGCAGGATTATGTCATGAGTTTTCCGGAAGCGGAGACATTTCTTGCCAAGCTGGAAGATATGGTGAGGTTCCTTATTCCGAACTATGTGAAGGAAGGGAAGTATCAGCTTGTCATCGGCATCGGGTGCACCGGAGGAAAGCATAGAAGCGTCACGCTTGCCAACGAATTGTACAAGCGCATGAAAAATCAAGGAAACTATGGGCTGAAGATATACCATAGGGATGAAAAGCAAGGGGTATAGATATGTCTTTTTCAAGTGATGTGAAGGCCGAGCTTTCCCGGCAGGTCAGCACCTCCAGGCATTGCCAGCTGGCGGAACTGGCTGCCATTATCGGCTTTTTGGGCAGGCAGGAAACGGACGTGAACGGAAGCGTGCGTCTGTGTTTACAGACAGAAAATGAAACTGTTATCAGAAAATGCTTTACATTATTGAAAAAAACATTTAATATAAATACTGTTGATTCGCAAATCTCTTTGGGTGAAGAAAGGGGACATACATATATTACCCTGGCAGAGGGCAAAGAGGAGACTGCGAAAATCCTGCAGGCTGTAAAAATGAATGATGAGCGCGGAATGACAGAGGCAGCAGAGAAGGGGCCGAACCCGCTTATGATTAAGAACGCCTGCTGCAAGAGGGCATATTTACGGGGAGCATTTTTAAGCATCGGGTCCATGAGCGACCCGGAAAAAAGCTATCACATGGAATTTGTATGTGCTTATGAAAAGGGGGCTAAGGAGTTAAAGCAACTAATACAAGGATTTAAGGTAGAAGCTAAGATTGTCAGTAGAAAAAAGTATTATGTAGTTTACTTAAAGGAAGGCACAGGAATTGTAGATTTGCTGAATATCATGGAAGCCCATGTTTCTTTGATGAATTTTGAGAATCAGAGGATTATGAAAGAAATGCGGAATTCCATTAACCGTAAAGTGAATTGCGAGACGGCGAATATTACCAAAACGGTTAATGCATCATCCAGGCAAATCGAGGATATCCTCCTGATAAGGGAACATTATGGATTTCAGAATCTAACGGACAGCTTAAGGGAGACGGCAGAATTGAGATTGGAATATCCGGATGCGACGCTGAAAGAATTGGGACAGATCCTAACCCCGCCTATGGGAAAGTCAGGAATGAATCATAGACTGAGGAAATTAAGCGAGATTGCTGATAATCTTAGGAATTAAAGGAGGGAAATTATGGTCGAAAAAGTTATGCAGATTCAATTGCCTACCGGTTTGGAAGCAAGGCCGGTGGCGGTTTTGGTACAGGTAGCCAGCAAGCATGACTGCACGGTTTACATCGAAGCGGAAGGCAGAAAGGTAAATGCCAAAAGCATTATGGGCATGATGAGCCTTGGGCTAGACAGCGGAGAGAAAGTGACGGTCATTGCCGACGGGGCAGATGAACAGCAGGCTGTGGAAGATATTGAAGCTTACTTGTTAAAAGGAAAAGTAAGTTAAGAATTATTCTGAAAGGTGAAAAGAACGGAGCATCGGGATGGTGCTCCTGTTTTTGATTTTTATGCAAACGGGCATCCGAAGGAAGGATGTCAGCGGGTGCCCGGCGCGGGAACTCAAAGAAAGGATGCCAGCGGGCACCGGCGTGGGAGTCCAAAGGGAGAAGGCCAATGGGTGCCCCGCACGGGAGCAGGGTAGAAATCTTCCTTGCCGATGAGCAGAACAGAAAGTTTAAGACGGAGGCGACAGTATGAATGCGGGAAATATATTGTTTGTATATAATCCTTGTGCAGGCAAAGCAAAAATACGCGGGAAGCTGTGTGACATTATAGATATCTTTGCGAAGGAGGGCTATGAGATTACCGTATATCCTACACAGCGGGAAGGAGATGCTGTGAGGGCGGTCATGAACAAAAAGAAACGGTATGATCTTTTGGTATGCAGCGGCGGGGACGGAACTTTGGATGAAGCGGTCAACGGCATGGTGAGATGCTCAAAAAAGATACCAATCGGATATATTCCGGCGGGAAGCACCAATGACTTTGCCATGAGTTTGGGACTGCCGAAGGATATGTGTAAGGCGGCAGAAGTGATTGTGTCGGGAAAGGATTATCCTTGCGACATAGGTGCTTTCAATGATAAGTGCTTTGTATATATTGCTGCCTTTGGGCTGTTCACGGATGTTTCGTATGAAACTAGCCAGGAAATTAAAAATGTGCTTGGGCATATGGCTTATTTGCTGGAGGGCGTGAAGCGGATTTCTTCCATAAAATCATATAAGCTAAAAGTACGCTATAAGGACAGCCGTAAAACCGGGGAACAAGAAGAGCGAATGATGGGAGAAGGGAATCAAGATGAAGAAAATTCGGAAGAAGAAAATCCTGCACGGGCAGACCGGGAAGAAGAAAGAGTTATTGAGGATGAATTTATCTTTGGGATGGTGACGAACTCTTTGTCGGTTGGCGGTTTTAAAAGGATAACGGGCAAATATGTGGAACTGGACGACGGTGAGTTTGAAGTGACGCTGATTAAGAAGCCTTCCAACCCGTTGGAAATCAATATGATTATTGCCGCGCTTCTGAACAGGAATATCAATACGGATTATATGTACTGCTTTAAGACAAGGGGGATTACTTTTGAGGCGGAGACAGAAATTCCGTGGACGACAGACGGTGAGTTTGGCGGGAGTTATAAATATGTCTGTATTGAGAATAGGAAGCAGGCGGTGAAAATCAGGGTTCCCGATGAAGCATAATTTTCTGTGCAGCAGAGCGGCAGAGTGTTTGCGGACTTAACCTGTCCGCGGAAATTTCAAGAAACTATTTCCTTTTTGGAAAGAATAGGTTATAATTAATTTTATCAAAATGTATTTATTATGATATGGAGGTAGATAAAATGTTAGTATCAGCAACAGAAATGCTTCAAAAAGCAAAAGCCGGCCATTATGCAGTTGGACAGTTCAACATCAATAACCTTGAGTGGACAAAAGCTATCCTTCTGACGGCACAGGAGAATAATTCTCCGGTAATCCTTGGGGTATCCGAGGGTGCGGGCAAGTATATGGGAGGCTATGATGTAGTAGTGGGAATGGTGAACGGCCTGATTAAAGACCAGAACATTACGGTTCCCGTAGCCCTTCATCTGGATCACGGCAGCTATGAACACTGCTATAAATGCATTGAAGCAGGTTTTTCATCCGTAATGTTTGACGGTTCTCACTATCCGATAGAAGAGAACGTAGAGAAAACAAAAGAACTGGTTGCGGCAGCTCATGACAAAGGAATTTCCCTTGAGGCAGAGGTTGGTTCCATCGGCGGTGAGGAAGACGGTGTTGTCGGCATGGGAGAATGTGCAGATCCTAATGAATGCAAGGCTATCGCTGATCTGGGCATTGATTTCCTTGCGGCAGGCATCGGCAATATTCACGGAAAATATCCGGAAAACTGGAAGGGATTATCTTTCGAGACATTGGATGCCATCCAGAAACTGACAGGGGATATGCCTCTTGTTCTTCATGGAGGTACAGGCATCCCGGCTGACATGATTAAGAAAGCAATCTCTCTTGGCGTTGCAAAAATCAATGTAAATACAGAATGCCAGCTGTCATTTGCAGCAGCTACGCGTAAATACATCGAAGAAGGCAAGGATCAGGCAGGAAAAGGATTCGATCCCCGTAAGTTGCTTGCTCCCGGATTCGAAGCTATCAAAGCTACCGTAAAAGAGAAGATGGAACTGTTCGGTTCTGTCGGTAAGGCTTGAGAAATTTTATGATTAACATGGGAAAGGCTGTCCGAAACGGACAGCCTTTCCTGATGTCTGCCCCCGGTTCGGACAGCCTTTCCGTTTCTGCCCGGAGGGGATATCGGCTGCCGGGAGCATCTTTTTTACTTCTGTGCTAAGAGGAAATTTCATCTCCGCCGACAGTTTCTTTTCCGGCTCTTACCTTTGCGATATATGCTTTTGTCATTTCAATAACCTGGCCGGACAATAGAGTCACGGCAATCAGGTTGGGAAGAGCCATAAATCCGTTAAAGGTATCGGAGATATCTACCACAAGGCTCAAGGAAGCATTGCATCCGAGGAAAATGATAAGGATGAACACTAACTTATATACCGGAACGGCTTTCAGGCCGAAAAGGTATTCAATGCCCCGCTCCCCATAATAGGACCAGCCAAGTATGGTGGAAAAGGCAAACAACATAACGGCAACGGAAATAAAACCGCCGCCCACGGAACCGAATACGGACTCAAAAGCCGCACTGGTAAGCGCTACGCCGCTCTTCAGATGGTCAGGGAGGGAGGTTCCCACATATTGGGCATACTCGGTATAGTCATATACTCCGGATGTGAGAATGGTAAGAGCGGTCAGCGTGCAGACAACTAAGGTATCGGCAAATACTTCAAAGATTCCCCACATGCCCTGCACAACCGGTTCTTTCACATTGGAGGCGGAATGCACCATGACGGAAGAACCCAAACCGGCTTCGTTGGAGAATACACCCCGGGAGATGCCGCGCCTCATGGCAACCATAACGGTAAATCCGGCTACGCCGCCTCCCATGGAGGAGAAGCGGAATGCATTGCCGAAGATGGAGCCGAAAGCTTCCGGAATGGCAGAGGCATTTGAGAAAATGACAATAAGCGTGCCTGCTATATAAGTGACAGCCATAAAAGGAACCAGCTTTTCCGTGACGGAAGCGATACGCTTAATGCCGCCGACAATCACAAGACCCGCCAATAACATAACGGCCAGGGCGGTAATCCACTTAGGGACGGAGAAAGAATGATACAGTCCGTTGGCAATTTCATTTCCCTGAGACATATTGCCGATGCCGAAGGAAGCCAGTACGCAGAAAACGGAAAAAATCACTGCCAGCCATTTCCATCCTAATCCTCTCTCTATGTAAATCATGGCACCGCCCACCCAATCCCCTTTTTCGTTTTTATAGCGGTATTTGATGCCCAATGTATTTTCCGCATAATTTGTCATCATGCCGAGAAAAGCGGAGAGCCACATCCAGAAAATGGCGCCGGGGCCTCCGAGGGCCAGTGCGACGGCCACGCCGGAAATATTGCCTACGCCGATAGTGGCAGCCAGTGCCGTACAGAGCGACTGGAACTGGGATATGGCATGTCTGTCACTGGTTTTCCTCACATGTGCGGAATCCTTCCGGAACAGCTGAAGGAAAGTCACGTCAATCCAATATCTGAAATGGGAAATCTGGAAAACTTTTGTACGCAAGGTAAACATTAGGCCGACGGCAAGAAAAATTACGAGCATAATCGGCCCCCATATGAAATTGTTCAGTATGCCGTTAACTTTTGTTATAACTGAAATAAAGTTATCCATAGCTTCCATGGCATAAACGGTTTCATGCCATGATACACCTCCTTCATAATATATTTTATAAATGCTTCGAAAAAGAAGCAATTGAGTAGGGAAGATTCCTTTCCCTACTTCCGTGCCGGACCCCGTCAGCTGACGCTGACATTCATCCGTTGGGTATCCGTGCGCATAGAAAAAGGGCGAGTTCATTACGCCCTTGTAACATACTTATTTTAGTCTAATAAAGCAGAGGATGTCAATACCTTTTGCTGCATGGAAACGGAAATCGGCTTTCCCGACTTGTTCCTTTCGGGGACGCGGATTATAATGAAAGAAATTATATGGCTGATACATTATTCTGCCGTGTGCTGTAAGGAAGCGGGTGGGTATGATTTGCAGACAGGAGGTGGTGCGGCATGGGAAATAAGATAACTGTTTCTTTCTTCAAATGTGATACGCAGGAAGGGGACGAACTGTTCCGAAGAGCGAAAGGCATGTTGGAACAGATGGAGATTGGCGGCAGGAAGGCTGAGGTAGTCCTACGGGAAAATAATCCGTTTTCCGCCACGGAGGCATATTTATTTGACGATATAGTGATTTTTGACGCTTCCTTAGAGGATGCTTCGCAGAAACCGGGAGACACTATCGGTTCGCAGTATGATGCCATGTTGGAACTTATGAAATCGGCCTGCCATGTTTTGACGGTGTCCCGTTCACAGGTGCCTTTTAACGTGACATGCGCCTGGAAAGGGGGATACCCCAATTATATTAAGACAGGGGTAGCGGAGTACAAAGAGACTCTTGATAACGGAGAGATTCTTGAGTGGCTGAGAACGATGTTTCTGCAAAAGGGTGAGAACTTGGTAAATCAATATAAATTGGATCGGGAAATTTATGAGGGTTTGCCGTACGGAGAGAAAATGAAAGCCCTGAATGACAGGGCAGTGGAGAATGCGGACAGGGTGGCTGAGGCAGCGGAGGAAAACGCAGAGGTTTTTGTAAGCTATCTGAGCCGGTATTCGAAATATTTTCCGGGCGGAAAGGGGGTTGACTGCGGATATACGGTAGAAGACCTGATTGCGTATATTGCGGATACGCAGAACATTCCAAAAGAAAAAATCGGCTATTTCCCGCCGGGCAGTCTGTCCCGAGAACTGATGACGGTACAGAGGAAATGGGAAATCGTAAGCGCGACGGATGATTTTATCCGTAAATGCAGGCAGTTTTGGATTTTATCTGCCCCGGGTTATGCAAAATCTTGGTGGACACTGAGTGAACGGGTGACGCTTAGTTATATATTGGAAAAAGAACCGGAGAACTGCCCGGACATATATGTGGCCAAATACCATCCGGAAAGCGGAAGTTTTTATGTGGAAGAGTATTTGGATGCAGCGGCGAAGAAGAAGATTCTGCCTAAATTGGAGGAAAGTACGGTCAGGGAACTGGCTAGGTATTTTGCCAACAGCAGGCAAGGTACGGTGGGATATGAGAGTGTGCGGCCTATGAGAGTGATGCATCATCTGCCGGAACAGGCTATCCGTTTTCTGAGCAAGCGTACTTATAAACTAATGGAGGAGTATTTTCCGATTATAGTGGAAGAGATGGAGATGACAACGGAAGAATATGAGGAAACAGCCGTCCAGTCCTCTAAATCAGAGGTTTATGCAAAGTCTTTTTGGGAGGATTGGATTATGGAATGCCCTTACTGCAAAGCGCAAAGCAGCAATGGCCGGTACGGCAGGGAATCGTTTCTTAACCCCGGCAAAAGCAGTTTCTGCCAAGTAGTGAAGGAGCGGGATTTCTCATATGATGCGGGAAAAGACAGGTATACTGTAGTCTGTAGGACATGCGGACATAAGTTCCGTTTGAGGAAGGGATTTTTCTACCGGTGGTATCCGATACGGGGAATAAATATCCGAACAGGCCCCGGCAGGAAATCCGTCGAACGGAAAACGGCTTTTTACTTTACGGGAGAAGAATGACTGCATGGCTGTCTCAGCTCCAAAGTATTATGATGACTGCGGATAAGGCAGCTAACGGGAAATAGAAAAGCAGTTCCGTGGCAGAGAGCATGCATCTCCACAATTTATTTTCTTTGCCTGAAAAGGGGCGGGTATCCATGCTGAAATCAATGTCATTTTCCTTTGACTGGCTGACATGCCGATACAATGCACGGTAAGCACGCTCCTTTGACAAATAAAAGGCATCTAAGACCCAGAAAATGAAAATCGGCATGAAAGCTATCAGGTAACTTACTTTCCCGGCGACGGTTCCGGACAGGGCGAAGATGCCTGCCACCAGCGTGACGGCCCATCCTTTTAAGGAAAAGGAATTGCCTGCCATTCTGCTGATGACTTCCTGTATCATTTCTAAATGCCTGATTTTAGCTTCCATATGTTCTTGCCTTTCTTTTTATAATGATAGGAAATGTGATAATTTTTTTCAAATATGCTCTAAAAGGGAGGATGCCAAGGAAAGTGTCCTCTCCTTGGCATTTATTATGAAAAAGTTATAAAATCAATTAACTGTTATTGGCGTTTGCTGGATTTATCTTATGAATTTAGTATATGGGAAATAAATGTATAAAGAATGATAGGAAATTGAAATTTTTTTAAATAAATGTAAATGAAATATGAACGGCAGCTTGGAAAAGGGCGGATAAGGGGAAATGCCGATAAAATCCCTAAAAAGGGAGGATGCCAAGGAAATTTCTTTCCTTGGCATTTATTATGAAAAAGTTTTTAAAAAATCAATTAACTGTTATTGGCGTTTGCTTGATTTATCTTATGGATTTAGTATATGGAAAAGAAATGTATAAAGAATGAGAGGGAATTAAAGTTTTCTTTAAATAAATATGAATGAAGTGTGAACGTGCATTACCAATTTGCGCCATGCTTCCGGAGCATTTTGGCTCCGGAAGCATGGCGCAAACCGAAACGGCTTTTAGGCATTGACATGAAATTGATCTGAGAACTTAAATCTTTTCCGGTTCCGGATATTCTTCTCCGAAGGTATCTACGGTAACAGTCCGCATCGTTTGTTTTTCCAATGGTCTGTCGGAATGGTCGGTATTTGTCTCGGCAATACGGTTCACCACATCCATACCTTCTGTCACTTTCCCGAATGCGGCATAGCTGCCGTCCAAGTGCGGGCTTGTCTTGTGCATGATGAAGAACTGGGAGCCGGCGGAGTCCGGGTGCATGCTTCTTGCCATGGAAAGGACTCCCGGTTCATGAAGGAGATTGTTTTCGAAGCCGTTCTGTGTAAACTCACCCTTGATGCTGTAATCAGGGCCGCCCATACCGGAGCCTTCCGGGTCGCCGCCTTGAATCATGAAACCGCGGATTACCCTGTGAAAAATCAGCCCGTCATAAAAATGTTTGTTGATAAGGCTGATAAAATTGTTGACTGTGTTGGGGGCGATTTCAGGATATAATTCTGCTTTTATAATATCGCCGTTTTCCATTGTAAATGTAACAACCGGATTTTGTGCCATTGTTTTACTTCCCTTCTGCTTGATTATAGTTTATGATAATAGCGGTATGAGTCATGCATTATCATTTTATGTTATTGTATCCGATAAAGGGCAGTTAGTAAATAGGTGAAAATATGTTAGATAAAATAGTTTTTCTGATTTGGGATAGGGCATTGCTGGATAAGGCCGCGCAGCGAAAACGGGATATGGGGGAGGAGGGTAAGGATATTCATATATGGGGAAGGCATGTCCGGGAGAACGGGCAGTTGGAAGAAGAAGGGGAAAGCTGTTGTATCGGGGATTTGGAAGAAAAAGGATGCGGATCTGACGGTGGGGACGATGAGAGGATAAGCGGGGATAAAGTACAGAGCGGCGCAGGGACGGACGGGAAAGCGGACGGGGAACCGCGCTGTCTGGATGAGTATGAAAGTGAAAGCACTTTGTTTGTGACGGATAAGGGAATGATACTGCGGGAACTGAGAAGAACCGGCAGATATGTGATTGCTTTGCTGGAAGGGGAAAACAACCAAGAGGATTTTTCGGGAGCACCGTATGCGGTTACGGATATTGGCGAATTGACCATGGATTCTTTTGACAAAGCCTACCGGCGAATGGCGGGGCTGCCTTGGACGGTTTTGGAGACGGAACGATGTATCATCCGGGAAACTACTGTGGCGGATGTGGATGAGTTTTACAGAATATATGCGGAGCCTTCGGTTACTTATTATATGGACCGGCTTTATGACAATCCGGAGGAGGAAAGAGCCTATGCGGAGGAGTATATAAGGAAGGTGTATGGCTTTTACGGTTACGGGATGTGGAGCATTGTGCGGAAAGATACAGGGCAGGTCATAGGGCGTGCAGGTTTAAGCTGGCGGGAAGGGTTTGAACTTCCGGAAATCGGATTTGTCATCGAAGTTTCCTGTCAGCGTATGGGGTATGCTTACGAAGTATGCAGTACAATTGTGGAATATGGGATGGGGGAACTGGAATTCGAGGGGATACAGGCGTTGGTAGAGCCGGGCAATGAGGCTTCCATGGGTTTATGCAGGAAATTGGGGATGCAGTGGGAAGGGACGGTAGAGTGTGGGGGGAAAGAGTATGAAAAATGGGTTATTTCCAGATAGAAATATAGTGGACGTATAATCAGAGAAAAAGTATTTGACAAAGTTATCCAAACGTGTATAATGGTATTCAGACAAAGGCGTTTCTACATTAGTGGAAGCGTCTTTTTTGCGCATAGGTGCAAAATGCATCCACGCGTAAGAAAATCAGCAGTTTTGCTGCACGCACCCTGCGCGGCGAGAAGGAGGAGAATTATGAAGAAATTGGAAATTATCATCAAGCCCGAAAAGCTGGAAGATCTGAAAGCAGTATTGGACGATAATGAGGTCAATGGCCTTAATATCGTAAACATTCAAGGCTATGGGAACCAGAAAGGAATCGTGAAGAAGTACCGTGGTGCGGAATATAGGGTTAATCTGCTGCAGAAAGTGAAAGTGGAAACGGTGGTGGGCGATGAACAGGCAGAGGTTTTGATTAAGAAGATAGTCAATGAAATCAACACAGGAAATTATGGCGACGGTAAGATTTTTATTTATGAAGTATTGGATGCAGTGAGAATACGAACCGGTGAACGCGGGGAGGGCGCTTTGTAGGCGATGATAAAACTGCCGGAGGAATATGGGGACTTGGTTATGGAACAGAGATTTCATAGACCGGGTTATGTTATCAAGGGAGATAATAAAAGAGCATGAGGAGGCTCGATTATTATCTTTTTTATTTTTGCCGGCAACAATCCAGGCAGCCGCACTTATGCGGAGACTTGGCGATTGCCGCGGGGGCTGTTTAGCGGAGCCGTAAATGTGGTGAGAAATTGTGAAAGAAATCGTTACAAATTGTGTATGGAAAATATGTGTATGAAAAATTTGTGTTTGCAGTGAGGAGGAAATATTATGTATTTATCGGATTTACTTGCCGGCGGGATGCCGTTGGAAGAGGCAGCGGAACTGCTGCTCAATGTGGTGTGGACTTGTATTGCTGCTTTTCTTGTGTTTTTTATGCAGGCAGGGTTTGCCGTGGTGGAGGCAGGCTTTACAAGGGCGAAAAATGCAGGAAATATTATTATGAAGAATTTAATGGATTTTGTGTTGGGAAGTATTTTTTTCTTCCTGATTGGGTTTGCACTTATGTTTGGCAATGATGCAGGAGGAATTGTGGGAACAAGCGGTTTCTTTGCTCCGGAATCTTTGGCGGACGGCATGGGCATGAAAAACGGGCTGCCAATCGGCGTATTTATGATTTTCCATACGGTGTTCTGCGCTACAAGCGCAACAATTGTATCCGGAGCCATGGCAGAACGGACGAAGTTTTCTGCCTATCTGATTTACAGTGCCTGCATCTCCATATTCATTTATCCTGTGACCGGGCATTGGATTTGGTCGGACGGATGGCTTTCCGGCATAGGATTTCATGATTTTGCCGGTTCCACGGCAGTGCATATGGTGGGCGGCATTTTAGCGTTTATCGGAGCGGCCATAGAAGGGCCGAGACGCGGGAAGTTTACAAAAGAAGGGAAGGCAGTGGCTATTCCGGGTCATAATATTGTAATCGGTGCATTGGGGGTATTTATTCTTTGGTTCTGCTGGTTTGGTTTTAACTGCGGCTCCACCACGGGAGCGGCTACGAATCTGGGCGATATTGCCATGACCACTAACCTTGCGGCTGTGGCGGCAACGCTGACTGTCTTGGTAATTACATGGGTTCGTTACGGAAAACCGGATGTTTCCATGACGCTGAACGGTACGTTGGCCGGATTGGTCGCCATTACGGCAGGCTGTGATTATGTATCCAATTACTCGGCGTTGGCAATCGGCATTATTGCAGGTTTTATTGTAGTATTTGTGGTGGAATTTCTGGATAAAGTATGTAAGGTGGACGACCCGGTGGGGGCGGTAGCCGTTCATGGAGGCTGCGGTGCATGCGGTACGATAATGACGGGTATTTTCTGTAAAACATCTATTTTGGAAGAAATGGGGATGAGCCGGCTGCAGTTCATCGGAGTGGAATTGCTGGGTGTTCTGTCGGTTATGGCTTATGTGGCAATCTGCGGATTCGTATTATTTACGGTGCTGAATAAAGTAATGGGGCTTCATGTCTCCGAGCAGGAGGAAACAGACGGCTTGGATATTCATGAACATGGCATGAGTGCATATGCTAACTTCCGTCTTCATGACGACAGATAGTCGCTTTTATCTATCTTTTGTTAATATATCGAGCAGGCAGGAAACTAATTATTTCCTGTTTCTGCGCCTGGCCGTATCCCCTATGCGTTCAGGAAAACCCCCGATGCACTTCCACTGCATCGGGGGAAAAATCATAAGGAATTTTTATCTATCTTTTCAAGTTCTTCTTCGGTAAAATCTCTGCTTTCCAATACTTTCAGATTATCCAGAATCTGCTGCGGCTTGGATGCGCCAATCAGGACGCTTGTTATGGCATCGTCTTTCAGCAGCCATTTCAGAGCCATCTGCGCCAAGGATTCCCCGCGGGAGACGGCAATTTCATTCAAGGCGTGAATCTGTGCCAGCTTTTCCTCGGTGAGTATTTCCTGTTTCAGGAAACGTCCGTCGGTGCGCATACGGCTGTCCTGCGGTATTCCGTTTAAATAGCGGTCGGTGAGAAGACCCTGCGCAAGCGGGCTGAAAGTGATGATTCCTTTTTCGGCTTTGGCCGCCGCCTGCTTCAGCCCGTTGTTCTCAATGGTCCGGTCAAAGATGGAATAACGGTTCTGATTGATGATAAACGGGCATTTCAGTTCGCTTAAAATGGCGCGGGCAGTTTCCATCTGCTCCCCGTTATAATTGGAAAGTCCTACATAAAGGGCCTTCCCGCTTTTCACTATGCTGTCCAAGGCACCCATGGTTTCTTCCAAAGGAGTGTCAGGGTCAGGCCGGTGATGATAGAAGATGTCCACATAATCCAGACCGAGCCTCTTCAGGCTTTGATCCAGACTGGCGATTAAATATTTGCGGCTGCCCCATTCACCGTAAGGGCCGTCCCACATAAAATATCCGGCTTTTGTGCTGACAATGATTTCGTCCCGGAAGGAACGGAAGTCCTCTTTCAGAATTCGGCCGAAATTTATTTCTGCGCTGCCGGCTTCCGGGCCGTAGTTATTGGCCAGGTCAAAATGGGTGATGCCGTGGTCGAACGCGGTATGGCACATTTCTCTCATGTTTTCGAAATTGCCGGTATCTCCGAAATTGTGCCAGAGCCCTAAGGAAAGGGCGGGAAGCTTAAGGCCGCTTTTGCCGCACCGGCGGTATTGCATGGTTTGGTAACGTGTGTCTGACGGGGTGTAATCCATAGATTTTCCTCCTTCTGACCCGGCGGCAGCCAGAGACGGATATGCCGGTCAGGGCATAGTCCGGATGCCTGAAAAGGTTGCTGCCGGGGATGGTTGTTTGGGTTTCGTGTATACTGCAATATATGGATTATACTATAAAGCAGGCGGGTTTGGCAAAGCTTAATTTCCGTTCCGCTATATGGATGGGGATTGATTACGGTGTGGGTTTAGGGTATAATCATTTTGAAAATATTATGCTTTAGTGTTTGGGGGTATCCATAAAAGGGAGGCAGACGGTAAGCTGCTTATTGAGGCGGCTGTTTAGGATAAGCAGTGACGCCGCTATAATAAAAAAGCAAAGAAGCAGAAAAGAGGATGAAAAATGCTGGAAGTGCGTAATCTGACTTATGAGGTTGTGGAAAACGGGGAGAAAATTACAATCGTGAAGGATATTAATTTTGCAGTAGGCGACGGGGAAATGTTGGTGGTAACCGGCCCGAACGGAGGGGGAAAGTCTACGGTGGCAAAGCTTCTGATGGGGGTTCTGAAGGCTACCGGCGGGGAATTGCTGCTGGACGGAAAGGATATAAAGGATTTGAGCATTGACGAAAGGGCAAAGGCAGGAATCGGCTATGCATTTCAGCAGCCTCCTACTTTTAAGGGAATGACAATCCGGAGGCTGCTGAATCTGGCGGCAGGGAAGGAACTGCCCGAACCGGTCTGCTGTGATTTACTGAGCAATGTGGGAATGTGTGCCCGGGAATATCTGGACAGGGAGGTGGACGCGACGCTTTCCGGCGGGGAGCGAAAGCGGGTGGAAATTGCAACGGTGCTGGCAAAAAGCCATAAAGTATGTATTTTTGACGAACCGGAGGCAGGCATAGATTTGTGGAGTTTTTCCATGCTGGTAAAAGAATTCGAGAAGATTCATGAACGGAAGAAGGAGACGCTGCTTCTGATTTCCCATCAGGAGAAAATCATCCGGATGGCTGACCGCATATTGATTATTAAGGACGGAGGGGTAAGCGCGTGCGGCAGTGCGGAGGAGATTCTCCCGATGCTGTTTGACGAGGATAGGGAGTGTTCCTGCATGAACAGGAAAGGAGGACGGATGTATGGAACTGGATGCGATAACAAGTAATGTGCTGGAAGCCATAGACGGCGGAGGCTTTAAGCAGGAGGGGGCATATAATCTGCGCTATAACGGAACTGCTTTGTGCCATGGCGACAGTGCCCATATTAAAATAAAGAAGAAAGAGGGGAAGCCGGGGATTGATGTGTATATCAGCGGAGAAGCACAGGGGGAGCAGGTGCATATTCCGGTGGTTATCTCGCAGTCGGGTATGACGGATATTGTCTACAATGATTTTTATATTGAGGCGGGCGCAGACGTAGTTATTGTGGCCGGCTGCGGTATTCATAACAGCGGCTGCAATGAGACGCGGCACGACGGCGTGCATGCTTTTCATGTGGGCAGAAACGCTAAAGTGATATATGAGGAAAAGCATTACGGGGAAGGCGAGGGGACAGGTGAGAATATACTCAACCCGGTAACACAGATATATCTGGAAGAAGGGGCGGTCTTTACTTTGGATACTGCACAGATACGGGGAGTGGATTCCACGGAACGCAGGACGGAGGTGGATATGGGACCGGACAGCAGGCTCTATGTGGTGGAAAAGCTGATGACCCATGACGCGCAGTCGGCGGTTTCCAATATGGAAGTGAGGATGAACGGAGCGGGGAGTTCGGCACAGATTGTTTCCCGCTCGGTGGCAAAGGGTAATTCCCGCCAGACATTTCATCCGAATGCGGTGGGCAATGCCTTGTGCAAGGCTCATATCCAGTGTGATTCCATTATCATGGATACGGCGCAGGTATGTTCGATACCGGAAATTGATGCTAGGGACATTGATGCGCAGATTATCCATGAAGCGGCAATCGGCCGGATCAATACGGAGCAGCTTCTGAAGCTCCGTTCGTTCGGGATGTCGGAGGAAGAAGCGGAAAATGTAATTATTGATAATTTTTTAAGATAAGGGGCAGAGAGTCACGGAGGAGAAAGATGAAGGAAACTATGAGAAAAACGGTGAGGGCAGCCGCGGAACTGTCCACGGCAGCCGCAGGCCGGGTAAAGGGCTGCCTGCCGTTGCTGCTCCTGGCCGCCGTGCTGGCAGGCTGTGGGCAGGGCGTAAAGGTCACGGACACAATCCGCTGGATGAACGGGACGCATGCGGTGGCAACGGCAATCAACGGCAGGGATTTTCAGGTATTCGGGCTGAAATCCATAGACAATGATACCATGCAGAAACAGCAGCAATACTTGAAGGACAGTTGGGAAGTTACGGATCGGGCATCGGCGGAGGAAAGCCTCAGATGGCTGTCTGAGGAAGGGCACCACAAGGCATATGAGAAAGAGATGGGAGTGCTGACGGAGGCCGGGATTGCGGAAACGGCAGAAGCGGAGCGGCCTGCGTTTATTTTTGAAAAATTTGAGACTACGAAAGAAGAGGCGCAGCTTTATGCGGATTTTTATGCGGCATATGAGAAAAGCGGCACCGCAGCAATCCTTGCATGGGATTATAGCCGTGCCATGGCATTGATAGAGGACAGCTACATTGCGGGATATTTTACGGAGACGGAGGCACTGGATAAATCTTTGGAAATGGCAGGCAGAATTCAGGAAACCTATTCTTCCTGGGATGCTTTTATGGAAGCTTATCTGACAGGGTATGAATACTGGTCGGGAGAGAGCAGCCAGGAGAGAAAAAAGATTTACGACGATATCAAGGGAACGGAGCATAGCCCCTACCGTCTGGAGTGGGGCATGGCCTTGGAGAAGAGTTGGTAAGGGATTGACCGAAGGTTCTCTATATGTTAGAATATATTATTATTGGGTTAGTTTCGTGATTTGGGCACACTACATAATAAATGGAAGACACATTCTAGTGCTCCATCCAGACAGAAATTACAGTTCTGCCTTGCATGGTTCGGGCCAATGCAGCGCGGCAATGGTGCGGAACTGCAATTTCTGTCCGGATGGAGTACTAGGGCAAAAGGGTCTATATGATAATGACTTCCGGATAGGTTGTTATTGGTATAGGTTTTTTAGCGGAAAAAGAGCGGAGGTAAATAGGGATGAGTATGTTGGAAGAATTGAAAGAACTGGGCGTGGATGTGGACGGCGGGATTAAGCGGCTGAGCGGAAAAGAATCGCTGTATGAAAGAATGATGTTCAAATTTTTGGATATGATGAAAAAATCGGTAGTTTCCCCTGATTTCGACAATGATAATTATATGGAAGTAATAGAAGTGGCGCATGCTTTGAAAGGGGCGGCGGGGAATCTGTCCGTGACTCCGATTTATGAAGCTTACGGGAAGATTGTGGATTTGCTGCGTACGCAGAAACCGGAAGAGGCTAGGAAAGTGCTGACAGAGGTGCTGCCCATACAGGAAAAAATATTGGACTGTATAGCGAAATATGCGAATGCATAAGGACGACAGGAAAGAGGGCAGAATGGATAAGGAAAAAACGATACTGATTGTGGATGACGTGGAAATTAACCGTATAATTCTGGCGGATATATTTGAGGAAAATTATAATATTATGGAAGCCGGCAGCGGAGCGGAGGCTATTCAGATGATTAACAGCAATCCGGACATTGCCGCAGTGCTTTTGGATTTGCTGATGCCCGGCGTGAGCGGGCTGGGAGTCCTGGAGAATATGAACAATACCGGGAAAATAAAGAGTATTCCGGTATTTCTCATAACGGCGGCAGAGAGCGACGCAGTGCTGATGGAGGGATATCATTTAGGCGCGGTCGATGTCATCCGTAAGCCGTTCATGACGCAGTTTCTGCAATGCAGGATCAGCAATCTGATTGAATTGTATTCCCATAGGAATGCGTTGGAAGACATAGTGGCAAAGCAGGTGGCTCAGCTGAAGGAAATTAATCAGTCCATGGTTGAGACGCTGGCTACCATTATTGAGTTCCGTGACTGTGAGTCGGGGGAACATGTAAAGCGTATCGGTAAATTTACAAGGATTATGATGACGGAAGTGAGCAATGCCTACCCGGAATATTATCTGCCGAAAAAAGAGATTGACAAGATTGTGACGTCATCCATACTTCATGACATTGGAAAAATATCCATACCGGACAGCATTCTTAATAAACCGGGGAGGCTGACTGCGGAGGAGTTTGACATTATGAAGCAGCATACGGTGAAGGGCTGCGAGATACTTCAGAATATCCCGGACATTATGGATAAGGGAATTTACAGTTATAGTTATGACATATGCAGGCATCACCATGAACGTTGGGACGGAAGAGGATATCCGGACGGGCTGAGCGGTGATGACATTTCCATTTGGGCACAGGTTGTGGCAGTGGCGGATGTATACGATGCCCTGACATCCGAGAGAGTATATAAGGCTGCCTATAGCAGGGAAAAAGCTGTCGAGATGATATATAACGGAGAGTGCGGAACCTTTAACCCGAAGCTGCTGAAGGTATTCAGAGGTGCCTTGGAACAGTTGTAAGACGGCAGCTGCAAGAAAAGGCGGAACGGAGTTATGCCTTTGCAGAAACAGGCTAAGCGGACATGTGAGAGAATATAATTATGGATAGAAAGATAACGGGACTTATTCGGCGTGGCTTTATAAGCATCATGCTGATTTGTGTTGTAATTTTTGTATTATTGGCAATATTTATGTGTCAGAAAACGGAGCAATCCATTTCCGATATCAGTAATATCTATATGTCGGAAATGAACAGACAGATACAGCAGAAATTCAGCACAATTATAGGGCTGTACCTGGACAGGGTGGACGGGATTATAAAAGGCACGCCGCCTACGGATACGGAAATTACGGATGAAATGCTGGAAGTAATCAGACGGGATGCCGGAATCAGGAACTTTACCTGGCTGGGACTGTATACGGAAGACAATGATATCCAAGTGATATACGGCGAAGAACTGCAGATTGACGGCGAAGAGGATATCCGCAATTATCTGACGAAAGACGGCAGGGCAGTCATGCGCGGGACAGACAGGAACGGACAGAAAATACTTCTGCTTGGGACAACCGTGGAATACCATTTGAAAGACGGCCGCAAGAGTTTTGCGCTGCTTGCGGGAATTCCGATGGATTTCCTGAAAGATGCCTTGTTTTTGGACGAAGAAAATACAGAGATATATTCTCATCTGATTGATTTGGACGGCAGCTTTATCGTAAGGAGCGGAAATGCATACCGGGAGAATTATTTTGATCGGATTAGGGCAGAATATCAGGAACTGAACGGTAAAGGCACGGATGAATATGTCCGTGAACTGGAAAATGCCATGCATAACAACCAAGATTATTCTACTCTTTTTATGATTGAAGACGGCGTGCAGCATTTATACTGTTCGGTACTGTCGGAAAATTCCGATTGGTATCTGATTACAATTATGCCGGAAGGAATTTTGGATGAATCAATAACAAAACTGGATACCTTGCGGATTCTTATTATGATTGGTTCCGCTGCTGTCATAATGATTGCAATGTCGGTTATCTTTTTTCTTTACTACAGGCTTTCACAGCAGCAGATGGAGAGGCTGGCCATTGCGCAGAAGGAAGCGGTTGCCGCTAACATGGCAAAAAGCGAGTTTCTTTCCAATATGAGCCACGATATCCGTACTCCCATGAATGCCATTATCGGGATGACGGAAATCGCGCTGAGGAATATGCAGGATCGTGTACGGGTGGAGGACTGCCTGCACAAGGTAAGGCTGTCCAGTAAACATTTGCTTGGGCTGATAAACGATGTATTGGATATGTCCAAAATTGAGAGCGGAAAAATGACTCTTAGCATGGAGCCCATGTCCCTGCGGGAAACCATGGATGATATTGTGAATATTATCCAGCCGCAGGTGAAGGAGAGAAAACAGTATTTTGATATTTATATTGATAAAATCATAGCGGAAGTAGTGTTTTGCGACAGTGTGCGTTTAAATCAGGTATTGCTTAATTTTCTGTCGAATGCGGTCAAGTTCACTCCTGTAGGAGGCAGGGTGGATGTGTTTTTGGAACAGGAAGAATCGCCGAAAGGGGAAGACTATGTAAGGACGCATTTCCGCGTGACGGATACGGGCATAGGAATGTCGGAAGAGTTTCAGAAGAAGATTTTCGATACATTTACGAGAGAAGAGACAGATCAAGTGCACAAAATTACCGGAACCGGACTGGGCATGGCAATTACAAAGTGCATTGTGGATTTGATGGAAGGTACCATTGAACTGAAAAGCGAACAGGGAAAAGGTTCCTGCTTCCATGTGATATTAGACTTAAAAAAAGAAAGAATAAAAGAAGAGGATATGCAGCTTCCCAACTGGCATATTTTGGTCGTGGATGATAATGAAATGTTATGTTCCAGTGCCGCCATTAATTTAGAAGCCTTGGGTGTCCATGTGGAGTGGACAACGGACGGTGAGAAAGCACTGCAGATGGTGGAAGAACGTCATAGGAATAAGAATGATTATCATTTCGTGCTGATTGACTGGAAAATGCCGATTATGGACGGAATGGAAATGGTGCGTGAACTGAGAAAGCGGGTAGGGAACGGAGTTCCGGTGTTTCTGATGTCGGCGTATGACTGGGGGGAAATAGAAGAAGCCGCGGCAGAGATGTCCATTGAAGGATTTATTCCGAAACCACTGTTCAGGACTACATTGTATGAGCATTTGAGTAAATATATTGACGGCTACAGAGAGGAAGAAGAGGATAAGGAAGAGCAGCTGGCAGATTTTACCGGAAAACATATTTTACTTTCGGAAGACATTGAGTTAAATTGGGAAATTGCCAATGAAATTTTATCTGCCACAGGGATGCTTCTGGACAGGGCGGAAAACGGAAAAGAATGTCTGGAAATGTTTGAAAAATCGGAAGTGGGGTATTATGATGCCATATTAATGGATATCCGGATGCCTGTGATGAACGGATATGATTCTACAAAAGCCATACGTGCACTGAACCGTCCGGATGCAGGGCTTCCGATTATTGCCATGACAGCGGATGCTTTTTCGGACGACGCACAGCATTGCCTGGAAGTAGGCATGAATGCGCATATACCGAAACCCTTGGATGTAAAGGAATGTATGCGGGTATTGTCAAAATTTTTGTCAGCATGATATGTTTTCCCGGAGCGTGTTTGAAAAATGCTTAGACGGCAGGAATGATTTTTTAAGCACGTTCTGGACTGAGGGCTGAAGGGATGTGGCTGCAGTGCAGGCACAGGGTGAAAGAGGAGTCCCACATGAAAAATGAGTTATTTACCATAGGGCCGTTTACTGTATACGGCTATGGACTGATGATTGCCATAGGGATTTTGGCAGCGTATTGGGTTGGTGAATATAGGGCTAAGAAATATGGGCTGGAAGCCGATCATGTATTTCATTTTGTGATTTGGTGTGTAGTGGGCGGGTTTCTCGGAGCAAAGATTTTATACTGGATTACCGAGATAAAAAATATTGTGAAAGACCCGGGAATAGTGCTTCGGATTGCGGACGGATGGGTGGTATACGGCGGGATTATCGGAGGCATTTTTTCGGCCATGTTGTATTCCTGGCGGAAGGGACTGAAATTTCTTGCTTACTTTGACTTGCTGATTCCTTCCGTGGCATTGGCACAGGGGTTTGGGCGGATTGGCTGCTTTTTGGCCGGCTGCTGTTATGGAATAGAGACGGACGGACCGTTGGCCGTTGTATTCCATGAATCATCTTACGCACCGAACGGAGTAAGGCTCCTCCCTACGCAGCTGATTTCCAGCGGACTTGATTTCTTGAATTTTTTTGCATTGGTTTGGTTTGCGGGGAGGAAAAAATCGGACGGTGAAATCGGCGGCCTTTATTTGATTTTTTACAGTGTGGGAAGGTTTGTGCTGGAATTTTACCGCGGAGATTTAATCAGAGGAAATGTGGGGGTTCTGTCTACGTCACAGTTTATTTCATTATTCACCGTGAGCGCAGGAGTGCTGCTCTTTATCCTTTGCAGGAGAAAAGAGACGGTAAAAAAAGGAACAGAATAGATTATCTTTTATTAAAATGAAAAAAAATCTCCGCAGTTGGCGGCTGCGGAGATTTTTTTCTTTGCTTATTTTCTTGCCTGTTATTTTTTCAGCGTGAACTGCCCTACAAGGTCGTCCAGTATTGTTGCCTGAGAAGATAATTCCTGGCTTGTTGCAGATGCTTCTTCTGCGGTGGCCGCATTGCTTTGTACAACTTCCGAAATCTGGCTTATGCCGATTTCGGCCTGCTGCATGGATTCTGTCTGTTCTTCCACCATAGTTTTCAGATTCTGTGAAAATTCGGCTATTTGTGTAATTCCGTCAACCACCGACAAGATAGCTTCCGCTGCCCGATCTGCTGCCCGATTTCCTTCCGTAACCTCTTTGATGGACCCTTCGATTAACTGCCTTGTATCCACAGCCGCCTTTGCGCTCTGATCCGCCAGTTCCCGGATTTGGTCTGCGACTACGGCAAATCCGCGTCCGGATTCACCGGCTCTGGCTGCCTCAATGGAAGCATTGAGGGATAAGAGATTGGTCTGTGCAGCAATGGATTCTATTTCGGAAATAATATTTCCGATCTTTAAAGAGGTATCGCTGATTCGTTCCATGGCAGCCATCATAGTAGTCATTTCCTCACGGCTGTTATCTGCCTGATTTGCATATTGCCGCGCTTTCTTATAGGAATCTTCCGCATTCTCTGCGGTTCTTTCCATGGTTGCCGTAATGTCGGTAATGGTGGCCTGCAATTCCTCCACTGCGCTTGCCTGGTCGGTAGCGCCTTCTGCCAGGCTCTGTGAAGCCTCTGCCAAGTCACCGGAACCGGACTGTACTTGCTTGGAGGCCTCTCCGATGGAAATCAGGGTCTTTGTCATCTGATCTCTCAGTCCCCGCATAGCTTGATACATTTTCTGGAAATCACCGGTATACTTGTCTGAAATCTTGGAACGTACCGTATAGTTGCCGCCTGCCATTTCGCCGAGGATTTCACCCATGTCAAAGATAATTGCGCTTAAGGTATCGGCCATGTTTACGGCATGTCTTTCCATATCTTCTACTTCGTCTCCGCTGTCGGCTTTAGGGAAGGGAGAGGAAAGATCGCCTACTGCGAAAGTCTCAAACCGGTTGCCCAAAGCAATGATAGGATCGGCAATCTGTTTGGAGATTCGTTTTCCTATTCTCAGTGAAACTGCTATAGAAGCAGCGATTACCGCAATAATTACGGCTATCAGAATAATGGTGGTAATTGTCAGCGTTGCCGACAGGCTGTTTCCTTCATTTACTTTTACATTCAGAAGTTCGTCCAGTTTATTGTATATGCTGTTATAAGCGGGGGTCAGTTCATTCAGAGCCTTTTCCTGAGCCAACCTTCTGCTTTCGCTGTCTGAGGATGTGCCAAGCGCCATAATTTCCGCATCTAATGCCCAGTAGCTTGTCAGTTCCGATTTAATCGAATCAAAGGTTTTCCGGCCGTCCTCCGATACAATCGTTGTTTCTACAGCCTCTAAAGCTTTATCAAATTCCGTTTTTGTTTCGTCATGCTGTTTTGTTACCGTAGCGATGGCTTCGTCTTCATCATAGCCGATAGCAGCACGGAGCGATGACCTGATATCGGCAAACTCGAACATTGCCCTTCCAATGTCGCCTTGCGCAAAGCCATAATTTTTCAATGCATAAGAATACCTGTTAGAAATAACAATTACCGCAATTAAACCAAGAACTGCGGCTATTGCAGTGATTGCTGAGACGGTAAAAAACGACCGAGTCAATTTCTGTTCAATCTTTTCCTTCTTGCTGGACATTACCTAATTCTCCTCTCTGTTTTGCTGAAACCCTTTCCTCCGTAACACATCCCCATATTTCCGCTCTTAAGTCATTGAAATCGCAAGAGTGATATCAAATAGACAACGTAACATAGTACCAACACACGGAAAATATGTTGGTACTTTTACTTTGCGGCAGCTGCCAAATATGTATAAAACTTGTAGGTGTCACTGTTTGGCGTTCTGTATGCAGGGGTGAAGCAATATGGTTCCTTTATCATGCTTCTGGAATCATTATACCTTTTTTATAAAATTATTCAATAGATTTGCAGTAATTAATTTTGCCTAAATGTAAACCAGATATAAAAATAAGTTGACAATTAAAACCAAATGATTTATACTTACGGATATCAAACCAAAATATTTACCGGAAAATTTTGCTTTGGCGTGCTGCGCTTTTAGGTTCTTGGGGTGAGTGCGGAGGGCAGGGCGGTGAAGGCGGATGCAAAGTCCTTATTTGCGGAAAAAGAACAGGGAGGAATTGATATGAGCGGAAACTATTTTGCGGAGGCAACAGCAGAGAAGCGGGGGAAAAGGGGAGGGAAGGCACAGGAATTGGTCTATTGCGGTATTTTCACCGCGTTGATTGCGGTGGGGGCTTTTATCAAGGTGCCGGTGCCGGTGGTGCCGTTTACGCTCCAGTTTCTGTTTACGATGCTGGCAGGGCTGCTTTTAGGAAGCAGGATGGGGGCGGTCAGTGTGGCGGTGTATATGCTTCTGGGGTTGGCAGGGCTGCCGATTTTTACGGAGGGAGGCGGCGTATGGTATGTGCTGAAGCCCAGCTTCGGTTATATTATAGGTTTTTGCATAGGCGCTTATGTGACCGGGAAGATGGCGGAGAAGATGCGCAAGCCTACGATAGCAGGGTATCTGATGGCTAATTTTACGGGGCTGTTCCTTGTGTACGGTATGGGGATGCTGTATTACTACATCATCAGCAACTATGTGATTGACGTTCCTATCGGTGTATGGCCGCTGTTTCTGTATTGCTTTATCTTAGCGGTGCCGGGGGATATCTGCCTGTGCATCTTGGCTGCATTTCTGGCAAAACGGATTAGGCCGGTTCTTAGGAATTAAATAATTCAGGCGGTGGCTAAGCGGATATGTTTACGGGTACATTTGGCGTAGGAAAGCCGATGGTTTTCCGGATGTGCGCCGAGAAGGGGCAGGACGGTTATGAGCATAGTAAGTGAACTGAAAGAAAAAGTGTTGGCAGGGGGGCAAGCCGGCAAAGAAGAGGCAATGCGGCTGCAGGCGGAGCCTTTGGAAGAGTTGGCTGCGGCAGCGAATGAATTAAGGGAGCATTTCTGCGGGAATAAGTTTGACCTGTGTACGATTGTGAACGGGAAATGCGGGGGCTGTTCGGAGGACTGCAGATATTGTGCGCAGAGTGTTCATTATCACACGGCCTGTGAGGAAAGCTACCCGCTGCTTCCGGCGGAGGAACTGCTCAGGCAGGCCAAATATAATGACGAACGGGGAGTGCTGCGTTACTCCGTCGTGACTTCGGGCCGGGCTTTGCCGGACAGGGAAGTGGACCAGGCCTGTGAGGCTATCCGGGAAATACGGAGGGTTACGGGAATTCAGGTCTGTGTTTCTTTCGGGCTGCTGAAAGAAGAGCAGTTCCGGAAGCTGCGGGAAGCGGGAGTGTCACGGGTGCATTGCAATCTGGAGACTTCGGAACGTTTTTTCCCGAAGGTTTGCACGACCCATACGTTTGAGGAAAAGAGAGAGACGTTAAAGGCGGCAAGACGCGCCGGGCTGTCCGTATGTTCCGGCGGGATTATGGGGCTGGGCGAGACGATGGATGATCGGATAGATATGGCGCTGGCCGTCAGGGAATTGGGCGTGAAGTCCATTCCGGTCAATCTGCTGAACCCTATTAAGGGAACCCCATTCGAAAAGAACAGGATTCTGACCAATGAGGAACTTTGCCGGATTATTGCTGTTTTCCGTTTTCTTGTGCCGGACGGGAACATCCGCCTGGCAGGCGGCAGGGGGCTGCTGGGAGATAAAGGGGAAAAATGTTTCAGAAGCGGGGCAAACGCCGCCATATCCGGAGACATGCTGACAACTGCGGGGATTACGGTGGAAACGGATATGAAATTGACGAAAAGATTGGGATATGAGGTAAGGCTTGGGAATGAGTAAAAATATATGGATAACAGGGACGGGAACCGATGTCGGCAAGACTTTTGTGACCGGATTAATTGTGAAGAAACTGAAGGAAAGCGGCAGGGATGCGGCATATTTTAAGGCAGCCATGAGCGGGAATGCACGCAGGGAAGACGGAACGCTGATACCGGGGGATGCGGAATGGGTAAAGAAGGTTTCGGGCATCCGGCAGCCTGTGGAAGAAATGTGCCCTTATCTGTATGAAAATGCATATTCTCCTCATTTGGCCGCAAGGCTGGAAGGGAATCCGGTGCGTATGGAGGTGGTGAAGGAATGGTTTGGGCGGACGGCGGCAAAGTATGATTATGTGACGGCGGAGGGCAGCGGCGGCATTCTCTGCCCCATATGCTTTGACGGGGAGAAAGTCTGGCTGGAGGATGTGATAAAGGAACTGGGGCCGGCCTGTCTGATAGTGGCCGATGCGGGGCTGGGAACCATTAACCATGCGGTATTGACCGCCGAATATATGGAGCGGAAGGGCATACCGGTAAAAGGATTTATTTTTAACCGCTTTCATCCGGGGAACATTATGGAAGAAGACAATGTAAGGATGTGCAGGGAGAGGACAGGGCTGAAGGTGCTGGCATGCGTAAAGGAGGGTGATGCGCAGCTGGAATTGGATGCGGAAGAACTGGCCGCATTGTATGAATAAAGGAAGAACGAGGGAACGGTATGATATGGTATCCATATGAACAGATGAAGACAATGAGACAGCCATATAAGATTGTGGATGCAGAGGGAGTTTATATATATACGGAAGACCGGAAACTGATTGATTCGGTATCTTCCTGGTGGTGCATGATTCATGGGTATAAGCATCCGGTTCTTACGGAGGCGATAAAAAAACAGGCTGACCGTTTTTCACATGTCATGCTGGGCGGCCTGACCCATGAACCTGTGACGGAACTGGCGGAGAAGCTTAGGGATTTTCTGCCGGGGGATTTGGATTATTGCTTTTTCTCGGATTCGGGGAGCGTAGCGGTGGAAGTGGCGCTGAAGATGGCGCTGCAGTTCAATACCAACAGGGGAAGCGGAAGGGACATGGTGCTTTCGCTGCAGAAGGCTTATCATGGGGATACTTTTAAAGCCATGGAAGTAGGGGACGATGAGGATTATCATTTTGCCTTTGGGGAGAAAAAAGGTGTGGTGCATATTCCTACGCAGACGGAGGCCTTGGAAGAGGCTTTCCGCCAATATCACGATCGGTTTTACTGCTTTATTGCAGAGCCGCTTTTGCAGGGGGCGGGAGGCATGAGGATGTATGACGCTGCGTTCCTGAAACGTGCCAGGGAATTGTGCGATCAATATGACGTGCTTCTGATTTTTGACGAGGTGGCCACCGGATTCGGGCGGACAGGCCATCGGTTTGCGGCGGATTTAGTCTGCCCGGATATTCTCGTGTTGGGAAAAGCGTTGACGGGCGGCTATATCGGTCATGCGGTTACGGTGGCAAATCATAAAGTGTTTCAGGGCTTTTACAGCGACGACAGCAGGCATGCCCTGATGCACGGCCCCACTTTTATGGGGAATGCGCTGGCGTGCAGCGTGGCTCTCAAATCTATCGAACTGTTTGAAACGGAAAATTATATGGAAAAAATACGGAAGATTGAAGCGGTCACACGGCGGGAAATGGACGGCTTCACGGATCCCAGGGTAAAGGAAGTGCGGATTATGGGGGGATGTGTCTGCGTGGAGGTATATGATCCGGGAACGCTGAAAGGGTTTCAGCAGTTTGCCTATGAGAGAGGGGTGTTCAGCAGGCCGTTCCTAAAGTATATGTATGCCATGGTGCCTTATGTGATCAGGGAAGAGGAACTGGTGAAGGTGCTGGATGTCATGAAGGAGTGGTTTGAAAGATAACGGATTTTAAACGGGCTTTTACCGTGCAGTGTTTTCACTCAAGCGGGCTGCTCGTTTCTTTTTTATTGAACAGTGAAAAAAGGATTCTTACGGACAGGAAATTTCGGATGAAAAGAAAACACATTTCGCCCAAATTGTAATAATTTCGTTGAGGAAGGAAGACAATTAGGGTATAATTTATGCATATCGGGAAATGGTTTGCGAAAAGAAAGCGGGAGAGAGGGACAGAGGATGTTTGATGTTATAATTGTAGGGGCAGGGGTGAGCGGCTGTGCAGTGGCGAGGGAATTGTCGCGGTATGATATGAAGACAGCGGTATTGGAGCGGGCATCCGATGTCTGCGAGGGGACTTCCAAAGCGAACAGCGGAATCGTGCATGCAGGGTATGACGCGGAACCGGGGACGGTAAAGGCTCTTCTGAATATACGGGGCAGCCGCCGGATGGAAGAACTTTCGGAAGAACTGGATTTTCCGTATAAGAGGAACGGATCGTTGGTGCTTTGCTTTGAGGAAAGCGGCAGGAGGAAGCTGCAGGAACTGCTGGAAAGAGGGAAGGAAAACGGCGTGGAGGATCTGTGCATCCTGGAGAGGGAGGAATTGGTTCGGATAGAGCCGAATATTTCGGAACAAGCGGCAGCTGCCCTATATGCGCCCACAGGGGGGATTGTCTGCCCTTTTGGGCTGACCATTGCTTTGGCGGAAAACGCCTGCGTCAATGGGGTGGAATTTTATCTGGATACGGAAGTAGGGAAAGTAGAAAAAACGGAAGCGGGCTATCGGCTGGAAACTTCCCGTGGTCTGTTTGAAAGCCGGACGGTGGTGAATGCCGCAGGGGTATATGCGGATATTTTTCACAATATGGTAAGCAGCCGGAAAATTCATATCACGCCGAGGAAAGGGGAATACTGCCTGTTTGACAAAACGGCAGGGGATTGGGTGCGGCATACGGTTTTTCAGCTGCCTACCCAATATGGCAAGGGGGTGTTGGTCACGCCTACGGTACATGGCAATTTGTTGGTGGGTCCTACTGCCGAAGATATAGAGGACAAAGAGGGGGTGTATACGACCGGGGAAGGCTTGGCGGATTTGCTGGAACGGGGGAATTTAAGCGTGCGTGAGGTGCCGGCCGGCAAGGTCATTACTTCTTTTGCCGGCCTGCGTGCCCATGAGGACGGCGGAGATTTTGTAATCGGGGAGCCGGAGGATGCGGCAGGCTTCATAGACGTGGCGGGAATAGAGTCTCCGGGACTGACTTGTGCGCCTGCCATAGGGGAATATGTGGCGGATTTGATACGGAAACGCATACCTGCTCCCGAGAAGGCCGATTTTATTGCCGGGCGGAAGGGGATTCCGTCAGTGGCTTTGGCGGATGCGGAAAGGAGGCAGGAGCTGATTCGGGAAAATTCTGCTTATGCAAATGTAGTATGCCGTTGCGAACTGGTCACCGAGGGGGAGATTGCGGATGCCATTCACAGGCCTTTGGGGGCAACGACGCTGGACGGGGTGAAACGCCGGACCAGGGCAGGGATGGGGAGATGCCAGTCGGGGTTCTGCGCACCTAAGACAGCGGAAATTCTGGCGAGAGAGTTGGGAAAGGATCTGGGGGAAATCAGCAAAGCCGGCGGAGCATCGCTGCTGCTGGCCGGACATAGCAGGCCTCAGGGCAGTGATTGCGTGGAAATGTCAAAGGAAGCAGGTCATACAGACAGGCTTTTACGGCAAGAAGGGAGGGAAGCATGAAGAAAAAAGCCCGAATATTGGTAGTCGGCGGCGGGCCGGCAGGACTGGCGGCGGCAGCGGCGGCAGAAGCGGCAGGTGTAAAGAGCGAAGATATCCTGATTGCGGAACGGGACGGAGAGTTGGGTGGGATTCTGAATCAATGCATCCACAATGGTTTTGGCCTGCATACTTTTCAGGAAGAACTGACGGGACCGGAATATGCGGAGCGGTATGCAAGGAAGGTACGGCAGGCACGGATTCCTTATATGCTGCAGACTATGGTAGTGGATATCCGGGAAGGGGAAAGAGATGACAACGGTGTCGGAAAAATAAAGTATGTAACGGCGATGAATAAGACCGACGGGCTTTTCACGGTGGAGGCGCAGGCCGTGATACTTGCCATGGGATGCCGGGAACGTCCCAGAGGAGCATTGAATATTCCGGGATATCGGCCGGCCGGCATATATTCCGCCGGAACGGCACAGCGTTATGTGAATATAGAAGGGCGGATGCCCGGGAAAGAGGCAGTTATTCTGGGTTCCGGCGATATAGGGCTGATTATGGCAAGGCGCATGACGCTGGAAGGGGCTAAGGTGAAACTGGTGGCGGAACTGATGCCTTATTCCGGCGGGCTGAAAAGAAATATTGTTCAGTGTCTGGAGGATTTCGGAATCCCGCTGAAGCTCAGCCATACGGTAGTGGGCATTCATGGGAAGGAGCGGCTGGAAGGTGTGACCATAGCGGAAGTGGACGGAAACCGGAAACCGATTGCCGGAACGGAGGAGTATGTCAGCTGTGACACACTGCTGCTTTCCTGCGGGCTGATTCCGGAAAATGAACTGTCTGCCGGACTGGGCGTGGAGTTAAGCCCGGTGACTTCCGGGCCGGTGGTAAATGAGAGCCTGGAAACTAATGTGGAGGGGGTTTTTGCCTGTGGAAATGTGCTCCATGTGCATGATTTGGTGGATTATGTGTCGGAGGAGGCGGAAAACGCAGGCCGGAATGCGGCGGAATATGTGCTGGGGGCAAAGGAAAGGGAGACTGTTTCCGCGGTAATCGGCATACGGCCCGGCTTGGGCGTGCGCTATACGGTGCCTTCCCTGCTTCGGCCGGGGCATATGCAGGAAGAGCAGGTGATACGGTTCCGGGTAGGTGATGTGTATCGGGATGGGGCACTGGTGGTTACCTTTGACGGCACGCCTGTCATGAAAGTGAATAAGAGAGTGATGGCTCCGGGGGAAATGGAGCAGATAAGGCTGAAGAAGAGAAAATTGGAAGAGTATCCGGGACTGAAGGAAATACGGATTGCCGTGGAGCCGGCGGATTCCCTGCGGGCATGATGCGGGGCTTGCGGTTCGCAGAGCGGAAATAAGAACGGAAACAGAAGATAAAAGATAGGGGAAAGGATAGAGGAAGGAAAAGGGATGGAAGGCATAAAAACGGAAAACAGAAAAGGAAATAACGGGAACCGGAAACAGGAACTGGTCTGCATCCGGTGCCCTATTGGCTGCATGATAACCGTGACGGAGCAGGAGGACGGCACATTAGGCATTGCAGGAAATACTTGCGGCCGGGGAGCGGAATATGCGGAGAAGGAATTGAGGAATCCCACAAGGATTGTCACGTCCACCGTGCGGCTGCGCAATGGGAAACAAGCCGTTGTGCCTGTGAAGACGGCGGCCGATATTCCGAAAGGGAAGATTGGGGAATGCATGGATGCCATAAGGCATGCGGAGCTGGAAGCACCTGTCCGCATCGGGGAGGTGGCCTTGGCAGATGTGGCCGGGACGGGCGTGGATATAGTGGTGACGAAGAATGTGGCTGCAGAGACATAGCGGCGGCATAAGCATATTGGGGAAAGGCAGGGAAGAAATGGCAAAGTATATCATGGCATTGGATCAGGGAACGACCAGTTCCCGATGTATTTTATTTGATAAAGCAGGAAAAATCCTGAGTATGGCACAGAAGGAATTTACGCAGATTTATCCGAATCCCGGGTGGGTGGAACATAATCCGATGGAAATATGGTCTTCTCAGCTTGCTGTGGCGACGGAGGCAATGGCGATTTTAGGGGCATCGGCAGAAGACATCAGTGGAATCGGCATTACCAATCAACGGGAGACCACGATAGTGTGGGACAAAAATACGGGTGTGCCGGTTTATCATGCAATTGTGTGGCAGTGCCGCAGGACGGCAGCATTAGTGGACGCGTTAAAAAAGGAAGGATATGGGGAAACCATACGGAAAAAAACGGGACTTGTGCCCGATGCTTATTTTTCGGCCACAAAAATAATGTGGATCTTGGAGCATGTGGACGGAGCCAGGGAACGGGCCGAGAGAGGGGAATTGCTGTTCGGTACGGTGGATAGCTGGCTGATATGGAATCTGACGAAAGGGGCGGTTCATGTTACGGACTATACCAATGCTTCCCGGACGATGCTTTATAATATCCATGAACTATGCTGGGACGAGGAATTGCTGGAAAAAATGCATATCCCAAGGGCGATGCTGCCGGAAGTGAAACCCTCCAGCTGTATTTACGGCTATACGGATGCCAGCGTCCTGGGCGGCCATATTCCCATAGCAGGGGCGGCGGGCGACCAGCAGGCGGCTTTGTTCGGGCAGTGCTGCTTTGAAAAAGGACAGGTGAAGAATACATACGGGACAGGCTGTTTCCTGCTGATGAATACGGGAGACGAAGCGATAGATTCCGGCAACGGGCTGCTCACTACGATTGCGGCCGGTACCGGGGAAAAAGCGGAGTATGCGCTGGAGGGCAGCGTATTTGTGGCAGGTGCGGCGGTTCAGTGGCTGCGGGACGAGATGCGGATGATAAAGACCGCAGCCCAGTCGGAGGAATATGCGGATGTGGTGCGGGACACCGCAGGGGTATATATAGTCCCTGCCTTTACCGGGCTTGGCGCACCTTATTGGAAGCAGTATGCCAGAGGGATGGTGACAGGGATGACAAGGGGATGCAGGAAGGAACATTTTATACGGGCGGCGTTGGAGTCCATTGCTTATCAGACGGCGGATGTGCTGCGGGCGATGGAAGAGGATACGGGTATTCCGCTGAAGGAACTGAAGGTGGACGGCGGCGCCAGCGCCAATAATTTCCTTATGAAATTTCAGGCGGGCATTATTGACGCGGCAGTTTACCGGCCTAAGTGTATAGAGACAACCGCTTTGGGAGCCGCGTATCTGGCGGGACTGGCCACCGGATATTATAAGGATAAGGAAGAAATATGCGACAACTGGCAGCTGGGCAGGATTTTTGAGCCTTCCATTGAAGAGAAAGACAGGGAACGGCTGCTGAAGGGCTGGAAGAGGGCGGTGGACTGTGCGCTGCATTATGCGGAGGAGGGCTGATTTATGGAAAAAGAAAAGTTTACGGCAGTCAGGAAAGTGACGGACAATCCGTTCTTTAATTTGTATGAGATGGATGCCCTGACGAACAGCGGCAAGCCTTTCGGATATTATTTCGGTTCAAGAAATGACGAAAACCATATTAAGCTGAAAACAAAGGCACTGAATGTGGAAGGGATTGTCATCTATCCGGTTCTCAGAGAAGAGCCGGATAAGATTGTAATGATTCGCCAGTATCGGTATCCTTTGGATGCCTATTTGTACGAACTGCCGGCAGGCCTGGTGGACGGGGACGAAACACCGGCGGAGGCGGCAATCCGTGAAATGAAAGAAGAAACGGGGTTGGATTTTGAGGTATATGAGGGCGGCAGCCCGGCTTTCCGCCGGCCGTTTTTCATGGGAGCAGGATTTACCGACGAATGCTCGGCAGCCGTCTTCGGCTATGCCTCGGGGCATGTTACGGATAAATATGCGGAGGACAGCGAAAGCATACAAGTGCTGCTGGCAGACAAGAAAGAGGCGGAAAGAATACTGGGGGAGGAGAGGGTGTCCCTCCGGTGTGCGTATCTTCTGATGCAGTTCTTACGCAGCAGTAAAAACGCTCCCTTTGATTTTTTGGAATGTATTGGATAATGCAATGCGCCGATTTTCCGTCGGCGGGAATGAATTTAATTTTAATATTAAATTTAATTAAAAATTAATTCTTTTAGCTTTACATTAAACTTATATAATGGTATTTTATACTAATGAACATCTGACAGAAAGTATTATTCAAAACATTTCCGTAAAAATGAAAGAAGCGGGAAGAAAGGCAAGGGCAAGCTTATGGGAATTCGGTATTATGAAGAGCAGCGTATTTATAAATTGGATACGCCCCACACCAGTTATGTGATGGCGGTTGTGGATAAGGAGAACTTTTTGGGCCATGTGTATTATGGGGAGAAACTGGAAGATTATAATTTGAATTATTTACTGCGGACGGATGAGGCTCCGCTGGTGCCTTCCGCCAATAATCGGGAAAGGTGCTCCTTCATGGATTCTTTTCCGGCCGAGTATGCCGGGCATGGCTTGGGGGATTATAGGGACGGATGTATCAGTGTGCGTTCCAAAGGAGGTTACAGCGGGATAAATCTGACAGTTGTGTCGCATGATATATATGGCGGGAAGAAAAAGCTGGAAGGGCTTCCGGCTACGTTCGGAACGGAAGAGGAATGCACTACTTTGGAGATTCATTGCGAAGATGCGGTTTTGGGCGTGAAAGCGACTTTGACATATACCGTGTTTGAAGAGGTGGATGCCATTACCAGGAGCATAAAGGTGACAAATGCGTCGGAGGATGAAATATATCTGACCAAAGTGCTTTCGGCCTGCCTGGATATGGACAATAAGGAGTTTGAGCGTATTACGCTGCACGGTTCCTGGGCCAGGGAACGGCGTATCCAGAGACAGCCGGTGGGGTACGGAAAGTGTGCGGTATCATCTCTCAGGGGGGAGCCGGGGCATCAGGAGCATCCTTTTATGGCATTGGTGACGAAGGGAGCCACGGAGGATGTGGGCGAAGTGTATGCCATGAATTTAGTTTATTCCGGCAATTTCCTGGCACAGGAAGAAATGAGTCAGTTTGACAGTGTGCGTATGACAATGGGCATTCATCCGGAGGATTTTTGCTGGAAGCTGGAGCCGCAGGAAAGTTTTCAGGCACCGGAGGCAGTGCTTGTTTATTCCGCACAGGGAATCGGCGGCATGACGCGTACTTTTCATGATTTATACAGAAAACATCTGATCAGAAGCCCGTATAAAAACAAAAAGCGTCCGATATTGATCAATAACTGGGAGGCTACCTATTTTGATTTCGATACGGAAAAGCTGCTGCGGATTGCCGCGCAGGCTTCGGAATTGGGTATCGAGATGCTGGTTATGGACGACGGATGGTTCGGGGCAAGGAACAGTGACAACTGTGCTTTGGGTGACTGGCAGGTAAATGAGAGTAAGCTGAAGGGCGGCCTGAAATATCTGGTGGAGGAGGTCAATAAACTGGGGATGAAGTTCGGCATTTGGTTTGAGCCGGAGATGATATCTCCCGATTCGGACCTGTACCGGGCGCATCCGGATTGGGCAATTGCGGTTCCGGGCAGGGCGGCGGCAATGGCAAGGGAACAGTATGTGCTTGACTTGACCAGGAAAGAAGTGAGAGACTATGCCTATGAATGTGTGGCGCAGATACTGCGCAGCGCAAATATCGAGTATGTGAAATGGGATATGAACCGTCCGCTTTGCGATATCGGCAGCGCGGCACTTCCGGCTGACCGGCAGGGGGAACTGTATCACCGTTATGTGCTGGCGTTATATGAGATGCAGGAGCGTCTCATCACCGAATTTCCGCGTCTTCTTTTGGAAAACTGCTCCAGCGGCGGTGCGCGGTTCGATGCAGGCATGCTTTATTACAGCCCACAGATTTGGTGCTCGGATGATACGGATGCGGTGGAACGCCTGATGATTCATGAGGGAACCGCGCTCATTTACCCCCTTTCCTCTATGGGCGCCCATGTGTCCGACTGCCCGAACCATGCGTTGGGGCGGACGACTCCTTTTGAGACGCGGGGGTATGTGGCCTTGGCGGGCACTTTCGGCTATGAGCTGGATGTGACGAAAATACCGGAGGAAGACAGGGCGAAGATACCGGAACAGGTGGCAATGTATCATAAGTACAATGATTTGGTGCGGGAAGGGGATTATTACCGGATTGCATCCTATGGGGAGAATCATTCTTATGATTGCTATGAAGTGGTGGCAAAAGACAGAAAAGAAGCTTTGGTGACTTATGTGCAGGTGCTGAACCGTCCCAGCTTCCGCAGCAGGCATATCTGCCTGAAGGGACTGGAGCCAAAGACGAAATACAGGGTGGAAGGCATGGACGGAGTTTATTTCGGGGAGACGCTGATGAAAGCTGGGATACCCGTAGAAAGATTTTGGGGGGATTTTAAAGGAAAGTTGATTCATGTGACGGCAGTCTGAACCGGGAATCTGAAAGAGGACTGATTTTCGGGCACAGTCCATAGAAGAGAGGGATGAGTTGTGGCAAAAGCGGTAAAACTGGCAGATATTGCCCAAAAGCTGAATGTCAGCGTCGTGACGGTTTCTAAGGCATTGTCGGGGCAGAAGGGTGTCAGCGAGGAAATGCGGGAAAAGATAAAAAACATGGCGCAGGAGATGGGATATAAGCAGCCTTCGGCGGCACGGGCAGAGGAAAGACGCAGTTACAGCATCGGTGTGCTGGTAGGGGACAGATATCTGGATAAATATGATTCCTTTTATTGGAATATGTATCAGGAAGTGGCACAGAAAGCCCTTTCCAAAGGATGCCTCACTACTTTGGAGGTGCTGGCGGCGCAGAATGAGAAAGAACTGATTCTGCCTACTCTGGTGAGGGAGAATAAGGTGGACGGCATTATCGTGGTGGGTCTGCTGGAGGATGCTTATTTGGATATGCTCCATAGGGAAATACGCATTCCGGTGGTTTATCTTGACTTTTATGCCAAGCATCAGGAATGCGATGCGGTGATTACGGATAATTATTTCGGAATGTATAAAATGACAAGCTATCTGTTCGATATGGGGCATACCGAGATTGCATATGTGGGAAATCTGTTGGCGACGGACAGCATTATGGATCGGTATTCCGGCTATGCGAAAGCACTGATGGAGCATGGGCAGAAAGTGCGGGAAGATTGGATCATTGATGACCGGGATCGGGTAACCGGCAGGTCGGACGCAGGATTTGAACTGAAGCTGCCGGAGCAGATGCCTACGGCATTTGCATGTAACTGTGACTTTGCTGCCGGGCAGGTCATTAAGAAGCTGGAGGAAATGGGATACCGGGTGCCGGAGGATATTTCCGTGGTAGGCTTTGACAATTATATTTATCCCGGGCTGTGTAATGTGGAAATTACCACTTATGAAGTTGACATGAAAGAAATGGCCGGGATAAGCGTAAACAAAGTAATCAAGCGGATGTCCGGGGAATACTTAAAGCAGAAAATCTCGATTGTGGACGGGCATATGGTATGCAAGGAGAGTGTTTGCAGGCGTGCTTGAATGGGGGCTGGGCAGACGATGTCGGGCGGCGAAGCACCCGGCCCGTACACGGAACCGAATATTTTTCGGACCTTCGAAAAACGCCGGTACTTAGGCACTGTATTTTAGTGCCTTAGTGCCGCTGCGTTTGCCGCAGAGCGAAAGCGTGTCCGAAAAATATTCGGTTCCGTGTACAAGCCGGGTGCTTCGCCGCCCGGCATCGTCTGCCCAAAGGCTTTCGGCCAAGTCCGCCGTACAGGTTCATGGTTAAAAATTCATTTCCGTGGGTTTTTGTTGCTTTGTGAAAATATCGGTGCGGTTTACTGCTGTTTCCAACGCTTAAGGGAAGGAAATACGCCCAGCATCATTTCCCGTGCTTCTTTTTCTTCCATGCCGGGATTGGCCTTGGTCATGTGGGGAACGCAGAAATCTATCATTTCTTCCATGGTGCAGCTGCTTGTGAATTCTCCGTTGTCATAACAATATTTGCAATAGTCAGGATTTAGGCTCCCGTCTTTTTCCGTTCCGTAAAGTTCGTCGGTGTTTCCCATGGGCATTCCGCAGCTTTGGCAGTATCTTTCTTCTGTGTTTGTCATTTTGCTTTGCTCCTTTCAGATTATGTGGTTGCTTTTGGCCGGCCAAGCATTGTTCTGTTTCGTATCGGCTAATCGATTATGATAAAAGTATACCATGGAAAACTTGACAAGAGTCTGTCATGTTTTAAAATGTTTCTGCAATTTCTTCAAATATTCTTCCATGTTCTGCCGCACGGAAAAAGGCTCCAATATTTCGATGCCCGTGCCGAATCCCAAAATGTAGCTATAAATCCAGTCGCTATGGGGAAGCGCGGCATTTACAATGACAGAACCGTCCGCCTGAAGTTCGATGTCCTCGGCAGAAAATTCATCGTAGGCACGGAAAGCGGCGTCCGGGAAAAAACGTAATTTCAGGCAGAGCATATCCGGAGTGTGGGGCGAGGGGGTATCCATGGACGGAAGCGAATCGAAACGGTCCGTAAAATGTTCGGGAAGCAAGGTCAGGGAACGGATACGGTTAAGCTTAAAAACCCGGAAATCCTCCGCATGCATGCAGAAAGCCTGCAGATACCAGTTTCTTGACTTGAATATGAGGCGGGCAGGTTTGATTTGCCGTTTCGTATGTTCCCCATAACTGCTGCAGTATTCGATTTCCATCATCTGTCTTTCCAAAATGCCTTGTTTGATTAAATGGAAGGTTTCGGAATCAAATTGTCGGTATCCCCAACGGGAAAAATCTACTTCAATCCAATTGCGTCCGGCTTTTTGGAAGGAATTCCCCAGTTTGGCCAAGAGCGGATAAATGTTAGGGTTGGCGGCCTGAAAACTTTGCAGCGCAAATAAAATTTCATCCTGTTCTCTGTCGGAAAGGAAGGACTTGTCAAATTTATATTCCGGCAGCAGTGAAATTCCCCCGTTTTTGCCCGGAACGGAATATACCGGTATGCCGTTGGCGGACAGCGTATCAATGTCACGGTAGATGGTGCGGGGGGAAACTTCCAGTGTTTCTGCCAGCTCCGGTGCGGAAATTCTTTTTTTGTCCAAAAGTAAGTATAATATCTGAAATAGTCGGTCAGTTTTCATGGGTGTCTGTCTCCTGCGGTATAGGATGGTGCGGCGCTTGGCTTTTATGCTTTCCGAACCGGGAACCAATCTGACGGAGTATGGCATCCGAAAGGCCGAAGCAGAGCAGGACAGTCAGGCATATGGCGGTAACAAGCATGGCGTAATCCGGGAAATGCTCCCAGCTGTTCCGGTAAATCCTGCATAAGAAAGGGATTCCCAGTGTGACGGAAAAATAGCAGAGAACCGGCGGCAGGTATCGGCGGAATATGCCGGCAGCCATATGGCTGCTGTGTACTGCATGGATGCTGCGTACTGTATAGCTGCTGTGTACTGCATGGATGCTGCGTACTGTATGGCTGTCGTGTACTGCATGGATGCCATGTATTGTATGGCTGCCGTGCTGCTGTATGCCTGTCATCATGCCGGAGAGCAGCCGCTGCGTTTCTTCCGGTGAATCGGTGTTGCAGTGGTAATCCGCAAGGCAGAGCAGGGCTTGCGCCTCGCGGGTGTGGTTTTTCGCGTTGAATAATGGTTTTTTCGCCTTACGGAACGAGGCTTCCGTCTCGCAGAGCAGGGTTCCCGCCTTACAGAACGGGGTTCCCGCCTTACAGAGCAGGGCTTGCGCCTTGCGGAACAGTGCATCCGCCCCGCGGTACAAAAGAAGGAGGGCGGTAAAGTATACGGCGGTTCCGATTAAGGTATGCAGCTTCTCGGCGGAAAAGCAGTTGCCGAAGGGAAGCTTCCGGAGACCGTCCATAAGGAGAGGCGGAAGGCATATGGAGAGAACAATCCGGAATCCGTTGACGGCAACCGTATATAGGAAAGCGGCGGCAAGGGCGGACGCTATCAGGCAGAAGCCTTTCTTTACGGTTCCTATCCTATGGAGGAAGGGAAAGCAGAGAGTGGCAAAAGCAATCAGCATAAACTGTACGCCGGAGCAGGAAGGGGCAATAATAAAACGCAGGGAATGGTTGATATACCCAATCTGAGGGGCTTTTTCAAACGGAATGCCGCTTAGCAATTCCGCCCACCGGGCGGTGGGCAGCAAAATCCATTCCAAGTCGCTGCTGCCCGCCCGGGCATACCAATATTTTATGCCTAAGATAAGGGATGCGGTGATAAAATAAAGTAAGCTTATGCCTCTGTAGTGTGCCTTGGACTCCGGCTCCGCTGCCGGGCAATGAGGTACGGATAAGGTTTTTGGAAATATCATAGCACGCCGCCTTTCGTCTCACAAGCCTGTGGATTCTTTTTTGCACGCAGGTTCCGGCGGACAAAGGACAGGAGCAGAAACATCAGCGCAGCCAGTCCGGCAGGGAGCAGCAGGTTTGGCTCCGAACCGAATAAATAACCTCCGCCTACGGCAAGAGAAGATACTTGCGAAGGGAGCGGCTGCGGCTGATCCACATCTTTGCCGTCCCCGGCAGGGTTCTGGACGGTTTCCAATACGGCGATAAACGAAGTATAAGGTGTCATCATGCTATAGGTAAGGCCGATGTCGGTAACTTCCTGCTTCACCGATTCTTCCTCTTGGCTGAAACCGTAGTCCGTCAGGCTTTCCACTCTGGTTCTGGCCCAAAGATAGCGGATGGCTTGGTTGTCGGGGGAAATCAATGATTCGGATACCTTGATTTCCTTTACATAGTCCTGAGTTCCCGTCTGTCCCGTGATGCGTATCGTCCCTACGGGCTCTCCGCGCCATTTGCCGAACATAATAATGGGCTTTTCGGAAAAAAGAGTGGGTATCTGCAGCGGTTCCACGTCATAGACGTCGAAATTGCTGCTGGTCATATGGATGCCGGTGAGTACCGGAGACGATATATAGGTGCGGAACTTTTCGGCAGTATCAGCCGCATCTTCGGAATCCGTGACTACAAAGGACTCCCCGCCGCCGGTTTTGGCAATGCCTTCTATAAGGTAGCGGTTGACGGAGCCGCCGATGCCAAAGGAAAAGAAATTTGTGGTGGCAAGATTGTCCCGAATCAGATCGAAAATCTCTTTTTCGCCGGAAATATAGCCGTCGGTAATGATGACAATGCTGCGCGCGGCATCTTTGGCCGACGGAAGGGAAACGGCACTCTGCAGCGCAGGGGCAAGTTCCGTCCCGCCGGCGCCTACTTGGTCTTCCAAAAGTTCCAGTGCGGCCTTGACATTTTCTTCGGTGGCAGGCAGCGGCTTCGGGGACAGCTGAGTGGATGCGCCGGAAAACAGAACCACATTGAAGGTATCGGTTTCCTGTAGGCCGGTAACCAGATTGCGAATGAGATCCTTGGCGGTATCCAACGGATAGCCGCTCATGGAACCGGATACATCCACTACAAAAGTATAATCTCTGGGCGGAATGTCTTCCGGCTTACACCGCTGAGGAGGCTGTACCATAAGCAGGAAGAAATTTTCCGATTCGCCTTTGTCCAGCATAAGACCGCAGCTGATGTCTTCTCCCGTCAGCCGGTATTCCAGAATGTAATCCCGGTTGCCGGCGAAATCCGAAGGATCGGCCAGCGTGACCTTGGCATTGGATTCCCCTTTCCAGGCAATGTCAATGTCGTGGGACTTGCAGGAAAGGCCGGTGATGGGTACGCCGGTGGAAAGGTTCACGTCTATGCTGTAGGTGCCGGAGGCGGTTTCGCTGTCTTCCAGATAGGGAGCGGCAATCCATTCGCTGCTGTCGCTGTCTTCCGAAGGCGGCGTGGCATAGCGCGGGCCTACAACGGTGGGGAAGACAAATTGATAAATGCCGTCCGCCGAAGTAATCAGTTCCGTGTAATGCAGTTCCAGACGGATGGTCTGTCCGGGCATAAGGTTGGAGAGATTCATGGTAAACACATTGGGACGCTGCTGCTCCAGTAAGGAGGCGCTTTTCCCTTCGCTTTTTGCCTGTTCGAATTCTGTTTTGGCTTCTTCCCGTTCTTTGATTTTGGCGGAAATTACCTGGTCGCCAATCTGCATTTTCATTCCGTGAACCGTTACGCCGGTGGAAGCCGGGAACATATAGGTGGCGTTTATGGGATTCTTTCCTTCGTTGGTATAAGTCTGGGTCACATAAGTTTCCGCAATGGTGCCGTTGATGCTGACAGACACCTTGGTATCTTTCAGCGGAAAGCGGTCGACGGATGTGTCTGCGCCTTCAATGAAAAAATACGGGGAAAGTGTTTTGCTCATATCCTCTTCTTCCGGCTCTTCCGCAAAGGCCGTGAGGGGACAGAGAGTAAGCAGTGCCACGGATACGGCTAAGGGCATTGCCAACAGTGCGGCTAAAAATTTTCTTTTTCTTTTCATGTTCTACACCTCGTATGCTGTCTGACTGTTTTTCAATAAGGAACCATTTTTAACGGTTCCTGCGCTTCTTCCTATAATTTACATTGGGAAAGCATCAGAATAGCATCAAAGATGTATCGTAGTTGCATCATTTTTATTTTTTCTTTACTTCTTCTATATAGTGAATGCTCTCCATTTCACTGAGATGGGATACCACGTCGGAATGGAGATATTTTCCTTTCAGGTTTAAGTCCAGCTGAAGGGTCAGGTCGCCTTCCGGTGAACTTTTATGCTTCTGCAGCTGCATGACTTCATATCCCTGCTTGGTCAGGGTTTCTATAATCTGCCGCAGGCCGGCATTTTTATCCACTTCCAGATACAATGTTATATAACGGTTATACCGTTCCAGATGTTGGCTGATGTAATATAGGACTGTGGTGGTAAACAGCATGATGGAAAAGGCAATTATGCTTGGAATCAGCATGCCTGCACCGATGGCGATGCCAAGGATTGCCGTCGCCCATAAAGTGCCTGCGGTGGTGAGGCCGCGGACCTGATTGCGGGAAGTGAGGATGATGCTGCCCATGCCGAGGAAGCCGATGCCGCTGATGACTTGGGCGGCCAGTCTTGCCGGGTCGCCGGTGCCGTATAGGTCAATCAGGTATTCATTGATGATCATTGTGAAAGCGGCGGCGGAGCAGACGATGGAGAAGGTGCGCAGTCCCGCAGTGCTTTTTTTGGCGGCCCGTTCATAGCCGATGGCGGCGCCCATGGCCATAGCCATGGCAAGGCGCAGAAAGATAGAAAAATAATAATTCATAGGAATCCGCTCCTTTCCGAATATTACTGTTTTTTCCGGAAAGCCAGAGGGGTCATTCCGGTAAACTTCTTGAACAGGTAGATGAAGTGGTTTGTGTTGTCGATGCCTGTCAGGCTGCCGATTTCGTGAATGCGGTAGTTGGTGGTCAGCAGCAGGTTTTTGGCTGCGTCTATCCGTCTTTCGTTCAGATACTGCAGCGGGGGACGGCCGAAAAAATCGTGAAATTCCCGGCAGAGCCTATATTTGCTGACGGAAAAATGTTCCGCCAGCCCTTCTAACGTATAGTTGTCCTGATACTGCGAATCAAACAGCATTTTCATTTCCTGAAGGTAGGCAGGAATCTTTTTGTCCGGTGAACCGTTCTGCGCGGAATCCAATAGCAGCCATGTGAGGATGTCTGTCAGCAGCCTGTGGTCTGTCAGCTTGTTCCTATCCTGGCGGTCGGTTTTGTTTGCCGCCAGTCTGCGGATTGCCTTTTGGGGCTCGGAGTATTCCGGCAGGTGAAATAATGGCAGGAAACCGTCGGGGAGGCATCCGTAATAGAAATCCATCAAGCTTCCTTCTAAAAAGAAAACCGTATAATCCCATGGGGAAACCGTAGTTTCGATTTTGAAAGGCAGGTCACACTTCAGCAGCAGGAGGGTGGCGCTTTCCAGCAAACGAACTTCTTCCTCTATATATAGTTTACCACATCCGTTTTCCGTGTAAAGAAGCAGATAGCATCCGAGAGGCCTTAAAGAGAAAAAGTAAGGAAATTTTGCGTGTACGGAGCCGCCGGACAGAACGGAAATCAGGTGCCGGCGGGTACTTTCGTTCTGTTCATAGGCATTGCCGTAAAAAGTGTCCGCAGAGGAGCCGGGGAAAAGGCGGGGCGGGGAGGCGAAGAAAACTGTCGGGTCGGAGGGAGGGAATAGGGTTTCGGAAATATTATGGGCCATAGTTTGACAGGCTCCTTTCTTTATTTGGGGGAATCGTGTGCATTTCAGGAGAAGACTAAAAGCTTATGCAGTCTAAAATAAAAAATTCTAAGAATATTGTAATGCTTGTCAAGAGAAAAATCAAATGTTATTTTAAATATATATTAGGTAAA
>CAJTVK010000001.1:0-20002 GCA_910579645.1 uncultured Lachnospiraceae bacterium | reverse complement strand
GCTTAAAAACTTATAGATATATGTTTTACAAAGAAAACAAGAAGAGTAATGTACAATATGCACAAAATAAAATATAAAAAATTGTATAAAAGGAAGAAATATATAAAACAAACAATAATTAAAGATAAATAGCAATTATAAGTGATGATTAAAAAATAAAGTTAAATATAATTAAATTAAAGTTACATGAGCGGCAGGACACAGAAGGTGTAAGGCCGAAAAAATTAATAATAATTTAAGGAGGTTTTATTATGAAACTGAAAAAAGTTTTGGCACTCAGCCTTGCGGCAGTTATGGCACTTTCCGCAGCAGGATGCGGCGGCGGTGACAGCACAGGCACATCGGCACCAAGCGAAACACCGGCAGCGGCCGCGGAGGATTCCGAGGATGCCGCACCGGCAGACAAGGAAGCGGAATCGGCAGAAAAAGAGACACCGGCGGAAGGGGCTTCGGCAGGCGGCCTCAATTATACGGATATTGTGCTGGGGGAAAGCTACACGGATATTACCACAAGCATCAAATGGCTCAGCCATAGGACGGATTTGATTGAAAGCGGTGCAATCGGCGAATATATTGCGGCATTCAATGAAATGTATCCGAACATTACCGTGGAAGTGGAAGGCATTACAAACTATGCGGACGATGCGCTGCTCCGTCTGTCAGCCGGTGACTGGGGAGACGTCATGATGATACCGACGGTAGACAAAAATCTTCTTAGCGAATATTTCGTACCTTACGGAAGCCTGGAGGATATGGACAAGGTTGTCAGGTTTGCAAATAACTGGATGTATGACAATATAGTGTATGGCGTGGCTTCCACCGGCAATGCGCAGGGCATTGTATATAATAAGGCCGTGTTCGAAGCGGCAGGGGTAACTTCCATCCCGAAGACACCCGATGAATTCCTTGCGGCTCTGCAGGCAATTAAAGATAAGACCGATGCCATCCCGTTATATACCAACTATGCGGCAGGCTGGACTATGGGAGCATGGGATGCATATATCGGCGGTTCCGCAACAGGCTCCGCAAAGTACATGAATCAGGAACTCCTTCATGCAAAGGATCCTTTCAAAGATTTCGGCGACGGAACACATGCATATGCAGTATATAAAATTCTTTACGACGCAGTTGCCGCAGGCCTGACGGAAGACGACTATATGACGACGGACTGGGAAGGCTGCAAGGGGCAGATCAATAACGGACAGATTGGGTGCATGGTATTGGGTTCCTGGGCATTCTCCCAGATGGTGGAAGCAGGCGACCATGGGGATGATATCGGATATATGTCCTTCCCGATTACGGTGGGCGGAAAGCAGTATGCATCCGCAGGCCCTGACTATAACTACGGCATCAACGTAAATGCTTCCGACGACAATAAGGCAGCGGCAATGGTATTTGTAAAATGGATGACGGAGAAATCCGGATTCAGCTTCAATGAAGGCGGTGTTCCCATTGACGTGAACGGAGAATATCCGGATCTGTACTCCGCATTCGAAGGCATTGATTTCGTAGCGGACGAACCGGCTCTGGCAGGGGAGGAAGATTTCCTGAATGAACTGAATGCGGAATCCGAAATCAATATCAATGCAGGCGGCGACAGTAAGATTCAGCAGATTATCGAACATGCATCCAACGGCGACATGACCTTTGACGAAATTATGGCTGACTGGAATGAAAGATGGTCTGACGCACAGGAAGTAGTAGGCGTAGAAGTGAACCAGTAATGGGATTGTTTCTGGAAACATAAGCGGAATTTCATAGAGCCAGGGAGAAATCTCCTTGGCTCTGACATTCAGGAGATTGGGGGTTCTCCGGCGGTTCCGGAGGGCGGATTTGGAAGTCAGGAGGAAATGGTATGGCAGCAACTACAAAACAAGCAGCGCAACCTAAACAAAAAGAACCGTTCAATTTAATCAAATGGGCGCAGAGCCGGAAGGGGCAGCGGTCAATCATCATAGTGGCATTTATGTTTCTTCCGCTGCTTCTGCTGTTCACGTTTACATATTTGCCTTTCGGCGAAATGTTCCGGTTCAGCTTCTATAGGATGAAATATATCGGGCCGAAGAAATTCGTAGGCTGGGATAATTATATACAGGTATTTAAAAGGGACGACTGCTTCGGCGCTTTGAAACTGAGCCTTTATTATATCGGCGGCGCTTTGCTGCAGCTTGTGATTGCCCTGTATCTGGCAACCATGCTCAGCTTTAAGGTAAAGGGCGGCAACATTTTCAAGGGATTTATGTTCTTCCCTTACTTAATCAGCGGGATTGCAATTGGTTTTATTTTTAAGTTTTTCTATACCAGAGGCTTTGTGCTGGATACGGTGCTGCAATGGTGCGGTTTTGAACTGGATAATCTTCCGTACTGGCTGAGAGACCAGCGGATTAACAATATATCTTTGGTGGCGACCAGCGTATGGAGGTATTTCGGGCAGAACATGGTGCTGTTCATCGGGGCAATTATGTCCGTGGATGCGGATTTGTATGAAGCGGCTGACCTGGACGGCGCAAATAAATTTCATCAGTTTATTTATATCATTCTGCCCAGCATTAAAACCATTGTCACCCTTAACGTGATTCTTTCCATCACGGGTTCGCTCAGCGCCTTTGAGCCGCCGTATGTCATTACAAACGGTGGGGCAGGCACGGGGACATATTTCGTCATAATGAATGAGATTGCCCATGTCAGCCAGAAGGTAGGCCTTGCATCGGCTATGGCCATTGTGCTGTTAATGATTATTTTCGGGGCAACCATACTGCAGAAACTGTTCTTTAAATATGTGTTCAAGGATGCGGAAGACGAGAACAAGAATGCAGGCATAAGGCGTGAAAAACAATTGGCAAAATATAGGGCAAAAAGGGGGTTGAAGTAATATGACGGCGTTTGGTAAAATCAAAAATGGGTTATTGGTATTCCTGAAATATTTTTCGCTGCTCTTTTTCTCTTTCATAGCGATTCTGCCGGTAGTATCCTGTGTGATTACGGCATTTAAGACGACCGAGGAATATCAGAGCACCAATGTTATGACATTGCCGCAAAGCTGGCTGAATTTCACCAATTTTACGGAAGCGTTTCAAAGGGCGAATATGGGACGGGGCTTTCTGAATTCAGGAATTGTGCTGGTCTGCGTGCTGGCGGGGTCTATACTGATAGGGACACAGCTGGCTTATATCCTGAACCGGTTTAAGTTCCCGGGAAACGGGCTGATCCGTAACCTGTTCCTTTTTGCCACATTGCTTCCGGGCGTGGCGATGCAGGTCTCGGTTTATTCCATTATGAATGCGTTGGGCTTTATCAATCATTTATACGGATATATTATTCTGATGATGGGTACGGATGTCATTTCCATTTACATCTTCATACAGTTCTTTGAAAATATACCGGTATCGCTGGACGAATCGGCGATTGTGGACGGGGCTTCCTACTTTACCATTTACGGAAGGATACTGCTTCCCCTGCTGAAGCCGGCAATCGTTACGTCCATGATTCTGAAAGGCGTGGGCACATATAACGAATATTACATGGCACAGCTGTATCTGCAGGATAAGACCAAGCTCGGCACCGTTGCCACTTCTTTGTTTACGTTCACCGGGCCGCTGGGCAGTCAGTACAATTTAATCTGTGCGGGGGTTATCATTTCGCTTCTGCCGGCACTGCTGATTTTTATCCTTTGCCAGAAACAGATTTACAGCGGGCTTGCCGCAGGCGCGGTAAAAGGATAGGAAAGTGCGGGCGCAAGACACGGAAAGCATGGAGGGCTATTATGTTAGCGGGAGAAATGAGGAAACATCTGACGGAGGTTATCATACCCTTCTGGGAAGGGCTGAAGGATGAGGCCGGCGGTTATTACGGCTGGGTAGGGTATGACCTGAAGGTGGATGAAAAGGCAGTGAAGGGCTGCATTCTGAACAGCAGGATTCTGTGGTTTTTTTCCAACGCCTATATGATTCTGAAGGAAGAGAGGCTGCTGGAGGATGCAAAGCATGCGTTTGAATTTATGAAGAAATGCTGCATAGATAAAGAATACGGCGGAATATATTGGTCGATGAAATATGACGGGGAGCCGGAGGACACCACAAAGCATACTTATAATCAGGCGTTTGCCGTATATGCCTTAGCTTCCTATTATGATGCAAGCAAGGAGGAAGAGGCCCTGAAGCTGGCCTTTGGGCTGTACCGTCTGATAGAAGAGAAATGTACGGATGAACTGGGATATAAAGAAAGCTTTGACCGGGCGTTCCGGGAGACGGAAAATGACAAACTTTCGGAAAACGGCGTGATGGCAGACAAGACAATGAACACGCTCCTGCATGTGTTCGAAGCTTATACGGAATTGTTCCGTGTGAGCAAAGATGCGGCAGTGAAGGATAAATTAAAGCAGATTATGGATACCTTTGCCGACAAGGTATATAATCCTAAGCTGCACAGGCAGGAGGTGTTTTTTGACAGACAGTGGAATTCCATCTTGGATCTGCATTCCTATGGGCATGATATCGAGACGGCGTGGCTGCTGGACCGCGGTTTGGAAATTTTAGGCGAGGAAAGCTATCGGGAGAAGCTTAGCCCGATGACGGAGGAACTGACTGCCATGATTTATAAGACTGCATTTGACGGGCATTCCCTGGCCAATGAATGTGAAAAGGGAGTGGTGGACGAAAGCAGGATCTGGTGGGTACAGGCGGAAACGGTAGTAGGATTTCTGAACGGTTATCAGAAGGATCCTTCCAAAACGGAATATCTGGATGCGGCAAAGAGTGTGTGGGAGTTTATTAAAGAATATATGACGGATAAGAGGGAAGGCAGCGAATGGTTCTGGAAAGTGGACCGGTGGGGGCATCCCATGGAAGGGAAGCCCATTGTGGAGCCTTGGAAATGTCCTTATCATAACGGAAGGATGTGCTTTGAGGTAATAAGGAGGAGCGGGAATGTCGCAGAATTTGCATAAAAAATATTATGAGGAGCTTGAGAAATACGAGGCGTTGGTGAACCGTAAGAATGAAGTGGACGACAGCTTTTATAACGGAATTTATGACAGGTATAAGTATCCGGTATTGACAAGAGAGCATATTCCGCTCACATGGCAGTATGACCTGAATCCGCAGACAAACCCTTACTTTATGAAGAGGCTGGGCATCAATGCGGTGATGAATTCCGGAGCCATTGAATTAAACGGGAAATATTATCTGGTAGCCCGTATTGAGGGAGACGACAGGAAGTCCTTCTTCGGCGTGGCGGAAAGTGATAACGGCATTGACGGTTTCCGTTTCTGGGATTATCCCATTCTTCTGCCGGATACCTGTCCGGAGGAGACGAATGTGTATGATATGCGTCTGACGAAGCATGAAGACGGGTATATTTACGGTGTGTTCTGTTCCGAGAGCAAGGATGCTTCGGTAAATGATTTATCGGCGGCGGTAGCGGCGGCAGGCATTGTGAGGACTAAGGACTTAAAGAACTGGGAGCGGCTGGATAATCTGGTGACGCTCAAATCCCCGCAGCAGAGGAATGTGGTGCTCCACCCGGAGTTTGTGGACGGGAAATATGCGTTTTATACAAGGCCCATGGACGATTTTATCGAGACGGGTTCCGGCGGCGGCATTGGCTTCGGGCTGTGCGGGGATATTGCCCATGCGGTCATTGACGAAGAGAAAATGACCAGCATCCGGAAATACCATACGATTACGGAAGCGAAAAACGGTGCCGGTGCGGTGCCTATTAAAACGGATAAGGGATGGATTCATATTGCCCACGGCGTACGCAATACCGCGGCGGGGCTGCGGTATGTCATTTACGCATTTGCCACGGATCTGAAGGACCCGTCCAAGGTGATTGCGGAGCCTTCCGGCCTGCTGATCGGCCCAAGGGGATGGGAGCGGGTAGGAGACGTGTCCAATGTGGTATTTACCAACGGGGCAATTGCCAAGGAGAACGGGGAGGTGCTGATTTATTATGCCTCCAGCGACACCCGGATGCATGTGGCGGTCACTACGGTGGATAAATTACTGGATTATGTTTTCCATACGCCGGAAGACCCGCTGCGTTCGGTGGAATGCGTGGCGCAGAGGTGTGAAGTGATCCGTAAGAACTTGGAATTTCTGGGTGAGGGCAGATAATCTGCCCGGCAGCGGCGTAAGTCCTATGTCCTTTGCCTGCGGCCGGGCAGCCGGCCGGAAAACAGGAAGGATGTGCATGGCAGCGGAGCGGATTTTATGATGCGGAAAACAAGCGCGGAAAGATAGAAAACATTGGATGGAAAAGATACTATATATTATTAAGAAAGGGTCGATAAAGATGAGCGATATAAAGATGATTAGTGAGCCGGTAAAAAATGTTCCTTGGCAGGAAAGGCCGGAAGGGCTGAAAGATGCCCCTATATGGAGATATACAGAAAACCCGATTATCGGAAGGAATCCGGTAAAGGGAGTGGCAAGGATTTTCAACAGCGCGGTCATGCCTTACGGCGAGGAATTTATCGGTGTGTTCCGGGGCGAGCAAGTAAACGGCATCCCGTATATCTATATGGGAAGAAGCAAGGATGCCATTCATTGGGATTTCGATGAGGAAAAGATTCCTTTCGTGGACGAAGAGGGGAAACCTTTCATGCCGGTCTATGCTTACGATCCCCGTCTGGTGAAAGTGGAGGATACTTATTATATTATCTGGTGCCAGGGCTTTTACGGAGCGGCCATCGGCATGGCGAAGACGACGGACTTTAAGACTTTTGTACGGTTGGAAAATCCGTTCCTTCCTTTTAACAGAAATGCAGTGCTGTTTCCAAGAAAGATAAACGGCAATTTCGTAATGCTCAGCCGTCCCAGTGACAGCGGCCATACCCCTTTCGGCGATATTTTCGTGAGCGAAAGCCCGGATTTGGTATACTGGGGAAAGCATAGGCATGTGATGGGCAAAGGGAGTGAATGGTGGGAATCGCTGAAAATCGGCGGCGGCGCTGCCCCGATTGAAACGACGGAAGGCTGGCTGCTGTTCTATCATGGCGTGACCGGCACCTGCAACGGATATGTATATTCCATCGGCGGGGCGATTCTGGATATTGACAATCCGTCTGTGGTGAAATACAGATGTGAGAATTTCCTTCTGACGCCGGAGGAATGGTATGAGGAAAGAGGGTTTGTGCCTAATGTATGTTTCCCCTGTGCAACGATTCATGACTCCGAGAGCGGCAGGATTGCGGTTTATTACGGCGCGGCGGACAGCTATGTGGGGCTTGCCTTTACTCAGCTGGAGGATATTGTGGCTTATATTAAGGAACACAGCGCAGTGACGGCATCCGATACGGAAATCGGCAGGAGATAACGGGAAGGCGCAGGCACGGCAATGCGGAACGTGGGCGGAAAGCTTTCCGGAACATTTTCCGAGGAGAGCCGGAAGGAAGAATAGCAGAAAGAGAGCGGTAAAAAGATAGCAGCCCTGACTCCGATGGCTCGGAGCATGGGCTGCTATTGTAAACCGATTCGCGGGAATAAAAAGGAAAGGCGGTACGATAATATGTGGATAAAGCCGGATCATGCCTGCCTGCAGTATTGCGGGCGGATTGATTTTGAAGATATGCAGTCTCCGGAATTTGTATACCCATGCAGCAGCGTGGCTGTCCGGGTAAGCGGCAGAAGCCTGATGGTGAAGGTAAGTAACAGGCAGGCTTATTGGGACAATTATCTGGGGTATATCATTGACGGAAAGCAAGGGGTCATCAGGCTGCCCCGGACAGAGTATGAGGTTGTGCTGCCTTTGGCGGAACAGCTGGCAGACGGCATGCATGAGGTGCTGCTGTTCAAAAGGCAGGATTCCTGTCACACTTTCCGGTTTTACGGTTTTCTGGCGGAGGACGGGGCCGTAGTGGAATGTCCGGCTCCTTTGCCGGCACGGAAGATAGAGGTGTACGGCGACAGCGTGTCTGCCGGGGAAGTGTCGGAAGCGGTGGAATTTACGGGGAAAGAAGACCCGGTGCATAACGGGGAATATTCCAACAGCTATTATTCTTACGCATGGATGACTGCCCGGAATTTAAAGGCACAGATTCATGACATTGCCCAAGGGGGGATAGCTCTTCTTCATGGGACGGGCTGGTTTATGGAGCCGGACTATATGGGCATGGAAGAAATTTACGATAAGATTCAGTACCAGCCGCAGTTGGGTCCGCAGAAGCAGTGGGATTTTAACCGCTACCGCCCCCATGTGGTCATTGTGGCAATCGGGCAGAATGACAGCCATCCGGAGGACTATATGGCAGAGGACTATGACGGGGCAAAGGCAGTAAAATGGAGGGAGCATTACAAAGGCTTTATCCGCAGGCTCCGGCAGATTTATCCGAAAGCTGCCTTGGTCCTGGCGACTACGATACTGAACCATGACAGCAATTGGGACAGGGCGATTGGGGAGACAGCGGGGGAGCTGCGTAAGGAGGACGGGAATCTGTACCATTTTCTGTACAGCAATAACGGGAGGGGGACGCCGGGGCATATCAGGATTCCGGAGGCGGAGAAAATGGCGGCAGAATTGACGGCGTTTCTGGAAGGGCTGGGCGAAGGCATTTGGACGGAGGAAGGATGAGAGGCGGCTGTCGGAGAGACGGCGGAAGGAAAAAAGGAGACGTGGAAAATGAATATATTGGAACAATATGGCATGGATTATAGAGAAGGCATTGTGGAACGGGGAAATTTAAGACGGCTGAAAAAATGTATGGTACGCGCGTCGGAAGGGGAAAAACTGACGATTGGGTTTATCGGAGGATCCATTACGCAGGGGTCTCTGTCCTCATCCCCTCAGACTTGCTATGCATACCGGGTATTTCAATGGTGGGAAAAGGCTTTTCCGGGTACCGGGTTTACTTATGTCAATGCAGGAGTGGGAGGCACTACGTCACAGTTCGGCGTGGCAAGGGTGCAGGATGATCTGCTTCGGCATTCGCCGGACTTTGTAGTGGTGGAGTTTAGCGTAAACGATGAAGCCGAGGCACATTTTGCGGAAACTTATGAAGGGCTGATACGGAGAATTTACGGGAGCGGTTCCCGGCCGGCAGTTCTCTTGGTGCATAATGTCCGCTATGACAACGGGGTGAATGCGGAAGAGCAGCATCGGGCAGTGGGGAAGGCTTACGGGCTTCCCAGCATCAGCATGAAGCCGGTGATTTACCGGAAAGTGGAGGAAGGGGAACTGCAGGCCAGGGAAATTACGCCTGACGATCTTCATCCCAATGATAAGGGACACGCTTTGGCGGCGGCGGTAATCTGCGGTTTTCTGGAAGAAGTGTATAAGGAAAAAGAGGCGGAAGACGAAGGGGAAGACCGGGGCGGGGAATTGCCTGTGCCTGTAACGCCCAATGCCTATGAGAACTCGGTCCGCTATCAAAATGACACCTATGAGGCGGAGTGCCTGGGTTTTGAGAAAGAAGTAAAGAACGGAACGGAAAATGACGAAAGAAATTTCCGAAAAGGTTGGACTGCAAGCAATATAAATGATAAAATAGTATTTAAAATAAAAGGAACGGGAATAGCGGTTCAATATCGGAAATCCGTCAGGAAACCGGCTCCGGTGGCGCGTGTCATAGTGGATGGCAGGGAAGGGGATGCCCGTATTCTGGATGGGAATTTCGATGAGGACTGGGGTGACTGTTTGTATATCGATACGGTTGCGGAATGTCTGGAGAATAAAATACACACGGTGGAAATCACTATTGTAGAAAGTAAGGAGGTGGCAGTTCCGTTTTATCTTGTATCGGTGATAGGTTCACAATAGGAGGAGAATATGGGGACAGAAAAGAGCGGTAAGGGTGAGAAGCAGAAGCTGCGCCTGCAAAAAGCGGCGGGGAAGGGAAACGGTGCAAAGGCCGGCTCGGCCGGCATGGGCGAGGGGAAGAAGGCAAAAAGGGCAGACCAGCCGGAACCCCGGAAAGGAAGGAAACCTTCTTTCAAGGGAAAACAGTCTGTCCCGAGGGGGAATACAAGCATTAAGGGAACGTTGACGAGAGCATTTCTGGTACCTATCGTGCTGATTATTATATTGGGGGTAGTTTCCTATATGACTGCCTCCGATACGATTAAGAAAAAAGTAGAAGAGTCTTCCGAATCCACTTTGAAAGCCATGGGTATGTATTGTGAATTGCTGACCGGGAATGTATCCAGTAAGGCACTGGAATTGGTGGCTGGTGATGATTTATCGTCCTATTATGATTATTATACAAAAAAGGATGAATCCATCGCCATGCAGTATTGGCGTGATGCGAAAAAGAATCTGCTTCAGGTAAAGGCCAGCGTGAAATATATTTACAGCTACAGCATAATTCCCGAAAACGGGACGTACATAACTTCGGCATCAGGCTCTATGGGCGATCATCCGTTGGAACAGTTTTTCCAGTCGCCGGAGGGCAGATATTTTCAGGAAAACAATACGCGGAAAAATACTTGGCTGGGGTATCATACTTTTCTGGATGAACAGATGAAGATGGAGCCGGAACAATACGGACTTGTTTTTTACCAGAAGTTTTTAAGAACCAATACTTTTCTTGTCATGGACATTAATATGGAGACCGTGGAGGAAATGCTGAACGGCATGGATTTCGGCGAAAACAGCATCAAAGCCCTGATTACGCAGGACGGAAGGGAAGTAATCCGCATTCAGCAGGACGGAGAAGGAATAAAGCCGGAAAGCACGGAACCTGTTTTTACGGATAAAGAATTTTATGCGGAGAGCCTGGAAGCGGAGGAGGGCGGCAGCAAATATGTAAAATACGGCGGGGACAGCTACTTGTATTTGTACGCGCCGATAGGAAAGACCGGAATTATGATGTGCAGCCTGATTCCGCAGAGCAATATAGTGAAAGAAGTTAGCTTTATCCGCAATTTATGCATTATTATGATTATATTGGCATGCATCATTGCATTTGTCATCGGAAGCACAATTGCAGCAGGCATGAGTAAATCGGTAAACATAATGACAGACGGGCTGGATAAAGTTTCGGAAGGCGACCTGACCCAGCGGTTTGACATAAAGCGCAAGGATGAGTTCGGCCTATTGGCGAAGGGGCTGAATGATATGCTGGCAAGCATGCGTACGTTGATGTCAGACATGAAGAAGTTCGGGAATCAGGTAAAAGAGATGGCGGACGGGGTGGCACTGAAATCGGATACAATCAATACTTCTATTAAGGAAATATCGGGCGCTGTGGACGATGTGGCATCGGGTACGCAGACACAGGCAAAGGACGCGGATATAAGCAACAGTAAGATGGCAGACTTTGCGCAGAAGGTGGACAGCGCATGCGAAGGCGCCGACGATATGGGCAATACGATAGAGCGGGCAACCGCGGCAGTGGGTCAGGGACGGGTGATTGTGGATGAACTGAGCGGGAAGACCGAAACTACTGTGGCAATCACTAAGGTTCTGGTGGAAAACATCAATGATGTGCAGGAGCGTTCCGCGGAAATTGAGAAATTTATTGATACGATTAACAGTATTGCCAGACAGACCAACCTTCTTTCTCTGAATGCTTCCATAGAGGCGGCCAGGGCCGGTGAGAACGGCAAGGGTTTTTCCGTGGTGGCGGAGGAAATCCGGAAGCTGGCGGATGAGTCCATGCAGGCAGGGAAAAGCATAAAGAAAATAGTGGAAAATATTGTGGAAACTACCGAAAAGACTACGGATTCCGCAAGGGAAGCGGAAACAATCGTCTTTGCGCAGGCGGACGCACTGAAAGAGACGGTTCAGGTATTCGGTGAAATCAATGACTGTGTGGAAAGGCTTGTAAACGGGCTGAAGGATATTGCGGACGGCATGAGGGAAATTAACAGGGAAAAGGATATGGTGCAGGAATCCATACGGAGCATCAGCGTCGTATCCGAGCAGTCTGCCGTCGCTACGGAAGAAGTTACGGCCGCTTTGGACGGACAGGTAAAAGTAATTTCCGATCTGACGGAGGAAGTGGAACAGCTGAAGAAAGAAGCGGCTGCATTGGATGGTTCCATCAGCAGATTCACGGTATAAAGGTTTTTTGGCGAAAAAGGAGGACGGAAAATGTTTCGGGAGGATTTTGCATGGGGCGTTGCAAGCAGTGCCTATCAGACAGAGGGGAGAGCGGAGGGCGACGGCTGCGGGCAGACCATATGGGATACTTTTGCCGCGGCCGGCAAGATAGCAGATGGGCAGAACGCGGATGTAACCTGTGACGGCATACACAGATATAAAGAAGACTTTGCGCTGATGCGTCTGTTGGGAATCAGGCATTATCGTTTTTCCCTGAACTGGGCCAGAATACTGCCCAAGGGGACGGGAAGGATAAACGAAGGCGGAATACGGTTTTACCGTGACATGCTGCAGGAAATGATAAAAAACGGAATCACTCCGTATATTACGATGTACCATTGGGAATTGCCTCAGGCACTGCAGGATAAGGGCGGCTGGCTGAATGAAGGGATTATCCGGTGGTTTGGGGAATATGCCAGAGTGGTGGCGGAGAACTTTTCGGATTTGTGCGAGTATTTTATTACACTGAACGAGCCGCAGTGTTTTGTGGGATTAGGACATCTTTCGGGCGTGCATGCGCCGGGGCTGACGCTTCCGCCAAAAGATGTGTTTAAAATTGCCCATAATGCCTTGCGCGCCCATGGGCAGGCTGTGATAAACCTGCGGGAATATGCCCGCCGTGCCATAAAAATAGGTTATGCGCCTACCTGCGGCATGGCTTATCCGGCAACAGGGAGCAGGGAGGATGTGGAAGCGGCGAAAAAAGCATTGTTTGGTTTTTATAATCCGCTGGAGAACTGGACATGGAATGTGGCATGGTTTTCCGATCCGGTGTTCCTGGGACACTATCCGGAAGAGGGAATGAAAAAATATGCGGAATTTCTGCCGGAAATTACGGACGAGGACATGGCTTTGATTTCCCAGCCATTGGATTTTATGGGACAGAATATATATAACGGATATATAGTGCGTGCAGGGGCTGACGGGGAACCGGAGTTCGTCGGGAGGGAAGCAGGGTATGCCAAAACCGCCGCGAACTGGCCGGTAACGCCGGAGGCGCTGTATTGGGGTGTGAAGTTTTTATATGAAAGGTATGGGCATCCGCTGTATATTACGGAAAACGGAATGTCTTGCCATGATATGGTTTCGGCGGACGGAAGGGTGCATGACCCGGACAGGATTGCATTTCTTGACAGATATCTGTCTGCATTACAGCGGGCCAGTGACGACGGCGCGGATGTAAGGGGATATTTCCTTTGGACGTTTTTGGATAATTTTGAATGGGAAAAAGGGTATAACGAGCGGTTTGGCATTGTGCATGTAGACTTTGCGACCCAGAAACGGATAGTGAAAGATTCCGCGTTCTGGTATCAGAAGATTATGGAGGAGAACGGAATGGGACTTAGCGTGAATGAACCGGTGAAAGAAATCTTGTTTTTGGAACCGGTATTTAAACAGATGGTGTGGGGAGGGGAGCGTATGGGAAAAGAATTCCATTATGACCTGCCTTCCGATAAAATCGGGGAATGTTGGGGAATCAGCGCACACCCTCATGGGGACTGCATCGTAAGGGAAGGACATTATAAAGGAAAAAAGCTGTCCGAATTGTGGGCAGAACAGCCGGAACTGTTTGGGAACTATGATGCCCCCGGATTTCCGCTGCTGATTAAGATTATTGACGCGAAGCAGGATCTGAGCATACAGGTACATCCCGATGATGCTTATGCCAAGGAAAACGAAAACGGAAGCCTGGGGAAAACGGAGTGCTGGTATGTGGCGGACTGTGACGAGGGAGCCGGCCTAGTCATCGGGCACAATGCCGGGACAAAAGAACAGATGCGGGAAATGATAGAGAAAGGACGTTGGCAGGAGTTCCTTCGGGAAATTCCGGTGAACAGAGGGGATTTCATACAGATTGACCCCGGTACGGTTCATGCCATTAAAGGCGGCCTTATGATTTTGGAGACGCAGCAGAGCAGTGACATTACCTACCGTCTCTATGATTACGGCAGGCTGGCAGACGGAAAGCCGAGGGAACTGCATCTGGAGAAAAGCATGGATGTGATTGCCGTTCCGGCTAAGGATATTTCCAGCAGCGTAAAGAGCACGCTGCATCTGCCGGCAAATACTATGAATATACTGGAATCCAATCAATATTATACGGTATGGAAAATAGATGTGGAAAAAGAATTTACTTTTATGCAGGAGAAGTCCTTTATGAATATGAGTGTCATAGAAGGGGACGGGCTGATTAACGGTCAGCTGATTAAGAAAGGGGATCATTTTGTGCTGCCTTGCGGGTTTGGGGAAGTGGAACTGAAAGGAAATATGCAGATAATCGCTTCTGCGGCGGGCATGCCAAAGTAGGGAAATTGACGGAGCGTGTTTAAAAAATGCTTTCTGCCGGATACCGCACATCCGGCAGAAAGCATTTTTAAGTACGTTCTAAGGAGTTATTGTTTATGGAACTGCATTTTTTCTTTAAAAGCTTCATTGGTCAGTCCGGCTTTTGCGGCAGCTTCTTCTATCGTAATTAAGTTGTCTCCTACAAGATCGAAGAGCATTTCTAATCGTCCTTCGCGGAGACCTTCTTTTTTGCCTTCGCGGAGGCCTTCCTTTCTGATTGACTTTGCTTCGTATTCTAATACCTTTCCGCCCATAATGGATTTCACCCCTTTCCTGACGTTTTCATATTTTTTGGCTATGTGTTCCAAGACTTTGTTAGACATGTCGATAATCGTACATTTTATATATTCGGTAATTTCTCCGGTATGCAGAAGTTCCTCAAGCCGGTTTCTGATTTCCGAATATTCATTCATTAGCATATGCAGTTTAACGGCATTTTTGTCATATTCATTAAAATAAGGTTCGTGGGAAAAAATATAAAAAGGAATCAGAAACAGCAGCCTTTTCTCAAAAATTTCCTCCAATGTATAGCACATTGCTTTCATTACTTTAATGCTATAACTGATGGAACCCTCCGGCGTTACAATTTTTATCTGCATCTGGTTAGGCGTAGACTCGTCGCAGCGTAAAAACAATACGGCGGAACGGGGTAAAGTAACAGTAAGGACATTTTCCTTTATCACCCCTTGGTCTAATGCTATTTGGGTGTCGTATTCGAAAAATCTGACAAGCATGCTGTTATCCGAACTGCTTTGGCATTCCCAGTGATATTTTTTTGTTTCACTGCCGATAATCTGAAAGCTGGTGTCAGTAATTCGTTCGATTTCATTCCCGTCCTGCCGGTTAAGAAAATGTTCATTGGGGGAAAATTCAATTTTTTCTTTTCCGGAATAATGTTCTCCAAATACTTCGTTAATGACCGGTAAAATTAAGCAGCTGCAATCGGTTAACAAAGTGCGGAACACGTCGTCATATGGTGTATTGACTAACTTCATGTTTTCTCCCTGTGCATAATTTTGGGGTACGGTTTCATAATTACATTTTATCATTTCTAAATCGGGTATGCAACTAGTATGACCCGTACCAATTAACCATATGTTTCGCGCAGGATAAATTTTCAGTCTGCAAGGCGGAAGAGGGAGGCGATGCGGTGGCATCGTTGACCGATGACAACGTGGCAGATGGAAATATAGACAAGCGAAACATATGGTTAATTGGTGCGGGTCATACTAGTATAATCCGATTTAAATAACTATATGTTTTATTATTCTAATTGTGCTATTTTTGCATGAGTCTATGAAAAGTATAAACGTAAAGCTAATTAAATTGGATTATACTAGTACATCATTGCGGAAAAATCAATGGTTCTGTGTGCGGGCCGGCTGTCTTGCCGCAGGGCATTGGCTGTCCGCAGGTTCCCGGGTCTGGCAGCTGCACAGGCAGAATCCCCAAAACTGATTTCCGCAGATGGCAGAAATGTATGGTTCCCTAATTGCCCTGACTGTGGTAAAATATACCCGTTGAGTTTTAAAGCGGCTGTTTCGTGCCGCAGGATTAGGTTGGAGGTAAAGAGAATGATTGCTGCTAAGTATAAAGAAATGCTGGGGGCTAAGTCCGTAATCAGAGAACTTTCGGAATATGCCACGGCGCGGGGGAAGGAAATCGGATATGAAAATGTATTTGACTATAGTTTAGGGAATCCGTCGGTGCCTGCGCCGGAAAAGTTTAAGGAGGCGGTCATTAAACTGCTTACGGAATGCAATCCGATGGAAGTGCATGGTTATAGCCCAAGCCTTGGCATTCCGTCGGTAAAAGAAAAAGTGGCGGAGTCTCTGAACAAGAGGTTTGGAATGAATTATACGGGGAAACATATTTTTATGACGGCCGGAGCAGCCGGCGCCATTGCGCATGCAGTGCGCCTTGTGACGGAGCCGGGGGACGAGGTGCTCACTTTTGCACCCTTTTTTCCGGAGTACCATCCGTATATAGACCTCAGCGGCGCAAGCCTGAAAGTGGTTCCGGCGGATACCGAGAACTTTCAGGTGAATTTCGGATGCTTTGAGCGGATGCTGACGGAAAAAGTTATGGCTGTGCTGATAAATACGCCCAATAATCCGTCGGGTATCGTCTATACAAAAGAAACATTGGAAAATTTGGCAAAGATTATGACGGAAAAAGCAAAAGAATATGGGCATGATATTTACCTGATTTCCGATGAACCGTATAGAGAGATTCTGTTTGCCGGAGTGGAGGAAGGATATGTGTCTCAATTTTATGACAATACGATAAGCTGTTATTCTTTTTCAAAATCATTGTCCATTCCGGGGGAACGTATCGGGTATATTGCGGTTAATCCGGCATGCAAAGAGGCGGAGACGCTGATTAGCATGTGCGGGCAGATTTCCAGAGGGATTGGGCATAACTGTCCTACGTCCCTGATTCAGCTGGCAGTGGCGGAGGCAGTGGATGAGACTTCCGATCTTTCCGTCTATGAGACCAATATGAACATTTTATATAAGGAATTGGTAAAATTAGGCTTTACTTGTGTGAAGCCGGGAGGTACCTTTTATATTTTCCCGAAAGCATTGGAAGAGGATGCGAAGATATTCTGCCAAAAAGCGAAGAACTATGATTTGATATTGGTACCGGGGGACAGCTTTGGATGTCCCGGATATTTCCGTATGGCATATTGCATTGACACGGAGAAAGTGGAGCGTTCCCTTCCTGCTTTGCGTAAATTTGTGGAAACGGAATACGGGACGAAAAAATAGCGGCATTTACGCAGACAGTGTGAGAGTGATTCTGAGTGTATATTTTACAAGAAAGGGAGGACATATGTATCAGGCCGGGCTTATTTTGGAAGGCGGTGCGATGAAAGGGGTCTATACCGCCGGTGTTTTGGATTTCTTTTTAGACAAGGAAATAGAATTTTCTTCCTGCTACGGGGTATCGGCAGGGGCATGCCATCTATGCAGTTTTCTGTCAAAGCAGAGGGGAAGGGCATACCGTGTTTCGGTAAATTATCTGGACAATAAGAGATACTGCGGATCTTTCAGCCTGCTGACTACGGGCGATTTATTCGGGACGGATATGTGTTATGATTTGATTCCCAATTATCTGGATCCTTATGATTTTGAAGCTTTTAATAAATATGAAGGAAAAGCTTATGCGGTGGTGACGAATATAGAAACGGGGGAAGCGGAATATATGCCGCTGGAAGAGATGCGCAGGGATATCATAGCGGTGCGTGCGTCCAGTTCCATGCCGTTGGCGGCGCGTAACGTCAGGATTGGCGGCGGGCTGTATCTGGACGGCGGGATAGCGGATTCCGTGCCGATAGCAAAATCCATCAAAGACGGGAACCGGAAAAATGTGGTGGTGCTGACAAAGGAAACGGGATTCCGTAGGGAACCGGCGGATACGGCGCAGATGGCATTGATAAAAGCGCGTTATATAAGATATCCGAAGGTATATGAATTGATGAAGGAGCGTCATATAAACTATAATGCCATGTTGGATTATCTGAAAATACAGGTAGATAACGGAAATGCGTTTGTGATACGCCCTAAGAAAAAGAGCGGGGTCAGCAGGATTGAGAAAGACGGAAAGAAGCTGGAAGAATTATATAGGGAAGGCTATCGGGACGCAGAAGAGTGCTATATGGATTTGCTGGAGTATCTGTCATGATTGCCATGCTGCCGGCGTATATATAGTACATGAATGGGATACGGAACTAAAAAACAGCATCCCTCTGGGGGATGCGGAACTGGAATGGAGGAAAAATGGCAGAGATATTAAAAGCAGTGCTGTTTGGCATTGTGCAGGGGATTACGGAGTGGCTTCCGATCAGCAGTACCGGCCACATGATTCTGTTGGATGAATTTGTCCGGCTGGACGTATCGCCGGAATTTATGCAGGCTTTTTTAGTGGTCATACAGTTTGGTTCCATATTGGCGGTAGTGGTTTTATTTTGGGAGAAAATCTTTCCGTTTGACTTGAAACGGAAGCCGTTCATAAAAAAGGAAATTTTCACTCTTTGGTTTAAAATTGCGGTGGCGTGCATTCCGGCCGTACTGATTGGGATGCCTTTTGATGATTTTTTTGAAGCTCATTTTTATAATTATGTATGTGTGGCCATAGCCCTGATTGTTTTCGGAGTGCTGTTCATTGCGGTAGAGAGCCGGAATAAAAAAGCACTGCCGAAAATTACCAGCCTTTCACAGGTCACTTATCAGATGGCTTTGATTATAGGAATCTGGCAGCTGATAGCGGCCATTTTTCCCGGAACATCCCGTTCCGGCGCAACGATTATCGGGGCTTTGCTCTTGGGCATATCCAGGACTGTTGCGGCCGAATTTACATTTTTCCTAGCCATTCCGGTGATGTTTGGGGCAAGCCTGCTGAAGCTGCTGAAATCCGGCCTTGCCTTCAGCGCGTCGGAATGGTCCATACTTATCGTCGGAATGGCAGTGGCCTTTGCCGTATCGGTGGTGGTCATCCGGTTTCTCATGGGTTATATTAAGAAACATGATTTTAAAGTGTTCGGATGGTACCGGATTGTGCTGGGCATACTGATCTTGGCATATTTTCTTCTGGGGGCATGAGAAAACAGTCTGTTTTTCCAACACTTTTTCGCTATTTTTCTATATTTCATGCGCTGAAAAGTTGACAAGACAGCGAAATTGAGATACACTAACTAACGTAAACATATTTATTTCCACGGGAAATGAACCAAGTGGGTTCTTGATTAACGTAAGAACGAATGGTAAAAATGTTCTTAGTTTCAGAACTTGTCTGCGGTCTTGCGGGAAGAAAACGCCGGCAGAGGAGATATAGAAAATATATTATCTTGTATCTTTGGGAAAAGGATATTGAAAGGAGAATACCCATGGCAGAAAAAACAACAACTGCTAAATCGACAGTAAAAGAAGAGGAAACGATGAAAGCTGCGGAACCTGCGGCAGAGACAAAAGAATCCGGGAATACGGAAGCAAAGAAGGAAGAAAAAGCACCTGCAAAAACAAAAACAGCCGCAAAGAAGACAACGGCGAAGAAAACGACGGCAAAGAAGACAACGACGAAAAAGACAGCCGCAAAAGAGGCGGAACCTGTAAAAACGGAAGAAAAGCCTGCTCCTAAAAGAACTGCTAAGAAAGCGGCGAATCCCGTTGTGCATTTACAGTTCAGCGGCAAATCCTATTCTATGGAAGACCTGCAGAAAATAGCTAACGACGTATGGAAATATGATCTGCACAATGAAGAGCCGTATACTTCCTTGGAACTCTATGTAAAGCCGGAAGAGAATATTGCATATTATGTATTCAACGGAGAAATCAACGGAAATTTCTTTATTTAATGATTGAATAATTGAATCTGATATTGCAGGGTTTAGGCAAACAGAGATGTTGGGGATGGTTTGCCGGTATCTGTGAGAAGGACTATTGTATGATGAATAATCGTGCGATGGTTCTTTTTTATTCTCATGGGCAACGAGACAAGCGGATGCAGCTTCACATAATGATATTGTGAGTGAACCACGGAAATCAATTTTGGGCTTTATGACTGCGCTGCTGCCAGACCCGGGCGCCTATGGACAGCCGATGCCCCGCGGCAAGAAAGA